>JAJDTN010000100.1 GCA_022827165.1 Candidatus Latescibacterota bacterium
GCTTCGCGGTAAGGAGCAGGAAAGCGATAGGCGGCCGGTGCCTGTGCCGGGTTGGCTGCGCGATATCGCCGGAGAACCCGTCAAGCCCGCGGCCCAAGATACCACGGTGGTTCGTATCGATGAACTGAAAGGACAAGCAGAGGCCGTCGATGGAGGGCTGCGGTTGCGTTGGAGCGTCGGCGAAGGTCGACTGCAGCTCACCGGAACCCTGGATGGGAAGCAGGTGTCATCCGAACTGGAGGCGCCTCCCATGTCTCTGGATCAGATCAGGTTCACCCTCCTTGAACAGCAAGCTCTCATGGAGTGGTGGGACATGGACAGACAGGAACTGCGCGTCACCTTCGACGAGACCAACGACACCGAGCGCGAGTCCATGTCCAGAGATCTTGAGTTCGATTCCCCCATGATTCCTGACTACGGGAGGTTCGAGTCCCTCACCATTACCGGGGTTTCCATCATGGCTGAATCGGCGGCCGACGCGCAATCGTGGGCTGAGTGGCGCCTGAAGGAGCGTATCCGGGAGTACGCCACGACCGAACACTATGCGAACTGGGGCGAGAAAGCAGCAGACCCCTTCGACCGGCACGAAGTTGAACTCCCGACTCGAACTGAACTTTTCCGCGAATCCTGGAAGCCGGGGACAACCCGCCCCGAACCGCGAGCTTGGCACCTCGCCGCCGCCGAGGATTGGAACCTGTGATGGAGACCGTGATGGATACCTGGACGAAGCAGTACACCCGCGTGATCGACCAACGGTCCTTTCGACTTCCTCCCACGTGGATATCACGCAAACGAGAGTCCGCCAGCGGGCCCGAACATGGCGGCACGGTTCACATATCGGGACAAGGCGGCGAATTGAGAAGGCGAGTCACCGATCTCCTGGCCTCCGCAAGAAAGAAGGTCGTCGTCTCCAGCTTTCTGCTCGCCGACCGCGAGGTCGAAGACGCGATCATGGAGGCCGCGAAGAACGGCGTGCGGGTGTACGTGATGCTCGCCTCGGAAGCACGCCTCGGCAGCGAGCCCCGCGGCGGGGAGTTCCATCAGGAAGTGCTCGCCCAGCACAAGAGCATGCTGAATCGTCTCGGCGGTTACGTGCTCATCCGATCCGCATCGCACTTCCACGCCAAGATGATCCTGGTCGACCCCGAAGAGAGGCCGGCGGGGCTCCTGCTGACGGCCAACCTCACGCGGGAAGCGCTGGAGCGGAACGAGGAGCTGGCCGTCGAGTTGACGCCGGCCGAGGTGAAGGAGGCTGCGGTGATCGTTCGATGGGCGCTGTGGGAGAGTGCGGAGCACGAGTTCGTGGAGCCACCGAACTTCCGTGCGGTGAAACCCCTCGGCCGCGTCGACCATCCGGCGCCGTCCCCGCACATCCGGGCAACTACGTCTTCGGTCACGCAACTGCGGGAGGAGGCCATCGATCTCATCGACAGCGCCTCCCGGGAACTCGCCGTCGCCAGTTTCGGATGGGACGCCGGCCATCCGGTGGTAGAGCGTCTCGGTGCTCGTGCGCGCCAGGGCTTCTCGGTAACGGTACTGGCGCGGGTGAGGCCGCAGGTCATGCCGGCTCTCGTCGCCCTCGCGGAGGCGGGCGCCCGGGTGCTCGGCTTCAAGTGGCTGCACGCAAAGGCGCTGTGGGCTGACTCCGGCCGGGCGCTGGTCATGTCGGCGAACTTGGAGAAGCGAGGGCTCGACGAGGGATTTGAGCTGGGCCTGCGGCTCGAAGACGAGCGGGCCGAAGAGCTTAGGATGCGCCTTGAAGGATGGTCGAGCCAGGCGGCGTGGGAGCTGCGCACGGCACCGGCGTTGGGCGAGGTGGCCGGAGATGTGCGCGTCTGGCACGAGAACCAGTTGCATGAGCGCGACGTGAAACCTCGGCTTCCAGTCGATCTTGACGCGGTGACGGCCGCGTCGGCGCTCGATCTGAGAGCCCCGGCCCCGGATCTCCCGCCTGGCAACGGCCTGCCGCAACCCGGCCACGCCGCCCACGAGCTGGAGTGCCGGTGGCTCGTTCGAGCGCCGGAGCTGCATCCGAAGGCGAAGGAAGTCATGCGGCCTGCAGCCGGCGGGCCGGGGACCCGCAAGCGGTCCTCTGCAAGTGAATCCAGGGCGAAGGCAGCCTCGCGGGCAGCGGTCGGCAGGAAGGCGAAGCCGACTCCGTACGAGCCTCCCGTGTTCAAGCAGCCGGACGGGAAGCTCGTGGTAGCGGTTCGGTCCCCGGAGGAGATCCCGGACGCCCGCCGGGTGGCAGAGGAAGTCGGGGGGGCCGCGGTCGTCGTTCGAGGCCAAGACCGATCCCGATGAAGGGCGCGGCTCCCACGCTGGTTTGCTGGCACTCGGAACGGGCGGGCTTCGAAGTGCTCGAGCGCGCCCTCAAGGCGCTCCACAACCGCAGGGTCCGGATCGCGCAGGTGTTGTACTTGGTGCAGGAGGGGCACGCGCCCGAGCCGCCGCGGGATACGCCCCTGCCCGGTATCGAGATGCTGGAGCTGCCCGTGGAGGACCCAACGCGGCACTCCGAAGTCTACACCGCGGTGCGCGACGGCGTCCTGCCCCATCTGCGCGGATGCGGGCAGGTGCACATCAACGTTTCGCCCGGCACTCCGGCCATGCACGCAGTGTGGATCATCCTGCATGCAGGAGGTGCGTTCCCGCCGGATACGCGGCTCTGGTCATCCCAGTACAACCCGGAGACGAGACGCGCCCGCATCGACCCCGTTGAGTTCCCGGTCACGACCTACCTGTCCGAGGTGCATGAGGTCGGACACGCGGAACCCGGCCTCGCCGTGTACGAGCCCGAGGCGCGGTCCCCGGCCCGGCTGGCCGCGTTCGAGCGGCTGGCCCGCTACGCCAGGGTGGCGGGCGCCCCCCTCCTCGTTCTCGGCGAGCGCGGCACAGGAAAGACCCGGATCGTCGAGACGCTCGTCGCGACCTTGAAGATGCGGCAGGGGGTCGTCACCGTTCCTTGCGGCGGTCTCGATTCCTCGCTGGCCGAGAGCATGCTTTTTGGACACCGGAGGGGCGCTTTCACGGGCGCCGAGAGCGATCGCGCCGGATTGCTGGAGGAGGCGGACGGGGGAATTCTGTTCCTCGATGAGGTTCAGGATCTTCCGAGGTCCGCGCAGCGCAAGCTCGTGCGGGTGTTCCAGGGCCGCCTGCGTCGTTTCCGGCCCCTCGGCAGCGACGAGGAGAAGAGCGTGGATGTCGAGCTGGTTTGCGCATCGAACCTCGAGGTGTCCGATCTCCGGGAGCGCCTGGACCCGGACCTCTACGATCGGATCAGCCACCTCGCAGTCGAGATTCCACCGCTGCGCGAATGCAGCGACGACGTCGCGGAGGATTGGGGGAGGGTGTGGCGAGAGTTGCGCCAGCAGCCGAGTCTCCCCCTCGATGCGCCTTGGAACTCCGAACTCGAGCTGGCCCTTGCACGGAGTGAGTTGCCGGGGAATCTCCGCGACCTGCAGCGGCTGGCGGTTCTGCTGATGGCCTGGTGGTCCGCCCAGGATACCGACGGAAGCATCTCCCATGCGCTTGAGGAGTGGACGCAGTGGACAGTCGCCGTGCCGCCGGACGATGGGGGCATTCTCGGCACCGGTACGCGACGCGACCGTATCCGGTGGTTTCAGACGCGATTGGCCAATTGGGCCAAGGAAGAGTACGGAACGTGGACGGCCGCGGGCGCGGCTCTTGGCTGCGACGAGAAGACCCTCCGGCAGGATGCCTGTCCGTCCGAGGGCCAGTGAGAGTCGTCACCGGCATACCTCGTGATCAGATGTCCTCCGGGGGCTGCCGGTCGAGGAATCGGACTTGGGCTTGGACTGCTGATCCAGGAGTTCGAGCTCTCGGATACTCCGTGGACGACCCGAAGAGGCGCCCGCCGGCGACAACCAGCGGAGCCAAGTAGAGCCCGGGGGGCTCACGCCTCAATGGGAGTCAGGCGGAATACCCGGGCCATCCGGGCTGCGTGCTCCAGGTCGCCAACCCTCAGAGCCACACGAACATCATCCAGCTTGTCGGCGTCCTCCACGGTCAGATAGGGCGGCCATCCTGCGCTCCCTTCGATCAGCTCCACTTCCACCTCCGCAGCATACTCCCCTACACGCAGCAGTTTCGTCGTGGGTTTGCTCATCTCAGGGAGAGGTTCTCCAACACGACCTCCGAAATGACATCCGGCAGTTCGGCGAGCGAGCTCACCCTCAGATCGAACTCGTCCGAGGGCGGGCCTCCCACCTTGACCGTTCTCAGGCCGATGGCGCGGGCGCAGGCGAGGGGCTCCTCACCGTCGTCCACCACGACCGCACGGGAAGGTACGACTTCCACCGCCTCGAGGATGGCCTGATAGAATCGCGAGGCTCCCTTCTGGCAGCCGACCAGGTCGGAGCCGAAAGGTCTCCCGACCCGGTCTCTCACCCCCAGCCTGCGCAGGACCGTCTCGACGACGAAGGAGGGGTTCCCCGACGCCATGTGGATCTCGAACCGGCCGGATAGTTCCTCGATGGCGCCGGCGGCCCCGGGGAAGATGCCTTCCGTGTTCTCCAGGATGTGAACCGTTGCCCGCTCCGCGACATCGACCCGTTCCTCGAACGTCTCCGGAGCCTCGACGCCGACGACCGCGCACACCTCCGCGATCCACTCCGCCTCGACCCGGTCCCACCAGCGGGAGAGGTTGAGCCCGCGGAGCCCCGCGTCGCCGCGGAACTCGCGGCAGCCGCGCCGCCAGACCTCCTGCCAGACCCTCTCCTGGTGGGCCGCCCACGCCCCGGGATCGCCTCCCAGCAGAGAGGCCAGGGCCGGACCGCCCAGCCGCGCGGACTCCTCCTCCCAGCGCTCGTTGTCGAGGATGACCCCGTCCACGTCGAGGAGCAGGACGGGGCGAAGGCGGTCCATTCAGGCGGCAGCCGCTGGCATCTCAGGGCGCGGCCTCCCCGCCTTCGGCGGGCAGCCGCCAGCAGGCGAGATGGGTCCTGTCCTTCACGAGAAACCGCTCGCCGGCCACGGCCGGGTGGGCCCAGGTGGGACTCTCGGCCACGCGGTACTCCGCAAGCAGGCTGAACTCCGGCGCCGTCGTGACCACCGCAAGGCGGGCCTCGGTGGTCAGCACCAGCAGGGCGGATCCCACGTCGACGAGGACGGCGTTGTCGCCCAACTCTCCGGGACCTTCCCAGAGCCTCTCGCCCGTGTCCGCGTCCAGGCAGAACAACCGGCCGCGGTATTTCCTCGTCAATCCGAAGAGGCGGCCCCCGGAGACCACCGGCGAGGCCATGTAGAGCCAGTCCTGCCGGTTGTGCCACAACTCCCGCAGCTGGAGGCCGGTCTCGCCGCGGTCGAAGCGGACGGCCAGTGTCCCCTGCTCCAGGCCCGAGACAGCCACGGTCCCCGGCCCGAGGAGGACGGGGGTGACGATGTTCTGGTCGTACGGAGTGGTGAAGGGGAGGCGCCACAACTCCTTGCCGGTGGCCGCGTCGAGGGCGAGGCAGAACCTCTCCGACTGGGTCACGAGCACGGGCCCGCCGGCGTCCACCACGACGGGGGAGGCGTACCCCGGGCCGTCCCCCTCCCAGCGCCAGCGCTCCTCGCCGCTGTCGGCGGCCAGCGCCAACAGGGCCCCGCGGCCGGGACCGCCCAGGTGAGCGACCACGAGATCTCCGACGACCAGGGGAGAGGTGGCGGTGCCGAAGAGCGGCGCCGTGGCCGGGAAGCGGCCCTCGGAGTCCCAGCGCCACAGCAACTCTCCGCTGGCCGCATCGCGGGAGGACAGGATGCCGGTGATGCCCAAGGTGAAGATGCGCCCGTCCGCGGCGGCCGGCGTCGACTTGGGGCCCTTACCGTGGCCCCGCGCCGCCGGGTGCATCTCGTAGGGCGCCGGGTTCGTCCGCCGCCACAGCACCTCGCCCGAGGCCAGGGACAGGCAGGAGAGGGTTTCCAGATCGTCGAGGCGGGCGTGCACGTACACGCGATTGCCCACGACGACAGGCCCGGCATGCCCCTCGCCGACCTCGGTGCGCCAGTCGCGGCGAAGGCTGTCCGGCCAGGCGGCCGGAGCCTGGAAACCGGGGGCGCGGCCGTCCCGCTCCGGACCGCGCCACTGGGGCCAGTCCGCGGCCGGGGCGGGGGCGGGGGCGGGGAAGGTGGCGAGGAGACTCGCGGCGATGAGGCAGGTGGCGAGAGCACGGGGCCACGGAAGGGTCGGCTTGCGGGTCACAGTGAGATCAGGGAGACAGGTTCCATAACCTTCTGGTTCTTCCCTTGTTCGAGGCACGGAGTCAAGGACGCCCACTTGGGGTCGAGTCCTCCGATTCTTCTGCCGCATCCATGAGTGATCGAAGCGCATTGTTCACGGCCTCGTCCGTCGGGAATGCTCTCGCAACGTCCGGGTGGAGCAGAACCAGACTTGTGCCCGACTGGAAGGAGTCATGGTACTTCCCCCGGACACCAGGACCGAGATCCTCGCGGCGATACTCTGGACGCAGCTGGCCTGGATCAGCCCTCTTCATGGATCTGACTCTTCCCGACGCGTAACTAAACGCGCGCTGAGTATCCTCGTCCTTCCGGCTCGTTGGGTATGGGAGCAATCCATGGGTCAAAGGGGTGGCTCGCGGCCTCCGAAGGGATGGGTCTTCTTGGCCAGGCGCCAAGTCCATCCACGGCCGACGATGGAAACCCCGCAGGGGGAGCAGCGAAGGATTGAGTCAGGAGACTTGGCGCCCTTCGTGGGCGGCCCGGCACTCCGGCTTCCTGGAGGGTGTCCGGTCTACGACTCTGCCGGCGTATCCACGCTCCCTCTCGCGGAGCATGGCGCCCAAGCGTTCGAGATCATGGTCGTTCTCGTGGGCGATATCCTCCTTGGCCTTCCACAAGGCGGCCATGACCTCATCCTTCATCAGGGGCTGACCTCCTGCCATCTCCTGGCGTGCAGGTTTCGGGTAGACCTCTTCATCTCGAAGGAAGCTGTCCGGTGTATCCCTCTGATTAGGAAGGTTCAACTCACCCCAACGACATGTCTTCCGGCAGCGGGCAGACGCCGGCCATGGGCTCGAAGATCTCGTGGACCCGCTCGTCGTAGAGGTTGCCGCTGAGGACGTCCACCAGGCCGCGCTTGCAGTGGGGGTGGGCCTGGAGGAACTCGGCGAAGCTGAACTCCTTGGTGTAGAAAGCGTAGACCAGCTTGCGCATGGCCTCCATGCCGCGGGTGAAGTCGGGTCCGAAGGCGCCCAGCCGTTCGGCCGTGGGCTCGCCGTCGGCCAGGGCCGACACGATGGCGTCGGCGGCCATCTCGCCGGACTTCAGCGCCAGGAGCACGCCGGAGGAGTAGATGGGGTCGAGGAAGCCGAAGGCGTCGCCCACCAGCACCCAGCCGTCGCCGGCGATGCGCCGGGAACGGTAGGAGAAGTCGCGGGTGACCTTCATGGGCAGGATCTGCCGCGCGGGGGCGAGCCGTTCCTGCAAGGCGGGGCAGGCGGCCAGCTCCTCCTCGAAGACGCGCTGGGGGTCGGGCCGTCCGCCGCGGCGCAGGAGGTAGTCCCGGTCGCCCACGACGCCGACGCTGACGCGGTCGTCGGGCAGGGGGATGTACCAGAACCAGGAGTCCTTCTCGCGGGTGTGCAGGATCAGGGTGGCGCCCTCGTCGATGCCCTCGTCGCGCAGGGCCCCGGAGAAGTGGGTGAAGAGGGAGGCCTTCCTCAGGTTCGGCTCGGTCTCGGCCAGCTGCAGCCGGCGCGCCAGCAGGGCGCTCTGGCCGGTGGCGTCGACGGTGACGGCGGCTTCGATCTCGCGCACGGATCCGCCGGGCTCGCGGACGCGCACGCCCGTGGCCCTCTCGCCGTCGAGGAGCACGTCGAGGACCATGGCGCCCTGCACGATGTCGGCGCCCTTGGCGCGGGCGTTGTCCAGCATCATGGCGTCGAAGTCGCTGCGCAGGACCTGCCAGGTCACGGCGCTCTCGCCGGGATCGAACTCGGAGAAGTAGAACGGCGCCGAGGCGCGGCCCGAGCCGCCGAAGAACTGGACGCTGTGCTTCCTCGGGAAGGCGCTGGCCCGTAGCTGCTCCAGCAGGCCCAGGCGCCGGAAGGTCCACCAGGTGGCCGGCATGAGGGACTCGCCCACCTTGAAGGGTGGAGTGGGCTCGCGCTCCAGCAGCAGGACGCTGTACCCGCCCTCGGCCACCAGGGCCGCCACCGTGGCCCCGGCCGGACCGCCGCCGGCGATCACGATGTCGTAGCGGTCCTTCACGAGTCCGCCTTTCGATGGTCGGTGACGCGCCGCGCCTTCAGCTCGAAGCGGGGCAGGCGGCCCGGGTCCACCGCGCTCACCCGAGGACGCACGGCCAGCTCCTGGTGGGCCGCCGCCGTCAGGGCCTCCACCACCTCGGCGGCTCCCCGCCCCCCGGCGTTCACCTCGACCTCGATCTCCAGCTCGTCCAGATCGCCCGGCCGGCGCACGTGGACGGCGAACTCCTCCACCTCGGGGAAGCGGCGCACCACGTTCTCGATGGCGCCCGGATAGAGGTTGACGCCGCGCACGAGCAGGGCGTCGTCCAAGCGGCCGATGACGCCGCCGTCGAGGCGCCGCCAGTTCCGTCCGCAGGGGCAGGAGTCGGACTGGTGCCAGCGCACGCGGTCGCCGGTGCGGTAGCGGATCACGGGCGAGCCAATGCGGCCGAGGTTGGTGATCACCAGCTCGCCCTCGCGGGCGGGGCGGTCCGTGCCCGGCTCGAGGATCTCGCAGAGGAACTCGTCCTCGTTGAGGTGCAGGCCGTCCTGCTGCCCGCACTCGAAGCCCCAGGCGCCGACCTCGGTGGCCCCGGCGTGGTCGAAGCAGCGCGCCCCCCAGGCCTGCTCGATGCGCGCCCGCGTGGCCGGCAGCGAGGCCCCCGGCTCGCCGGCGTGGATGGTGGTGCGCACCGCCGTGGCCGCCGGGTCCAGTCCCTGGCCGCGGGCGACGCCGGCCAGGTGCAGGGCGTAGGTGGGCGTGCACACGAGGACGGTGGCGTCGTTGGCGGCCAGGGCCTCCAGGCGCTGCACCGAGGACATGCCGCCGCCGGGGATCGCCATGGCGCCCATGCGGACGGCGGCGTCGAAGGCGGTCCAGAAGCCGATGAAGGGGGCGAAGGAGAAGGCGAAGAAGATGCGGTCCGAGGCGCGCACGCCGGCGCCGCGGTAGACCTCCATCCAGCACCCCGTGAACCAGTCCCAGCCGGCCTGCGTGTCCAGCCAGCGCAGCCGCCGGCCGGTGGTGCCCGATGTCTGGTGGAGGCGCACGTAGCGTTCGAGGGGCCAGGTGAGGTTGGTGCCGTACGGAGGGTGCCGGGCCTGGTCGAGGGAGAGCTCCTCCTTGGTGGTGAAGGGCAGGCGCCGGTAGTCGGCCAGGCTCGACACGTCGCCGGGGGAGCGCACGCCGGCGGCGCGCAGCCGCGGGCCGTAGAAGGGGTTGCTCTCCAGCACCTCGGCGAGCAGGCGCCGCAGCCGCGGCAGGGGGTCGGTCACGGCGACCGGTCTCCCCCGGGCGAGGAGAGGGCGGTCACCGGGTTGCCGCCGGAGCCGGAGTGCGTCCCGGTGACCACGCTTTCAGCCCGGGGTCAGGTCGACGCAGACGACCTCGCGGTCGTCGCGCACGAAGAGGCGTCCGCCGGCCAGGGTGGGGGCGGTCCAGCAGCGCTTGCCCTCGAGGACCTGGGCGCGGGCCAGCTCCTGGTGGGCCTTCGGGTCGGCCCGCACCAGGGCCAGGGCGCCCCGGTCGGAGAGCACCACGAGCATCTCCCCGGCGCGCATCAGCGTGCCCTCGCCGTATCCCCGGGCCTTCCACGCCTCGGCGCCGGTGGCCGCGGAGATGCACTTGAGGATGGTGCCGTCGAAGCCGTAGAGATGGCCGCCGGCGTAGACGCTGGTGGCCATGCGGTTGGACATGAACCGAGAGGTCCAGACCGTCTCGGTCTTCAACGCGTCACCGTCGCGGGTGACCCGGACCAGGGCCGCTCCCTTGTCGTAGCCGCTGGAGATGAACACGCCGTCGGGGGGGATCACCAGGGGGGTCGTGGCGTGGACGTCGTACGGGGTCTCCCACTCGCGGCGCCACAGCAGGCGGCCGTCGGCCGGGGCCACCGCCACCAGCCCGGTGCGCATGAAGAACACGGCCTGGCGCACGCCCGCCAGGTCGACGGCCACCGGCGAGCTGTAGCTGCCCGGGTCGCTGTGGGCGCTCCAGACGACCTCGCCGGTGAAGCGGTTCAGGGCGCCGAGGGCGCGGCCCTTGCCGCCCGCCGTCTCCACCAGCAGCAGGTCCCCCTCCACGAGGGGGGACCCGGAGAACCCCCAGCGCGGCATGCCGCCGCCGAAGGTCGAGGGCAGGTCGGCGCTCCACGCCAGCTCCCCCGTGGCGGCGTGCACCGCCACCAGCCGGCCCGTGGCCCCGAGGGCGTACACGTGGCCGCCGGCCACCGAGGGGGTGCTGCGCGGGCCGTTGCCGCCCTGGGGCTCGAAGTACTTGCCCCCCGTGTCGAGGCGCCACAGCTCGCTGCCGTCGCCGGCGTCCAGGCAGAACAGGTACTCGCGCTGGCCCTCGGTCCACAGGGTGAAGGCGCGGCCGCCGGCCACGGCGATGCCGGAGAACCCGTCGCCGGCAGGCCGCCGCCAGAGGACGGCGGGGCCCTCGGCCGGCCACACGGCGACGCTGTCCTCGACGGAACCGCTGCGGTGGGGGCCGAGGAACTGGGGCCAGTCCGCGGCGGGAGGTGGTTCCTCGGCCGGGGCGGCGGCGGCGAGGGCCATCAGCATCAGGGCGGCGGCCCGGTGGAGGGGTGCGCGCGGCGCGGCAGGTCGGTTCACGGTAGGTGACTCCTTCAGGTGTAGCGGGCGTTCCGGAACTCGGGTGCGTAGAACAGGGGCAGAAGCTGGTCGACGCGCAACATCCCTTCCGGCGTCAGCCTCACCTCTTCGGGGCCGCGGGTGAGCATCCCTTCGTCCTCCAGGGTCGCCCAGGCGGACTCGAACTCGGCGAGCACGTCGACGCCGAACTTCTCCCGGAAGCAGGCAGGGCGGATGCTCCCGAGCTTGAGCTGCAGGATCATCTCGCGCACGAGCCGCTGCGCGGCGGTGGTGGGCAGGGCTCGGCCGATGGCCAGGCGGTCCTCGTCGAGGGCCCCCAGGTACTCCTCCCAACGGTCCGCGTTCTGGAAGTGCACGCCCCCCACGTGGGAGATGGAGGAGACCCCGGCGCCGATCATGTCGCTGCCGCGCCACAGGGCGTCGCGGTAGAGGAACTCCGCCGGCCGGCCCTTGCGCACCAGGGTGTAGGCGCTGGTCTGCTCGTACCCGGCCGCGGTCAGGGCCTCGATGGCGTGGGCGTGCCACTCCCGCTTCGTGCGCCAGTCGGCCAGGATCAGCTCCCGCCGGCGGCCCTCGGAGATCGCCTTCGAGTAGAGGGTGTTGTACGGCAGCTCCATCTGGTAGATGGTGATGCTGTCGGCGTCGAGATCGACGGCGCGCTCCACCGTGTCGCGCCAGCTCTCCCAAGTGTCGGAGACCAGCCCGGCCATGAGGTCGACGTTGACCTGGCGGAAGCCGGCGGCGCGGATCCAGGGCATCGACCGGTAGACCTCGCGGCTCACATGGGCGCGGCCGTTCTCGCGCAGGACGTCGTCGTTCAGGTGCTCCACCCCCAGGCTCAGGCGCGTGACCCCGATCTCGGCGATGGCGGCGACCTTGGCCTCGGTGAGGGTCCCGGGCTCGCACTCGAAGGCGATCTCGCCGGCCTCGTCCCAGGACATGGCGGACTTGGCGCGGGCGGCCAGGGAGCGCAGGTCCCGGGCGCTGATGTAGGAGGGGGTGCCACCGCCGAAGTAGACGAACCGCAGGGGCCGGCCGTCGATCCGCGGCCGGTCTGCAAAGAGCTCGATCTCGCGCCCGAGGGCGTCGAGGTAGCGCCGGATCTCGCCGGCGTTGCGGTCCACGTAGACGCGGAAGTAGCAGAACTTGCAGCGCTTGCGGCAGAAGGGGATGTGCAGGTAGAGGCCGAGGTCGGGAGGGGTGAGGCCCGGGGCGGACTGCAGCACCGCCTCGGCGGCGGGCACCCGGTCGGCGCGCCAGAAGGAGTAGGGCGGGTAGTTGGAGACGAAGACGCTGCCCACGTCGGTGTCGGTGAGCATCCGGTCGAGGCGGGTGGTGGCCGGCTCGGGGCGGATCGAGGAAGTGGGAGGGGTCGCGGTCATTCCGTCTCCACGGAAGAGGCGGCGAAGCAGTAGAGGACGCCATCGGTGTCGCCGACCACCAGCCGGCCCGAGACCAGGGCGGGGGAGGCGGCGAAGGCGGAGGCCCCTTCGAAGGTCCACATCTCCGCGCCCGTGGCAAGATCGAGCCCGTGCAGGCGGCCCCGCATGGAAGCGGCGTAGACCCGGTCGCCGGCGATGACGGGGGAGGCGTCGACGCGGCCTCCGGCGGCGAAGACCCACAGGGCCTCCCCGGTCTCGGCGTCGATGGCGTGGACCTGGCTGTCGCGGCCCCCGGCGATCACGCGGCCCCCGGCCACGGCGGCCGATGCGTAGAAAGGGAAGCTGCTTCCGGCGGGGCGGTAGCGCCAGAGCACCCGGGCGTTCTCCAGGTCGACGGCGACGACCTCGTCGCCGAAGGTGCCGAGGTAGGCGCGCCCGCCGGCCACGGCGGAACTGGCCGCCGCGTAGGTGCCCAGGTCGACGGAGGACAGCTCCTGTCCGGTGGCCAGATCCAGCCGCCGCAGGACCCCGTCGCAGCCGGCGATGACGGCGGTACCCCCGGCCACGGCCGCGGCGCCGTGCACGTACCCGCCGGTGGCCACGCTCCACAGCGGCCGGCCGTCGGCGGTGGAGAGGCAGTACAGGTTGTTGTCGTAGCTGCCCACGAGGACGCGGTCCCCGGCCACGGTGGGCGAGGCGGTGACCGCGCCCCCGGCGGTGAAACGCCAGAGTTCCGCGCCCGAGGCGGCGTCCACCGCGTGCAGGCGGCCGTCCTCGTCGCCCACGTAGACCACGCCTCCTGCCACCGCGGGGGAGGACTTGATCTCGGCCGCGGCGTCGTACCCCCAGAGGATGCGGCCCTCCGCGAGGCCCACCGCGAGCAGCCGCCCATCGAGGGTGCCCACGTAGGCCGTGTCGCCGGCGATGGCCGCGGTGGACTCGATCCCGGCGTAACGGCCCGAGTCGGCGGTGGCCGAGGTGTCGAGGGACCAGGCCAGGCGCAGGGGCTCGCGCAGCGGCGCCGCGGCCTCGCCCGTCAGTTGGGGGTTGCCGCGGAAGGAGGGCCAGTCATCGGTGTCGGCCGCGTCGGAGGATGCAGCGGCGGCCAGCGCCAGCAGGAGGGCGGCGAACGAAGGTTGGCGAGGATTCGAGATGCCAGCCATTCGGGGAGGAGACCCACCGGGGGTCCGGCCTTCAGGCGCCCGGCGCCTCAATACGCTCCCCCATAGAGCCCCGCACACTCCGCCGCGCCCACCGGCCGCGGGTTGAACCGCGCCGTCTTCTGCCCCGCCGCCTCCGCGGCCAGCCCTTCCAGGCCGTCCTGCGGCACCCCCAGGTCCCGCAGCCGACGCGGCAGTCCGGCCGCCTCCAGCAGTTCCTCCACGCGGGCGGCCAGGGCCTCGGCCGCGCCGGCGCCCGCCTTCGATGCGGTCCCCGTCCCCGACGCGTGCAGCAGCCCGGCGTACAGCCCCTCGGCAGCGGCGCCGTTGAAGCGGATCACGTGGGGCAGCATCAGGCCCACGGCGACGCCGTGGGTGACGCCGTGAGCCCGGGTCAGCGGGTTGGCGCAGGCGTGGACGGCGCCGAGCATGGAGTGCTCGATGGAGGTCCCGGCCCAGTGGGCGCCGAGGAGCATCTCGCCGGCGCCGGCACCGGCCGCCGGATCGGCGACCCAGCCCTCGAAGGCGCCGAAGAGAAGGCGGGCGGCCTGGCGGGCGTACAGACGCGAGACGGGATTGGCGTTCGTCGCCGTGAAGCTCTCCACGGCATGGGCGACGGCGTCGAT
>JAJDTN010000425.1 GCA_022827165.1 Candidatus Latescibacterota bacterium
CGCCCAGGCGATGAGATGGGAGACGGTGACCACCCCGGTGCCGCCGCGGCCGACGGTGTGGAGGGTGAGGACCTCCCCCTCCCCCAGCTGCCGCCGTTTCGGCTCGGGGATCTCGCCGAGGACCGGCGGGCGGCGCCGCCGCAGGCGGGTCGCCCCCTTGGCCTGCACCGTCAGGAAGGAGGGGCACTCGCCGTCGAGGCAGAGCTCGTCCTGCATGCAGCTGGCCTGCTGCACCTGGCGCTTGTCGCCGAGCTCGGTGTCGACGGTGTAGAGGGCGGCGCAGCCCTCGGACTGGCGCAGGCAGTCGCCGCAGCCCTCGCAGATCTCCTCGTCGATGAAGACGTAGCGGTCGGGCGCGCCTCCCTGCCGGCGGCGGCGGCGCCCCTTCTCGGTGGCGCACTCCTTGTCGAGGATCATCACCGTCGTTCCGGGAGCCTCGCGGAAGTGGGCGATCGCCTCGGCCTGGCGGCGGAGGGGGAAGAGGCGCACCCGCGGGTCGCCGGCGACGGCCCCGTACCCGGCGGTCTGCTCGCCGACGATGCCGACCTCCCGCACCCCCAGGGCGAGCAGCTCCCCGGCGACCTCGGCCACGGAGCGGGCGCCGCCGGGCTGCTGGCCGCCGGTGAGCGCCACGACGCCGTTGAAGAGCAGCAGGAAGGTGATGTTCACGTCCCCCTGCACGCAGCTCTGCACGGCCCCCCGGCCGGAGTGGAAGTAGCTGCCGTCGCCGAGGTACTGGAAGATGTGGCGGTTGTCGTTGAAGGCCGCCGTGCCCGAGTAGATCGAGCCGCCGGCGCCCATGGTGGGGATGTAGAGGACGCCCTCGTCGTAGGCCTCCATGGCGCGGATCGAGCTGCAGCCGATGGCGCCGCCCGGCTTCTCCCCTTCGAGGGCGCGGAAGCTGTTGTACGGGCAGCCCCCGCAGGACATGGGGGCGACCTTGGGGACCACCGGCAGGCGGCGCTCCTCGATGGCCCGCACGTGCTCCAGGGCCGGCGGCGGCGACGGCTGGCCGAGGAGGGGGGAGAGGAGGCCGGCCAGGTGCTCGGGGTCGACCTCGCCCCAGGAAGGCACGAGTGGCTGCCCCGCCCCGTCGCGCTCGCCGAGGACCTCGCGCACTCCGGTCCCCCACAAGGCGGCCTTGACACCCTCCTCCACGAAGGGGCCCGGCTCCTCCACCACCAGGACCCGCTCGACGCCGCTGTCGCGGGCGAAGCGGCGCACGGCTTCCCGGTCCAGGGGCCAGAGGACGGACAGCTGCAGGGTGGGGGCCCGCGTGCCCAGAAGCTCCAGGGCCTGGGCCACGTCGACGAAGCTCTTGCCCGTGGCGACGATGCCGAGAGGGCCGCCCGCCTCCGGCCAGTGGATGCGGTTGAGCTCGTTGAGGCGCACGTAGGCCTCGGCCAGGGGCGCCTTGCGCTCCACCAACTCGCGCTGCATGGGCAGGGCCCCCAGAGCCATGACGATGGGGTGGAAGCGCTTGGCGTAGCCGGGGTCCGGCAGGCGCGGGTCGAAGCGGGCGGCGCCGGCGCGGACCGTGCTCGCGCCGTCGCAGACGGGGGTGACGAGCTTGAGGGCGGTGACCATGCCGAGCCAGCGGCTCAGGGCAATGGCGTGGGCGCCGAGGCGCAGGATGTCCTCCACGTCGGCGGGGTAGAAGGTGGGCACCCAGCTCGAGCGCAGGGACCAGTCGCTGGCCCCTGGGGAGACCGAGCTCTTGGAACGGTGGTCCTCGCCGCACAGCAGGACCATGGAGCCGCGGCCCGAGGAGCCGGTGAGGTTGGCGAGCCAGGTCTCGTCCGGGATCCACATCGTGCCGTGGGCCTTGCCGTACCAGAAGGCGTCGACGTCGCCGGAGGGCGCGTACTGGCTGCCGAGCATGGCCGAGGCCGCGGTCTTCTCGTTGATGCCGAACTGATGGACGGTGCGGCCCAGCTCGTTGAGCGGGTCGAGCTGCTCGACCACGGCCAGGTCGAGGCCGCCGAGGGGCGAGCCCTCGTAGCCGCTGATCCAGGTCCGGTTGACCGAGCCGCCCGCTTCGCGGTCGTGTCGCTGCTTGTCCAGGAGCAGCCGGACGATCGCCTCGACACCGGTGAGGAAGACGGGGCCGTCCCGTTTCTGGAACTTGTCGGAGAGCGCCGGAGGCAATTGTCGAATCCGGGCTATGTTGCTGTTTTTACAAGGGTTGAGTGGCCTGGAACATAGGCGCGGCCCGGCTCCGCGGCAACCCGGTTCCGCCCGGCCGCGAGGCCGGCGCGGCGGCCCTGCCGGCGGCCGTTCCCCGGGCCGGGGAAACGGCGCCCGGCGGTTGCCCGGCCGTCGGCGGCGCCCGTACATTGGCCCGTTCCCTTCGCGTCAGCCCCCGCCCTCCCCGCCCAGGAACCTCCCCCCATGGCCGAGACGATCGACGAGTTGACCATCCACTACGAGGAAGACGGCAAGGTCCTGCGCAAGCAGGTCGACAAAGAGGTCCTGAGCAAGGGCTCCTGGACGACGATCATGTTCCTCTACCAGGACCTCGACCGCAGGACCGGCGAGTACGGCCAGCAGAAGGTCTCCATCCGGCGCTACCAGAAGCGCGAGGGGACCTACCAGCAGCGCAGCAAGTTCGAGATCTCGAGCCCGGCCCAGGCCCGCGCCGTGCGCGACCGCATCGAGGGCTGGTTCGGCGACGGGGAGCCGGCGTGAGCGACACCTACCGGGCCGTCCTGGCGGGACTGACCGGCATCGGCGCCGGCCGCGGCCGGGAGAGCTCCGACACCGTGTACCGGCCCATGCCCGGGTCTCACGCCGGCGCCTACCACGCCCACCCGCAGACCGATCTCGTGGCCGTCTGCGACCTCCGGCAGGAGGCGATCGACGGGTTCCTGTCCGACTGGGGCGACGTCTGGCCCGAGGTGCGCACCTACACCGACTTCGGCGAGATGATCGCCCGGGAGGAGGCCGATCTCGTCAGCATCGCCACCTCCGACCACGCCCACGCCGACCTGTGCGTGCAGGCCGCCGAGGCCGGCGCCCGGGCGATCCTGTGCGAGAAGCCGATCGCCACCACCCTCGCCGACGCCGACCGCATGATCGCCGCCTGCGAGGCCCACGGCGTGCCCCTCTCGGTCGAGCACACCCGGCGCTGGGACCCGCGGCACCTCGCCGCCCGGCGCATCCTGCGCAGCGGCGATCTGGGCCCGGTGCGCACCATCTCGGCGGAGCTGTTCAGCCGCCGCGCCATGCTCTTCCGCAACGGCACCCACCTGATCGACCTGATCCCCTTCTTCGCCGGGAAGGACGTGCAGTGGCTGGTGGCCGATCTCGAGGAGGGCTTCGAAGACTACTCCGAGTACTCCGGCGACGGCGGCCGCGACCCGGACCTGGAGCCCTGCGTCTCGGCCTACCTGCGGTGCGCCGACGACGTGCGCGTCTTCGTCAACATCTACAAGGCGGGGTTCCCGGGATCGCAGGTGACGATCACCTGCGAGGAGGGCCGCATCGAGGTGAGCGACCGCGGCGGCCGGGTGATCCGCGGCGGCTCCCACTTCGACTGGACGAGTTCCGAGATCCGGGTGGACAGCTTCCTCTACGAACGCCAGCTGGCGGCGGTCCACGAGCTGATCGAGAAGCTCGAGAACCCCGAGACCGAGCTGGTCTCCAGCGGCCGCGAGGCGCGCAAGACCCTGGAGATCATCCTGGCCATGCTCGCCAGCCACACCTCCGGCAACCGGCGGGTGGACCTGCCCCTGGCTTCCTGAGCCGCCCGGGCGCCGGTACGGCGCCCTTCCCTTCCAGCTTATGTCGTGGAGACGTCGACGGGCACGCTGTGCCAGCCCGTGCGGCCGTCGTAGAGGTCCCGGCCCTCGTCCTTCTGCGGCTGGACGTCGCCGGCCGAGTCGGTGGCCCGCGCCAGGATCTCGTAGCGGCCGCTGGCGGGCAGGCTCCAGGGGTGGGACCAGGTGCACCACACGTTCGGCTCGCTGCGCGAGGTGAGGGTGGCCTCCTCCCAGGTGGCGCCGCCGTCGGGGCTGACCTCCACGAGCTCGACGGTGCGCTCGCCGGCCATGGCGATGCCGTGGACGACGTACTCCGCGCCCACCGACCCCCTCAGGGTCTGGTAGACGTAGGTGACGCCGCCGTTGGCCGGGTCCTTCTCGTCGTCCCAGAGGGAGACCGGGGCGTCGATCCTCGAGTTCACCGTGGCCACGGCGGCGTCGGACCACTTGAAGGATTTGTTCTCCGGGCGCCGCTCCCAGTAGCCGAGGTACTCCTCGTCGATCAGCTCGATGCGGGTGATCCACTTGGGCATCTTCTGGCCGTAGTGGCCGGGATTGATCAGCCGCACCGGGTAGCCGTGCTTCGACGGCAGGGTCTCGCCGTTCATCTCCCAGGCGAGCAGCACCTCCTCGCGCAGGGCGCGATCCAGCGGTATCGAGGTGGTGTACCCGTCGACGCTGGTGAACTTCACGCGGATCGCCTCCTCGCGGACCCCGACCTGGTCGAGGAGGTTGCGGAAGGGCGTGCCCCCCCACTCGGCGTTGCCCACCAGCGGCCCGCCGATCCAGTTGCCGATGCACTGCATGGTCATCACCTGCCGCTGCAGGGGCATGGCGGTGACCGCCTCGTAGCGCAGCCCCTGCTCCGGACGCTCCACCAGCCCGTCGACGGCGAGAGACCACTCCCCCGCCTGGAGGCCCGGGTCGTAGTTCTGGCCCTTGATCGACTGCAGGTAGAACCGGTCGTTGGAGATGATCGGCGCCGCCGGAAGCTCCCCGGGCAGGCCGTCCCCCGGCACCTCCACCGGCATCGGCGCCGGCGCCGTGGGCGTCTCGAGGAAGGTCACCTTGGAGCGGTCGCACCCGAGGGCGGGCACCACCGCCGAGACCGCCGCCAGCCCGCCGGCGCGCAGGAACCGCCGTCTCGTCTGCCTTGGATTCATCATTCTCGTCTCTCCTTCGATTCTCAGCCGCCGACGGACAGGCCGAGCCCCCAGGATGCGCCGGCGCCGATGTTCTCGCCGGCGACGGTGCGCTCGTGGAGCAGATCGAGCCACACGCCCTCGATCAGGCGCACCGCCACGTTGCCGCCGACCTTGGTGAAGTCCCCTTCGGAGACCTGGGTGGAGGCCCCGACGACGCCGAGGTCCGTTCCGGGCCCCGAGGTGCGGGTGTCCGTCCCCCCCGCCAGGAGCTTGACGAACAGCCACGGACGGGGCGTGACCCCGGCCTCGCCGCTCCAGGACAGCTGGTTGGAGAACGGCCCTCGCCGCACCCGGTAGCCGGCCTCCAGCCCGACGTAGGCCGGCAGCGGATACAGGGACCGCGCCAGGAGGAGCCGGGCCTCGGCGTCGTAGTCCCCCGTGCCCACGGGCGGGTCTCCGCCCTCGTCGTAGCCGACGGGTGCCTTCACCCCCACCATGGGCGATACCACCACGGGATGGTCGAGGCCCTGGTACTTCAGCCACACCTCCAGGTCTCCCGTGGCCGTCCGCTCGCGGCGCACCAGGCGGTTCTCGCTGGTGAGCCGGCCGGCGCCGAACTGGGAGACCACGGTGAGCCGGGGCAGCAGGCCGTACTCCACGTAGAGAAAGGACTGGACGCTGTCGAAGCGCTCCCCGTCCATGCCCATCCCCGCCCGCCGGCCCATGTCGTTGTAGACCTCCTCGGCGCCGTAGAGGATCCCGGAAGCCTTGGCATAGTAGCCGCCGGCCGGCTGGGCCCAGGCGCTGGCGGCGGCTGGTGCCGGCGGCGCGGCGGCCCAGGCGATCCACGTCCCCATGGCGGCAACGGCGAGTGTCGATCTCATCAGCCCCCTCCTCTCCCTCCGGCGACGGAGTCGTACAACGACAGCAGCTTGCCGGACTCCCTCTCCCAGTTGCACTCCGACTCAATCATTTCACGCCCGGCGCGGCCCATGCGTTCCGCCTCCCGGGGATCGTCGAGCAGCCGCGCGATCGCCCTTGCGTGGTCCCCGGGATCGCCGGGGTCGGCGAGGACCCCCCACTCGCCTCGATCCCGCAGGCTCTCGATCGACGGCAGGGCGCTGGCCACCACGGGCAGACCGCAGGCAAGATACTCGAAGAGCTTGGTCGGCGAGAAGGGGGTCAGGGTCGCGGCCGACCGCTGGCCGGGGATCAGCCCGACGCGGTGGCCGCCGATGAAGGCGCCGAGCTCGTCGTACGGCAGCCGCTCGGTGCGGCAGTCCACGTGGTCCGTCAGGTCATACTCCCGCAGCAGGGTCCGGAACTCGTCCTCGGTGGCGCGGGTCTGGAAGGGGCCGAGGGCGCTCAGCCTCACCCGCGGGTGGCTGCGCCGCACCCGGCGCATGATCTCCAGAAGAAACTGCGCTCCCCGTTCGCGGGACAGGGACCCCACGTGCACCAGGTCGGCTCTCGGCGCCGGCGCCAACGGTGCCCGGGGGCGGAACCACTCCAGACGCGGGTAGTTGCCGGCGGCGACGAAGGGGCGCCTCCCGAACCGGGCGCCCTGCTCCTCGACGACGCCGACTACGCCGTCCAGGCGGCGCGCCAGCAGCCGCTCGAGGGCGTCGACGGCGAGGGACAGGGGCCTGCGCACCCGGCGGGGAACCCAGGTCCGCGTGAAGGCCGCCGCCGGGAAGTCCTCGTGCACGTCGTAGATCACGCGCCGGCCGAGGGCCTTCAGCAGGCATCCCAGGGGCAGCAACTCGGGGTCGTGGAGATGGTGGATGTCGGCGCCGAGGCGCAGCGCCGCGGCCAGCAGGCGAGCCTGCAGCGCCGACCTGCGCCGGGGGGTGGCCGGGACCGGCAGGGGCAGGACCCGCACGCCCCGGTGCTCCCCGGCCCAGGCGGCGGGTCCGGGCCCGACGACGGTCACCTCGTACCCCGCCTCCGCAAGGCTCACGGCCTCCTTGTAGAAGATGCGCTGGTCGAAGGGATGGTGGACGCTGGTGAGCACGCAGACCCGCCGGCGGGAGGAGGTCACGGCCGCAGGATCTCCCGGGACCGGGGTCCGCAGTTGAAGAGCAGGTCCAGTCCGCACATGCCGGGCTCGAAGCCCGGGAAGCACTGCGGGTACCGCGGATGCTCGAAGCAGGCGTGGCGCACCTCCACCCCCGCCTCCCGCATCACCGCCTCGTCCAGGTACGAGCGCGAGCCCCCGTCCCCCGCCAGGTAGACGTCGCAGGCGCAGGCCGCCGCCATGTCGGCGATCCGCCGGGTCCCTTCCGCCCGCGAGCCCAACTGCGAGGAGAGCCGCACCTCGGTGCCGATGTCGAGCCGGTCCATCAGCCATCGGAACAGATCCAGGTTCCAGTCCAGCAGGCGCCGGTGGGAGCGCCCGTAGATCTCCTCCAGGGCCCCCTCGTGCTCCTCGAAGTGGGGGGCGCGGCCGTAGTTCCAGCGCAGGCTCTCCATGTGCTTGCGCGGCCATCTGCGCCCTTCTTCCACGACGACGTCACGGACCCTCTGGCCGGCCCGGCCGCGCGTCATGACCGGTACCGTCAGCCACTGCCACCCGTCCGCGGTGCGGATGCGGTTGCGGTTGGTGTACCCGTGCGTGGAGTACTGCACGTCGTCGGCGAGGACGAAGACGTCGGCCCGGGCGGCCCGGTCCAGCACCCCGAGCCACGGCAGGTAGTTGGGCTGGTGGGCGGCCAGGACCCGGGCCATCAGCGGACCCCGTGAGTATCGAGGGCCTCGCCGAGAGCCCGGACGACCGCGTCGACCTGCTCCGGCGCAAGCCCGTTGTAGAGGGGCAGGGTGAGGGTCCGGCGCAGGACCTCCTCGGCCACGGGGCAGTCCCCCTCGCCCGTGCCGAGACGATCCCGGGCCGACGGCTGCAGGTGGCAGGGCGGCCAGTAGAGACTGCCCACGGGCACGTCCCGCTCGCCCAGAGCGGCGGCCACCCGTTCGCGGTCCTCGCCGAGGGTGACGGGGTACTTGTACCAGGCGTGCCGCCCGGCGGGCGGGTCGGCCGCGGGGAACCGCGCGACCTCCCTGCCCAGGGCGTCCACCCCCTCGTCGTAGCGCCGGGCCAGGAGGTCCCGCTCCTGCAGGGTCCGCTCCAGGCGGGCGAGCTGGCGCAGGCCGAGGGCGGCGCTCAGCTCCGGCAGCCGGTAGTTGGCCCCCGGTCGCACCAGCAGGCGGTCCGGGCCGATGCCGTGGCAGCGGAAGCTGCGGGCGAACTCCGCCAGGCCGTCGTCGCCGGTGGTCAGCATCCCCCCCTCTCCGGTGGTCATCACCTTGGTCGGGAAGAACGAGAACGACCCGGCCGTGCCCAGGCTGCCCGCCGGCCGGCCGCCGAGGCGGGCGCCGTGGGCGTGGGCCGCGTCCTCGAGCAGGGGCAGGCCGCGGTCGGCGCAGAAGGCGGCGATCTCGGCCGCGTCGGGAACGATGAGGCCGCCCACGTGCACCACCACCACGGCGCGGGTGCGCGGGCCCACGTGAGGGCGGATCTGCTCCAGGCGGCTGGACAGGGAGCCCGGATCGATGTCGGCGAGGATGGGCGTGGCGCCGGCGAGGATCGCCGCGTGGACGGTGGCCATGAAAGTGTTGGTGGTCATCACCACCTCGCCGCCGGCCACCTCCCAGAACCGCAGGGCCACCTCCAGGGGCGCGGTGCCCGAGCTCATGCCCACGGCGTGGCGGACCCCGGCGGCGCGGGCGAACTCCTCCTCGAAGCGCTCGAGGTACGGCCCCTGGGTGAGCACGCCGCTGCGCAGGATCGCCTCGAAGTCGCGCAGGAGGGCGGGCAGGTCCTCCTCGGGCAGGTGAGGGCGCGCCTTGCGCAGGGCCGGCATCTGCAAGGGGTTCACGCGGGACCGGTCCGCCGCCGCGGATCGCGGCTCCGGGGGCCGAGTCGGGACCCGGGCTGCGGGAGGGGTCCGGCCGCGAGCCCCGGGCGCCGTCGCGCCGTCCCGGGGACCCGGACGTCGGTACGGGCCGCGGCACGGGTGGGCCGGGACCGGACCGCCCTTCCCACTGGTACGGCGGCGAGCCGGGGCTCCACCAGGGGCCCCGACATCGGTTGTCGGTTCCCGAAACCGGGGTTATACTCGCTCCCATGGGCCAGCGTCCGAGAAACCCCACCCGTTCGGTGCGCATCGGCGACCTGCACATCGGCGCCGGACATCCCGTGGCCGTGCAGAGCATGGCGGCCACGCGCACCCAGGACATCGACGCCACTCTCCGGCAGGTGCGGCTGCTGGAGGCGGCGGGGGCGGATGTCATCCGCATCGCCGTGGACAGCCGCAAGGACACCGAGGCCCTGGCCGAGATCGCCCGGTCCGCCACCCGGCCTCTGTCCGTCGACCTGCAGGAGAACTACCGGCTGGCCGAGGTCGTGGCCCCCCACGTGCAGAAGATCCGCTACAACCCGGGTCATCTCTACCATCACGAGCGACGACGCCCGGAGCGCGACAAGGTTGCGTACCTGGCCGAGGTGGCCGCCGCCAACGACTGCGCCATGCGGGTCGGCGTGAACTGCGGCTCCGTCGATCCGGCCAAGGTCGACCAGTTCCCCCCGGACGACTCCATCGGGCCCATGCTCGCCTCCGCCCTCGAGCACTGCGAGATGCTCGACTCCATCGGCTTCGAGCGCTACTGCGTCTCCCTCAAGGACTCCGATCCCAACAAGGTCATCGACGCCAACCGCCGCTTCGCCGAGCAGCGCCCCGACGTCCCCCTCCACCTCGGCGTCACCGAGGCGGGCATGCCTCCCGACGGCGTCATCAAGACCCGCATCGCCTTCGAGCAACTCCTCTCCGACGGCATCGGCGACACGATCCGCGTCTCCCTCACCCTGCCCTTCGACGACAAGGGCGAGGAGATCGCCACGGGCCGCGGCATCCTCGAGGACATCGAGGCCGGCCGCTTCCGGTCGGTGCCCCGGTACCGCCCCGAGGGCATGAACATCATCTCCTGCCCCTCCTGCTCGCGGGTCGAGAACGAGGCCTTCATCGAGCTGGCCCAGAAGGTCCGGGAAGTCACCGAGTACGCGAAGATGCACTCCATCACCATCGCCGTCATGGGGTGCCGCGTGAACGGTCCGGGAGAGACCGACGACGCCGACCTCGGCCTGTGGTGCGCGCCGACCTTCGTCAACCTGAAGCGCGGCCCCGAACTGGTGGGCCGGTTCGGCTACGACGAGGTCCTCGAGCGGCTGCGGGAACAGGTCGACGACGTGATCACGTCGCGCTGAAGACCCCGGGTCAACCGACCCCCCACTTCAACAGCTCCGCCCCCAGCGCCTCTCTCCCCTCGTCGTCGAGATCGACCCTCGGCGGCCTCACCCGGCCGCCGCACAGGCCCGCGGCGTCGAGGCCGGCCTTGAGCAGCGCCTCCCCGTAGCGGCCGCGCAGCCTCTCCAGCGGCGCCAGTCGGCGCTGGATCTCCACCATCCGCTCCCACTCCCGCTGCCGCGCCAGGCGCTCCAGCTCCAGCTCCGGCCCGGGCAGGAAGTTGATGAAGCCCGCGGTGAACCCCTCGATCCCCGCCTGGTAGCGCAGGTGCAGGACACCGGGATCGTGGCGCTTGTTGCCGACCCAGACGAAGCGGTCGCCGAGACGCTGAATCGCGCGGAAGAGGGGATGATCGTCGACGCAGGGGTCCTTGACGCCGATCACGGCGTCGATGGCGGCGAGGCGCTCGAAGAACTCCGCGCTCCAGCCCTGGGTGTTGTACGGGAACAGCCACAGGCCGGGGACGCGCTCGGAGACCAGCCGCAGGTGGTCGAGGACACCGGTCATGTCGTCGGGGACGCGGTTGCGCTCGAAGGGCGGCATGGCCAAGCAGACGCGGGCCCCGGCCGCCTGGTAGCGGCGGGCCAGCTCCACGGCGGCGGCGCTGTTGCCCGGCAGGGTGGGGGTCACCAGAGCGGCGCCGCCGACGGTCTCCAGGGCGACCTCGCCCAGGCGCCCCAGCTCCTCGGCGCTCAGGGCGTCGATCTCCCCCGTGCCGCCGCCGACGTTGATGACGCGCACGCCCTGGTCGACGAGGAACCGCAGGTTGCCGGCGAAACCCTCCCAGTCGACGCTCAGCAGGTCGCCGGCGCGGAACGGCGTGACCGCGTAGGCATGCACCGTCTTCAGCTGTTGGCGCAGTTCCTGCGTCACCGTCCACTCCTTCTGCAGCTCTGTGTGGGAAAGACCGCCCCGTGGGCCTCGCGGATCCGGCCGGCCGTCGCTTCGGGCGGGGGTTTTTCGCATAATAGGCGCCCCTTCCAGGACGGTCAACGAAAGGCAGAGGAGAGATGATCACGGGAGAAGTGAGACTGTGGAAACTGACTCGCAAGCAGATCCGCGAGCGCCTGGCGGCGGGTGAGATCGAGGCCGCCATCCTGCCCACGGGCAGCACCGAGCAGCACAACGAGCACCTCGAGATCGAGCACGACACGGCCAGCGCCGTCCACGTGGCGCACCAGGCGGCCCTCGGCCTCTTTCCCAAGGTGGTGGTGGCCACGCCCATCGCCGTGGGCATCTCCGAGCACTGGATGGAGTGGCCGGGCACCCTGACCCTGCGGCCCGAGACGTTCTACGCCGTCGCCTACGACACCTGCGAGAGCCTCGCCCGCCACGGCGTCAAGCGCGTGCTGATCTGCAACGGCCACGCCGGCAACGGCCCGCTGCGCGACCAGGTCGCCGGCTTCAGCGACAAGCTCGGCATCGACGTGCAGTTCCACAGCTACTGGGAGGCGTACTCCCGGGAGTTCGTGGAGCAGCACATGGAGTCGGGCGACTGTCCGGCCCACGCCGCCGAGTTCGAGACCTCCTTCGCCCTCGCCGCCTTCCCCGGCAACGTCCACTGGGAGGGCGTCGACTACGACGCCGAGAGCTTCGACATCCAGCGCGAGGGCTACCGCGACCGCGACGCCCCCTACCACTACGCCGCCCGCGACTTCGCCACCCCCCACAAGGGCCGGGTCATGATCGACGCCGCCGTCGAGTGGGTGGCCGGACGGATGACGGAGATGATGGAGGGCTCGAGATGATGAGGAACCCGGTCCGAGAGGAGCTGGCCGCCGGACGGCCCTCGGTGGGCTCCTGGCTCAACCTGGCCTCGCCCCTGGCGGCGGAGGTCATGGCCGGCGCCGGCTTCCCGTGGCTGTGCGTCGACGCCGAGCACGCCGCCTACGACATGGAGTCGATCGCCCACTCCCTGCGTGCCATCGAGTCGCGCGGGGCCTTCCCCCTGGTGCGCGCCTGGGACCACGACCCGGTCACCGCCGGCCGGCTCCTCGACGCCGGCGCCCGGGGGATCTGCTTCCCCCACGTGAGCAACCCGGAGCAGGCCGAGTCCCTGGCCCGGGCGATGCGTTACCCGCCGCGGGGCACGCGCTCCTCGGGCACCGGCCGCTGCGTCACCCTCGACCCGGCCTACCGGTCGCTGGCCGACGACGACGTGCTCTGCATCCCGCAGATCGAGGACCCCGAGGGCATCGACAAGGCCGAGGCGATCGCCCGCGTCGAGGGCGTCGACATCGGCTTCCTGGGGCCGAGCGACCTCGCCCTGGCCATGGGGGTGGAACCGGGCTGCGACGAGCACGAGGCCGCCCTGCAGCGCTTCCGCGAGGGCTGCGCCCGCGCCGGCACCCCCTCCGGCATCCCCGCGGCGGACGGGGCCGCGGCGAGGCGGCGGATCGCCGAGGGCTTCTTGTTCATCGACCTAGCCAACGACTTCCGCTTCCTGCAGCAGGCGGCGGAGGCGGAGCTGGAAGCCGCCCGCGCCTGAGCCCCGGGGGCGCCGATCCAGCGCCAGAGCCGACCATCGGCCCTGGCCGAAGCGGGTGGTGGATTGCGCGCGAGCGGCCTCGTCGGTGCGCCCCCGGCTGGCCTCACCCACGCGCTCGAAGCTCGCGGCGCGGCCGGCCGGAGACCAGGGCGTCCTCAGGGTCCGCGCCCAGGCGCAGGCACCGCGGTACGAGAACCTCTTGCACTCGCGGCTGACGTCGGTGGAGCTGGCTGTAAAGATGACGGTCCTCAACTTCGGCTCCCTCAACATCGACCACGTGTACCACGTCGACCACGTGGCGCGGCCGGGGGAGACCCTGGCCGGTCGCGGCTACAGCGTCTTCGCCGGCGGCAAGGGGGCGAACCAGTCGGCGGCCCTGGCCCTGGCGGGGGCGCCGGTGGCCCACGCCGGCCGCGTCGGGCGGGACGGCCGCTGGCTGCTCGAAGGGTTGGCGGCGCTCGGCGTCGACGTGGGCCGCGTCGTCGTGGACGAGGACGAACCGACCGGCCACGCCGTGATCCAGGTCGAGGAGGAGAGCGGGGAGAACGCCATCGTCCTCTTCCCGGGGTGCAACCGGCGCATCTCACCGGACCAGGTCCGGACCTCCCTGAACTTTTTCGGTTCCGGGGACATTTTGTTGTTGCAGAATGAGATAAACGACGTACCGGAGATCCTCGTCGAAGCGGAGGCCCGGGGCCTGGGGACGTGTCTGAACCCGGCCCCGTACGGGCCCGAGGTGGCCGGCTTTCCCCTGGACCGGGTCGATCTGCTGATCGTCAACCGCACCGAGGCGGCCGGTCTGGCCGGGGACCCGGCCGACGCGGACGAGACCGCGGCCGAGCAGCTCCTGGACGGCGTGCGGGCGCGGGTGCCGGCCGGCACCGAGATCCTGCTGACCCTGGGCGCCGCGGGCGCCGTCCTCGACGGACCCGCGGGCAGGCTCTCCCATCCCGCCCTCCGGGCCGGCGCCGCGGTGGACACCACCGGCGCCGGCGACACCTTCATCGGCTACTTCCTGGCCGCCCGCATCGACGGCGGCGGCGACGAGACCTGCCTGCGCCGCGCCGCCGCCGCCGCCGCCCTCTGCGTCACCCGGCCGGGGGCCCGCGACGCCATCCCGCACCGGGAGGAGGTCGACTCTTTCCTCGAGGGAGTACCATCGTGAAGATCACCCACCTGGAGGTGACCCCCGTGCGGCCCCGGGGCCTGCTGCTGCGGGTGCACACCGACGAGGGCCTGGTCGGCTGCGGCTCGCCGATGAACTACGAGCACGGACGCACCGTCGAGCGCGCCCTGATGGACATGGCCGACTACCTCGTCGGCCGCGACCCGCGCCGCATCGAGGACCACTGGCAGGCGCTGTTCCGCTCGTCCTACAGCCGCCAGATGCCGATCCTGCTCGCCGCCCTCAGCGGTCTCGACATGGCCTGCCTCGACATCCTCGGCAAGTCCCTCGACGCGCCCGTCTGGAGACTGCTGGGCGGCCCCGTCCGCGACCGCATCCGGGTCTACTCCGCCGTCGCCGGCCCCTCTCCCGGGGAGTACGCCGCCAACGCCCGGTCGGTCGTGGCGAAGGGGTTCACGGCGGTCAAGATGACCCCCTTCCCGGATCCCGTGCGCTACATCGACACGCCGGCCCTGGTGGATGACGTCGTCGCACGGGTCGCCGCGGTGAGGGAGGCGGTGGGGTCCGGCGTCGACGTGGCCATCGACTTCCACCGCGCCGTGAGCCCGGCCATGGCCCGGATCCTGGTGAAGGAGCTGGAGCCCCTGCGGCCGATGTTCATCGAGGAGCCCACCCACCCGGAGAACGTCGACGCCCTCCTGGAGATCACCCGCTCCACATCGATCCCGATCGCCACCGGCGAGCGCAACACCACCCGCTGGGGCTTCCGGGAGATCTGCGAGAAGAAGGCCGCCGCCGTCCTGCAGCCCGACATCCGCCACTGCGGCGGAATCCTCGAGATGCGCAGGATCGCCGCCTACGCCGAGGTCCACTACATCGCCCTGGCCCCCCACTCGGCCGCCGACGCCGTCGGCGTGGCCGCCTCCCTGCAGGCCATGGCCGCCACCCCCAACTTCCTGATCCAGGAGTTCGGCGGCGGCACGGGCGAGGGGCTGTTCACCGAGCCGTTGCGCTTCGAGGACGGATTCGTGGCCCTGCCCGAGGGACCCGGCCTCGGGATCGAGATCGACCCGGAGGGCCTGGAGGCGCACCGGCTCACCGACTGGCCGCTGCGCGTCATGCGCCGGTCGCCGGAGGACGGTTCGGTGTCGGACTTCTAGTCGGGTCCGCCAGGACCGAAGGTGGTGAGCCGGGTGGGGATCGAACCCACGACCAATGGCTTAAAAGGCCACTGCTCTACCACTGAGCTACCGGCCCTGCCGATGAAGGTGAGCCTCGGCTGAAACCGGGTCAACGCTCCCGGCGGTCGCGGACGGGGCCCGCCTCGGCCCGGGCGAAGAGTTGCGCCCACTCCTTCGATCCGTCGTCCGGGGTGATCTCCAGGCGCGTGCCCTCCATCTGGGCGGGGCCGTTTCCGGAGCCGAACCAGGAGTACCCCTGGGCCGGGCTGGCCATGTGCAGGCAGCTGCCGTCGGGCCACACGACGGTGCTCAGCAGCCGGGGTCTGGGCCGCTCGTAGGGCCGGCCCTCGCGCGCGAAGGGCTCGATCTCCGAGTCGGGGACGCGGAAGCGCTCGACGGCCTCCTCGTCGACCTCGACGCCGAGGCCGGGGCCTTCCGGGACCTTGTGGAACCCGCCCACGACCTCGATCGGCTTCTTCAGGAGGTGGTGGCTGTAGAGGTTGAGGCAGGTGATCGCCGGCCAGGTGGCGTGGCTGAGGACGGCTCCCAGGTGGGCGGCCCAGGTCGTCATCAGGCCGTTGCCGACCAGCTGCAGCCAGAACGGCATCTGGGCCTCGGCGGAGAGCTCTCCCTGGCGCAGGACCGCGCTCTTGCCGCCCGAGACCACGAAGCCGTCGCAGACCTCCTCACGGACGCAGGTGATGTACGGAGGCCCCCCGAAGTGCATGGCCACCGGCCGCGAGGTGGCGCGGCGGATCTGGCGGTTGCCGAGCAGGTCGCCCTGCGGGATCGGGCTCTCGAACATGGCCACGTTCCCGAAGGGCTCGAGGCGGCCGATGATGGGGATCGCGGCGGCCGCGTTCTGCCAGGTGGCGTTCGGGTCGAGGTCGAGCTTGAAGTGAGGGGGAACGACCCTGGAGATCGCCTCCACCTGGGCGACGATGTCCCACCAGGGGCGCGGCTTGTTCTTGAAGCTGGTATAGCCCGCGGCCACGGCGTCGGCGGCCTCGGCCGCCCAGTCCTCGGGAGAGGCGTCGATCGACCACCAGCTGATCGGCACCCAGTCGCGCTGGATCGTGCCGAGGAGCCGGTGCACGGGGACCTCCAGGGCCTTGCCCATCAGGTCGAAGACCGCCATCTGCAGGCCGCTGCCGAGGCTGTCGTCGTTCATCACCTCGGCGGCGGGGCGGCCCTTGACGCGCTCCACGGCGTCGTCGGAGACCCGGGCCCAGGTGTAGTGCACCACCGTCTCGCCCCAGCCCACGTGGCCGCTGTCGGAGGTGACCCTGCACAGCTCCAGGACCGACCAGTTGTAGACCTCGCGGGCCGTGATCCTCTGCTGGCGCTCGGTGAAAGGCACATCCACCGTGATCCGCTCGACATCGACGATCTTCATGGGCCTAAGTGCCGCAGTGACGGGCGGTCTTCCGACCGAGGCGGAACCCGGAAGCCCCTGGGCGATTACTGAATCTCCCTTGGTTCATAAGGCTCGGAGTACTCACCCTGAGCGGAATCGGGGCCTCAAGGAGCGGTTCGGGGACTCTTCGGCTGCCGCGTAGGATAGTCGGGAGCGCCGTCCTCCTCTATTCCGATCCCGCAGAACGCCTCCCTCCTTACGGATACCAAAATGTCGGGAATCACTCAGCTGCAGACTCCTTGGTTTGGCTCTGGATCTTGTTCCGAATCCGATCCTTCGATGGATCTGAAAGGCCTTGCCAAGCCGGAGCATCCCTAAGGCGCTCAAGGTAGTTGCGACCTGCTCTGTGCCTATCCTGTGGGGTCAACTCGGACCACTCATCGCTCTCCACCACATCACTCCAGTAATAGTCTATCAGAAGCTCATCGACAGGATGCAGGAATACCCTGCGAGCCCGGCGGCTGCTCGCCTTCACCTTCCAAAGCTCCCCGGTAGACTTGTCCAGCAGGAACCCCCCGGCTCGATCCCCATAGAAGGCGAAATCCGCTCGTTGGGAAAGGGGGGGAGAAAGACGATAGTCAAGCCACCCCGAATAGAGGGCCCCCATCACAATCGCTGCGGCCAAAATCGCAGACGCCAGCACGGGAAGAAAGGGCTTCATCTACTCCTCCTGGGCCAGGGACTCGAGATGCACATAACCCCCTACTAGTCAGGATGGGCCGGTTCTCCGATCTCTCTGTAGACTGCCAATGGGTCAACTACCACCTCAGTGCTCAAACACCCAATAAAACCCTCCTCAACTCCCATCACTTTAGGAATCATCTCTCCCAACGCTCTACGTAGATTCAACTCCTGACTGTCACTTTCCAACACTGAATCCGAACTACCATCCTCTTCCAAACTCAATCCTTCCTGAACTTCCGGACTCGTTAACGAACCGATCTGAGATACCACACCCAAAAGGCACACTTCACCTTGCACTAATCGAGAATATCTCATCGCAAGGTCGGAGGGCTCTTCACGCAGACAGTCCCGCTTTAGCATCGCCGACACAAACGCACCATCATAATCCTGCTCAATAGGAAAGAGCTGAAGCTCAAACAGATTTCTAAAGCCAAACTCAAGAAGTGACTTAAGATCCTTTCGGAATCTGCAATCCAAACTAAAGGCGGGGTTGTCGATCGTGCTCTCTATGCCATGAATCATCTTCCTTATTCTACTCCTCATAGCCTCCTTCTCACCGGAGGGAAGATTGCCTGTGTCTTCCAGCAACCCTTGTAACTGCAGCTTCGTCCCTGCTTTTGAAACATACCCTAGCGCTTTACCCAAACGATCGAACTCGTCAAGAAGACTACAGACAGCTTCGACATCGTTGAAGATTGCTGACCCCTTCACCTTAACTATTGACCCTGGATTCAAAGGGAGCGTAGAAGGATCATCTTCCCTCAAGTCCCAAGTTAGTAGCTTTTCTTGAGTCTCAAGTTCTTCCTCGAAGAGAGTAAACGCATAATCATGAAGGAATTTCCCTTCTTGCTGGCTCGTCCTTGATGACGCCAAGTTCACCAAGAGGCGACCGCTATCCGAAGGACCTCTTTGGTACTCCTTATCTCCTTCTCCAGATTCCGAGTAGTAGACAAGATAGTCAGTAAGGCCTTCAAACATCTGAGAGTATAGCGAGTACGCCTTATACTGATCCAAGTACAGGAATTGCCGTAAAGACCTCTTTCTCTTCTCACTCTTCTCGGCCTCTCTCTCGCTCCTTCGACGAAGGTAGTCTTCATAGTAAATGCGACGTGTATCCTTCATCCTCCTTATTGACCGGTACACAACCACAGCGGTAAAGGCAGCGGAAGCCACAACTATGATGTAGTCTACATATCCAGTCATGAGCGAGAATACTCCGGATCCAGTACGACTTCAGCCCGACGCCAGACCGCTTCTACTCGATGCCAAACAGAGTAGCTGTTCCAGACAGATGCTACAGTAACCATAGAAGCAACTACCTGAACTGCCCCTCGCCTTACCAATTCGGGGCCCACTTCCTGAAAGCAGATGAATCCAAATAACAATCCGAAAGCTATAAGCAAATACCCTGTCTCGCTTCCAATCCCAATAGTGCCTCTTGCTGAGGAACTAACTGTTTCAGACACATTCCAAGTAGTGATTGAGAGAATCATTCCAACTATTACAATATCGCCTTCTGAGATCCAACGAAATTCCGTCGGAGAAACCAGAAGCCAGGAAGCTATTATCCTCAGAAAGACCGGCGCCGTCGCCGGCAACAAGGCACACTTTCCCCAACGCAAGAGATTCCTGTGCGAGGTAAACCACCTAGCTATATCCGCACGCACCGCAAGAACTCCTCTATCTACCGTCTGCTCTCCACTGCCGGATCTTGAACCTAGCCACCATTGGTTCGCCAAGTTCACAAGCCGTAGGGTCTCCAGACCAGTCTACCATTGGCCGGGTGAGGCGAACCCCCACCCCACCGTCCCGCGACCTGTCACCGGCAGGGTCTTGCCGGCGGGCATCGGCAGATCCCCTTTGCCAATGGCAGTTCCCTGCGGCTCAGGTTGGTACGATTTCGACCTGACAACCGAACTATGGTGATCTCGCACTGTCAACTCAAGCACATTGCTCCCCCTTCCCATCTCAGACCTCCACGCGGCCGCCGCTCCGGGCCGCGGCATAGGCCGCCTCGACGAAGCGCATCGCCCGCAGGGCGTCGTCGCCGCCGGTGACGAAGGCGCCGCCCATGCGCGCCGCGGCGGCGAAGCGGCGCACGAACTCCCATCCCAGGCCGCCGCCGTACCCGGTCCCCTCCGGCGGCTCGAGGGTGACCACCTCGGGACCGGGCCCCTCGCTGCGCGGACCCTCGCTGTGGATGTAGAGGGTGTTCTGCCGGCCCACGAAGTCGAAGTGGGGCCAGACGATCTCGCCGAGGTCGCCGCGCAGGGTGATGCCGATGTCCCCGTAGCGCTGGCGCAGGACGTAGCCGGCGTGGAGGTTGCCCACGGCTCCCCCCTGGAGGGTGAAGGAGAGGGCGGCCATGTCCTCCACGTCGATCACGCGGTTGAAGGTGGCGGTGAAGCCGGAGACCGAGCCGAACTCCTGGCCCGTCAGGTAGCGGACCAGGTCGATGTGGTGGATGGCCAGCCAGTGCAGGATGCCGCCGCCGGCGACCTGCTTGCGGAACAGCCAGTGGCCGGGGTTGCGCTGGCGCACCGAGCTGGTGACCATGCGCGCCTCGATCGACTGGACCCGCCCGATGGCCTGCTCCTCCACCACGAGGCGGCGGATGCGGCGCGCCGCCGGCTGCAGGCGGTTGAGGAACCCGGGGGCCCAGATCGTCCCGCCCCGGGCGGCGGCCTCGTTGAGCCGCTCGACGTCAGCGCTGCCGCGCCCGGCGGGCTTCTCGACGATGCACGGAAGCCCCCCGGCCAGCAGCTTCGAGCCGATCTCGGCGGCCTGGTCGTTGCGCACCGACACCAGCGCCGCGTCGGGCCGGAGGGAGGGATGGAGGAGGTCCTCCGGTGAGACAGCCTCGGCCTCCTGCGGGACCTCCGGGCGGGCGACGCCGGGATCGTCCACGTCGCAGACCAGCAGCCGCCCGGCCTCGGGCAGGGTGTGGAGGGTTTCCAGCCAGCCCCGGCTGTGGGGCGCGGTCAGGCCGACCAGGGCCAGGGTCAGGGGGCGGCCGGCTTCGGACTCGGTCATCGGGGGCTCTCCATGGCCACGGGGCGGCCTTCGCGGGAGGAACGGTAGATCGCCTCCAGCAGCGCCACCGTGCGCCGGCCCTCCCGGCCGTCGACGCGCAGGGCGGTTCCCTTCTCCAGGCAGGAGACGACGTCCTCGACGATGTTGTGCAGCGGGTTGTCCACGGAGGCCATTTTCTCCTCCAGGCCGTCGCCGAAGCAGCGCGCCTCGCCGCTGAGCACGGCGTCGATGAGGACGCCGCCCTCGGTGCCGTGGACCTCGGCGCTGAAGTAGGCGCTCTCGGGAAAGGTGGTGGTGCCGACGATGCCGCCGCGGGCGCCGTTGGCGTAGCGCAGGATCGCCATGCCCACGTCCTCGGTCTCGATCTCGTGATTGAGGACCGCCGCCTCGCCGTAGACCTGCTCGGGATCGCCCATGAACCACACCAGCAGGTCGATGAGGTGCGATCCCTGGTTGGCCAGGGAGCCGCCGCCGTCCATCCGCCAGGTGCCGCGCCAGCCGCCGCCGTGGGCGAAGTAGTCGTCGGAACGGTACCACTTGAAGCGCACCTCGCCGAGCAGGGGCCGCCCGAGCCAGCCCTCGCGGAGGGCCGCGGCGACGCGGAAGTTGGTGTCCACGTAGCGGCTCTGGTAGTCGACGGCCAGCTGCACGCCGGCGGCGTCGGCCGCCGCGATGAGGCGGTCGCAGGCCTCGGTGGAGACGTCCATCGGCTTGGTGG
>JAJDTN010000309.1 GCA_022827165.1 Candidatus Latescibacterota bacterium
CTCGGGGTTGTGGCCGGGCCTGGGTATGCCGACCAGAAGTTACCCGCCCTCGTCTTCGAACCCCCGGGGCACCCGCGGCGGCGCCCGGGGGCGCCGCCGCCGCAGGAAGAACTCCACCAGGAGGGGCACGTCCTCGCGGCGGTCCCGCAGGGGCGGCAGCTCGACGGGGATCACGTGGAGCCGGTAGAACAGGTCTTCGCGGAACCGCCCCTGGCGCACCTCGGCGGCCAGGTCGACGTTGGTGGCGGCCACCACGCGGACGTCGGCGACCATGGTGTGATCGCCGCCGACGCGCTCGTAGCGCCGCTCCTGCAGCACCCGCAGCAGCCGCAGCTGGACGCGCGGGTCGGCGGCGCCCACCTCGTCGAGGAACATCGTCCCGCCGCGGGCCTGCTCCAGGCGGCCGGGGCGCTGGCGGACGGCGCCGGTGAAGGCCCCCTTCTCATGGCCGAACAACTCCGACTCCAGAACGCCCTCGGGCAGGGCCGCGCAGTTGACCTCCACGAAGGGGCCGCCCGAGCGCGGGCTGCGGTCGTGCAGGACGCGGGCGAGCACCCCCTTGCCGGTGCCGCTCTCCCCCTGCAGCAGGACCGTCGCCTCGGCGTCGGCCACGCGCAGCACCTGCACCAGGACGCTGCGCATGCTGGCGCTCTCCGACGCCAGCAGCGGGTCGCTGGGGCGGCGGTGCACCGGGACGGGGTTGGCGTGGACCTTGACCGGGGGTTCCCGGTGGGTGGGGGGGCGCTGCATGGGCAGGCTCTCCGTCGCCGTTCGAGTTTTGCCGTGGTCGTGAAGCGAGAGCGCATCCGCAGCGAGTTTCGTGCCCTCGCGCCCGCGCGGCGGTCTCTCGGGGGGACTGCCGCCGATCCGGTACCGGGGCGATGGATACCGGTACCGGCCGTCACCAGGCGGTCTGCGCGGTGCGGTTTCCGGGCGGCGCGCGGACTGGAACGTTTGCTTGAATCCCCCTGCGGCAGGGGCATACTTCAACACATGCCCGCCCTCAAGACCCACGCCAGGCCTTCCTGCGGGCACCTCCTGATCGGCGCCGACTCGGGCCTGCGAGAGGTCGTCGAAGCCGTCGACCGCGTCCTCGGACTCGATGTGGACGTGCTCGTCGTCGGCGAGAGCGGCACCGGCAAGGAGCTCGTGGCCCGCCTGCTGCACGAAGCCGACCCGGAGCGCAGGACAGGTCCTTTCGTCGCCGTCAACTGCGCGGCCCTGCCGGAGCACCTGCTCGAGTCCAATCTCTTCGGCTACTGCCGCGGCGCCTTCACCGGCGCCGATGCCGACCGCCCCCGCCGGTTCCAGCAGGCGCGGCGGGGCACCCTGTTCCTCGACGAGGTGGGGGAGCTGCCGGCGGCTTCCCAGCCGAAGCTGCTGCGCGCCCTCGAGGAACGGCGGGTCCGTCCCCTGGGCGGCACCGAAGAGGTCCCGGTGGACGTGCGCGTCGTCTCCGCCACCAACCGCGAGCTGTCGCAGGCGATGGAGGAGGGCCGCTTCCGCCCCGATCTCTACTACCGCCTCGCCGACTACGTGATCTCCGTGCCTCCCCTGCGGGAGCGGAGGTCCGACATCCCCGACCTCGCCCGGCACTTCCTCGGCCACTTCCGGGAGCGCTTCGGACGCCAGCACGTTCACGGCCTGAGCGAGGGCGCCGTCTCGTGGTTGAAGAGCCGCGACTGGCGCGCCAACAACGTGCGCGAGCTCAACGTCGTCATCAAGCGCGTCGTCCTCGAGTGCGACGACCCGGTGATCACCCCCGAGCACCTGTGGGCGGCGTGCTCCCGCGACGAGGTCCGCGGCGAACCCGGCCCCACCGAAGCCGTGGACGAGGGCCGGCGCCTGCGTCAGGCCCTGGAGCATTGCGGCGGCAACATCGCCGCCACGGCGCGGCTCCTGGGCATGAAGCGCTCCACCCTCTACGACCGGCTGCGCCGCTGCGGCCTGCGCACCCCGCCGAGGCCCGGATGACCGCTCTGCCCGCCCCCTGGCGCCGCGCCCTCGACCGCCGGCGCCCGCTCTTCGACCTGTCGGACTCCGGTCTCTGCGCGCGGATGCTCGACGACGAGGACCCGTCCCTGCGCTGCGACCGCTACGGTCCGGTCTGCTGGTTCTCCTGGTACGGCGGCGCCTCCCCCGGGCCGGAGGACTTCGGGCGCCTCGCCGCCTTCACCGGCGCCGCCGGCGCCGCCCACTGGCACCTGCGCCACATGCCCGACCGCGGGCGGGACCCCGGGCTGCGGCGGACCTGGTCCTCCCCCGGGGCGCCGGAGACGTGGGTCGCCGCCGAGGCGGGCCTGCGCTTCGAGCTGCGCGCCGGCGGCGGCCAGTCGGCCGGCCTCTACCTGGATCAGCGGCGCAACCGCGGCTGGGTGCGCGACCACGCCCGCGGCGCCCGCGTGCTCAACCTGTTCGCCTACACCGGGGGCTTCGGGATCGCCGCCCTGGCCGGCGGCGCCGCCGAGGTCGTGCAGAACGACGTGAGCCGCACCAACCTCGACTGGGCCCGGGCCAACGCCGCCCTCAACGGAATGGGCCCGGCCGCCGTCGAGTACGCCGCCGTCGACGCCCGCCTGCTGGTGGGAGGCTGCCGCAGCCGGGGGCGCCGGTTCGACGCCGTCATCTGCGATCCCCCCGCCTTCGCCCGCTCCCGCGGCCGGGACGCGGGGCCCTGGCGCGTCGAGCGCGACCTCCCGGCGGTGGTGCGCGAGTGCGTGGGGCTGCTGTCCCCGGAGGGCTGGATGCTGGTCTCGTCGGGCTGCGAGAGCTGGGAGGAGGGCGCCTTCGAAGGCGCCGTGCGCCGGGGGCTCGCGGCAGGGGGCCGGATGGAGCCGGCGCCGGGACCGGGCCAGGACTGCGGCGGCGCCCGGGGGAGGCTGCGGTCGGTGGTCGTGCGCCCGCGCTAGCGGGGCAGCGGCGGCAGGTCCCAGACGGCGCGGGCGGCGCCCCCGAAGATCCACTCGCGGTCGGAGTCGCCCAGGTCGCCGAAGTAGTCGAGGGGCACCCGCAGGGAGTTGTGGTAGCCCTCGCGGCCGCTCACCGGCGGGAAGTCGGAGCCCCACATGAGCCGCTCGGGCCCGAAGGCCTCCAGGGCCAGGCGCGCCACCGGCGGGATGGGGTCCCAGGGCATCGGACCCGTGCAGAACTCGCCGAAGCCCGGCAGCTTCATCGACAGGTTCGGCCGGTGGGCGATCTCGTCCAGGCCCTTGCGGTACTCCGCGTCGGTGTCGGCGCGTCCGACGCTGGCCAGGTGCTCGATGCAGACCGACAGCTCCGGGAAGGTGTCGAGGACCTCGCGGAACGCCGGCGACCGCATCTCCTCCGGGGTGGAGACGGCGCTGACCACCAGCCCGAGTTCGTCGGCCGTGCGCCAGTGCGCCAGCGGGTCGGCGCCCCGGGCGCGCGACTCGACGCCGAGGCGGATGCCGGTGAGGCCGGCCTCGGCCCAGCGCCGCATGGCGGTGCCGTCGTCGTCGGGATCGACGATCATCGCCGCGGCGAAGCGCCCCGGGTGGCGCCGCAGACAGTCGACGAGGTAGCTGTTGTCGCTGTTGCCCCCGTACTGGATGAGCACCGCCTGGCTCACCCCCGAGGTCTCCATGTGGTAGAGGAGGGACTCGACGGGCTCGTACTTGAGCAGGCCGGCGTGGCAGTGGGTGTCGACGATGAGCATCAGGCCACGGCCATCGGCGGGACCCCGCCGACTTCCTCGGCGAGGCGGTGGTAGTTGAGGGCGCCGGTGGAGCGCGGCTCGTGGAGGATGATCGGCCGGCCGAAGCTCGGGGCCGCCGCCAGGCTGACGTTCCGCCGGATCTCGGTGGAGTAGACCTTCTCGTCGAAGTACGACTTGACCTCGGCGGCGACTCTGCGCGACAGCTGCAGGCGCTCGTCGAACATGGTCAGCAACACCCCCTCGATCTCCAGGGACGGGTTGAGGTAGCGCTGCACGAGCTGAATCGAGTTGAGCAGCTTGCTGAGCCCCTCGAGAGCGTAGTACTCGCACTGCACCGGGATCAGGCAGGAGTTGGCCGCGGTCAGGGCGTTGAGGGTCAGCAGGCCGAGGGAGGGAGGACAGTCGACGATGACGAAGTCGTAGTCCTCCCGGGTCGACTCGAGAGCCTCGGCCAGACGCCTCTCGCGCCCGAGGATGGAGGCCATCTCGACCTCGGCGCCGGCCAGCGAGATGTGGGAGGGCGCCAGGTCGAAGCCGGGGATGGCGGTGCGGAAGATCACCGACTCGAGGGGGGCGTGGCCGAGGAGGACCTCGTACACGGAGCCCTCGATGCCGAGGGGGCCCGCGTCGCAGCCGCTGGAGGCGTTGGCCTGCGGGTCCATGTCGATCAGGAGGGTGGGACGGCCGGCGGCGGCCAGGCAGGCCGACAGGTTCACCGCCGTCGTCGTCTTGCCCACTCCACCCTTCTGATTGGCGACGGCGATGATTCTACCCATGGGTCTCGCAGCCTCGGAGGAAACGCAGGAATAGCGCGGTTCACAGGGAACGAACCGCGCCCGGACGCGCCGGAGAGTCGGATTTTCCAGGAGCGTAGCAGCCGTGCGCGGCAAGGTATCCCCGCCTCCGGGGGGCGTCAACCTGCCCATCCGAACCCTTCGTGGCGCCCGGGCCCGGGGCGCGTACATTTGCCGCCCCGGCAGGTGACACCACCCCCCACCAGGGATCCCCTTTGACCGATCCGCGCCCGCCCTCCCCCTTCTCCGAGCTCGTGGAAATCATGGCCCGCCTGCGCTCGCCGGACGGGTGTCCATGGGATCGGGAACAGGACCACCGGACCCTGAAACCCTACCTGCTCGAGGAGGCGTACGAGGTCCTGGAGGCGATCGACGACGGCGGCGGCGAGCTGTGCGCCGAGCTCGGGGATCTGCTGCTGCAGATCGTCTTCCACGCCCAGGTGGCGGCCGAGGACGGGCGCTTCACCATGGACGACGTCTGCCGCGCCATCCACGACAAGCTCGTCCGGCGCCACCCCCACGTCTTCGGCGACGTGCAGGTCGGCGGCGCCTCGCAGGTGGCGGCCAACTGGGAGGCGATCAAGCGGTCCGAGCGGGAGGATGCCGGCCGCCCCGCCTCGGCCGTCGACGGGGTGCCGAAGCCCCTGCCCGCCCTGTTGCGGGCGCAGCGGGTACAGGCCAAGGCCTCGCGCGCCGGCTTCGACTGGGACCGCATCGACGAGCCCCTCGACAAGGTGGCGGAGGAGTTCGAGGAGCTGCGCGGCGAGTGGCGCGGCGGTGCCGGCGGGTCCGGGGCGCGCAGCCGGGTCGAGGAGGAGTTCGGCGATCTGCTCTTCGCCCTGGTCAACACCGCCCGCTTCCTGGAGGTCGACGCCGAGCAGGCCCTGCGCGCGGCGGTGGACAAGTTCGACCGCCGCTTCCGCCGCGTGGAGGCGGTCTTCCGCGAGCAGGGGCGCGACCTGGAAAAGGCGACGCTGGAGGAGATGGACTCGGTCTGGAACGAGGTGAAGAAGACCCCGGAGAGGAGAGCTGCGAGATGAGCGACGAGAGAGCGAGCATCGAGGTGTTGGAGGGCGGTCCCCTGCTGGTCAAGAACCTGGACAAGCTGACCGGCGCCGACGACCGGCCCGTGGAGAAGCCCGTGGCGAGGGAGGACAGCGACAGGAGCGTCTACGCCCTGTGCCGCTGCGGCGGCTCGGCGAACAAGCCCTTCTGCGACGGCACCCACAAGGAGAACGGCTTCACGGGCGAAGGCGGCCCCCCGGAGGAGGAGGAGGTCCGGGTCTGCGAGGGGCAGGAGCTGACCATCGTCGACAACGTCGGCGCCTGCTGCCACGCCGGCGAGTGCGTCGACGGCGCCCCCGAGGTGTTCTTCCGGTGGGAGGGGGACGAGCGCCGGGCCGAGCCCGACGCCGCCGACCGGCAGAAGATCATCGACACCATCCGCCGCTGCCCCTCCGGCTCGCTGGCCTACCGCCTCGGGGACCAGCTCCACGACGAGTACTTCTCCGAGGCCGAGATCTTCGTCTCGGAGGACGGCCCCCTGCACGTGCGCGGGGGTCCCGAGCTGGTGGACGCGAGCGGGCCCGCCCCCGTCTCCAAGGACCACTACGCCCTCTGCCGCTGCGGCGCCTCCAGGAACAAGCCTTTCTGCGACGGCGCCCACCGCGACGCCGGTTTCACGGGATAGCGGCCCATGAGAGCTCGAGAATCGATGGCGGTGCTGCTGATGCTGGCCCTGCTGCCGGCCTGCGGGGGCGAGGACTCGCCCGTCGCGCCCCCGAAGGAGCCGGGCCCCGTCACCCTGGCGCGGCTGGCCGCCGAGATCTTCACCCCCAAGTGCGCCACCAGCGGCTGTCACGCCGGGGGCGCCCCGTCGGCGGCCCTCTCCCTGGAGGCGGACCGGCTCGCGGAGATGATCGGCGCGAAGAGCCATCAGGAGGAGGGGGCGCTGCTGATCGACCCCGGCAACCCCGACGGCTCCTACCTGATCAGCAAGGTCAAGGGCACGGGTTCCGGCGAGCGCATGCCCATCGGGCTGGACCCCCTGACCCCCGAGGAGATCCAGATGCTCGTCGACTGGGTGGCCGCGGGCGCCCCCACCTCCTGATGGCGGGCACCCCCGAGCTTCTCGTTGACGGCCTCTTCTTCCCCGAGGGCCCGCGCTGGCGCGTCGGCCCCGGGGGCGAGGGCCGCCTGTGGTTCTCCGACGTCCTCGGCGGCGAGGTGAAGCGCGCCGACCTGGACGGGCGCCTCGAGACGATCGCCGCCGTGCCCGGGTGGCCTTCCGGCCTCGGCTGGCGCCCCGACGGCACGCTGCTCGTCGTCTCCGTGATGGAGGGCCGGCTGATGGCCGTCGGCGACGGCGGCTCCCTGGAGGTGGCGGCGGACATGAAGGCCGTGGACGGCCTGCCGTGCAACGACATGGTCGTCGACGGCCGCGGCGGCGCCTACGTCGGCAGCTGGCAGGGCCTGGACGAGTCGATCCCCTGGGGGCCGGGGAACATGCCCGGCTTCAGCCACATCATCCGCGTCGAGCCCGGCGGTGAGGCGCGCATCGCCGCCGACCGCGTGACCTACCCCAACGGCGCCGTCCTCTCCCCCGACGGCGGCACCTACATCGTCGCCGAGACCTTCGCCAACCGCCTGACCGCCTTCGACGTCGAGGACGACGGCTCGCTGACCAACCGCCGCGTCTGGGCCGACATCGGCGCCCCCCCGGACGGGATCACCATGGACGTGGAGGGCTGCCTGTGGGTGGCCGTGCCCTGCTACGCCTACGGCGGCCCGGGGGGCTTCCTGCGCCTGCGCGAGGGCGGCGAGATCGTCGACCGCATCGACGTGGACGGCGTCGCCTCGTACGCCTGCACCCTCGGCGGGCCGGAGATGCGGACCCTGTTCCTGTGCCAGTCGACGGTCCTCGGCCACGAGCGCCATCCTGGCGACGGGCGGATCATGGCGGTGGAGGTCGACGTGCCCGGCACGGGCACCCCGTGACCGTCCCCTTCCCCGCCCTGACCCCCTCCCAGCGGCTGCACCTGGAGGTGAACGGGTACGTCGTCGTCGAGGGAGTCCTGGGCGCCGGCGAGGTGGAGGCCCTGCGGGAGACCACGTACGAGATCGAGCGCCGCTACCGCGAGACCGGCAAGCCGCCCGGCCCCAGCTGCCACCTCTCGGCCACGCGGGAGGACTTCTTCCGCGTCGACAACCTGCCCCACCTGGCCCCCTGCTACTTCGACTACCTGACGCACCCGCGGCTGCTGGGCATGGTCCGGGAGATCGTCGGCGGCTCGGTGCGGCTGGAGCAGTCCGACGCCCACATCCGGCGGCCGGTGGCGGCGGAGGAGCAGCGCTACGGCTTCCACCGCGGCATCAACCCCGGCTTCCACCACACCGACCAGGGGCTCTACCACTTCAGCTTCGTCAAGACCCTGACGAACCTGACCGACCTGGGGCCCGACGACGGCGGCACCGCGGTCATCGCCGGCACCCACAAGGTGCCGGAGGAGGTCGGCGGACGGGCGATCACCGAGGCGGCCCTGGCCGACCCGGGGCTGATCCACCAGGTGGAGGCGCCGGCGGGGTCGACGCTGCTGTTCTACGAGTCCCTCATGCACTCCTCGGGGATCATCCGCTCGGACCGCGACCGGGTGCTGATCATCGGCGGCTACACGCCGACCATGTTCCAGACGTGGAACGGGTACGAGCCCGACCCGGAGTTCGCCGCCGGCCTGCCGGAGGAGCACCGGGCCCTGCTGACCGGGGAGAGCCGCTACGGATGGCAGCGGCGGGCGCGGTCCCTGGCCGAGCCCCGGGCCGAGCCCTGAGCGGGCCGCGTCTGGCACGAGGCCGCCGAGTACAGGATATTTCCCCGACCGCCGTGTTCCACTGCAGTCGTGTTCCACTGCAGTACTGAAACGAGGTTCTCTTGGTCTCCGAGTACGGCTTCTTCGGCGCCCTGCTGATCATCGGCGCGGTCCTCGGCCTGGCCCCGGTCATCGCCCCCCTCTTCCTGGCCCCCCGCTCCCTGGGCGCCAAGACCCGCGACACCTACGAGTGCGGCGTGGAGACCGAAGGCAGCGCCTGGGTGCGCTTCGACATCGCCTACTACCTCTTCGCCCTCATCTTCGTCGCCTTCGAGGTCGACGTCCTCTACATCCTGCCGGTGGCCGTGGTCTTCGGGGAGTACGCCTGGCGCGACCTGATCGAGCTCTCCCTGTTCATCGGCATCCTCTTCCTCGCCGTGATCTACGCCTGGCGCAAGGGCGTCCTGCACTGGAGGTAGAAAGGTGACCGAAGCCAGGGAATCGTCCGACGTCCTGCTGGAGCAGGCCCGGCCCCTCGTGCATCTCGACAAGCTCGAGAACCTGCTCAACCACGCCCGCGCCAACTCCCTGTGGCCGCTGACCTTCGGCCTCGCCTGCTGCGCCATCGAGATGATGGCCGTGGGCGCCTCGCGCTTCGACCTGGACCGCATCGGCGCCGGCGTCTTCCGCCCCAGCGCCCGCCAGGCCGACGTGATGATCACGGCGGGCACGATCTCGCGGAAGATGGGCCCCGTCATCAAGACCTTGTGGGACCAGATGCCCTCGCCCAAGTGGTCGATCGCCATGGGCGGCTGCACCATCGACGGCGGGCCCTTCAAGTACCCCGGCCAGTACGCCATCGTCGAGGGCGCCGACAAAATCATCCCCGTCGACGTCTACGTGCCAGGGTGCCCGCCCCGCCCGGAGGCGCTCTTCGCCGGCATCCTCAAGCTCGAAGAGAAGATCAAGTCCGGGGACACGGCCCCGGCCACGGTGGCGTGAGCGGCCCCCTCCCCCCGCCGGCGGGAGTCACCGGCTCCTCCGAGGAGGACTACGCGGCCCGGGGCCACCACCACCGGCACGAGGCCGCCGCCGGGGACATGCCCGAGGTGGCCCGCACCTTCCGCGACGCCGGCTACCACCTGGAGCACCTCACCTGCCTCGACGAGCGCGGCGACGAGGAGGTGGGCGCCTTCACCCTCGCCTACCAGTTCAACCGGCCGGGCGGCGCCGACCGCCACCTGGTGAGCGTGCGCCTCGACGGCGGCCGGCCCGCGGTGAGCATCGCCGCCGTCTTCCCCGGCGCCGACTGGTACGAGCGCGAGGTCTGGGACATGCACGGCGTGCCCGTGGAGGGGCACCCCGATCTCAAGCGCATCCTCATGCCCGAGGAGTACAGCGGCCATCCCCTGCGCAAGGACTTCGTCGACGAGGATCCCCTGCGCCACCAGCTCTCCGGGGTCGTGGTCGAGGAGACGGACGAGGAGGAACAGCCGTGACCGTGAGTCCCTCCCCGACGATGGAGCTGGTCCCCGACGAGGCCGACCGCGAGACCTACTACCTGAACATGGGGCCCCAGCACCCCTCCACCCACGGGGTGCTGCGCCTGCGCCTGCACCTGGAGGGGGAGCGCATCCTCGCCTGCGAGCCGGTCATCGGCTACGGCCACCGGGCCCACGAGAAGATGGCCGAGAACCGCGACTACCTGCAGTTCCTGCCCAACACCAGCCGCATCGACTACCTCTCGGGGATGATCTACAACCTCGGCTACTGCCAGGCGGTGGAGAGGGCGATGCAGATCGAGGTGCCGGAGCGCGCCGAGTACATCCGCGTCATCGCCGGCGAGCTGAACCGCATCTCCAGCCACCTGCTGTGGATGGGCACCTACCTGCTCGACCTGGGGGGGCTCACGCCCTTCCTCTACGCCTTCACCGACCGCGAGAAGATCCTCGACCTCCTCGACTACGTCACCGGCTCGCGCCTGACCTACTGCTACGGGCGCTTCGGCGGCGTCACCATGGACGTGGACGACGTCTTCCTGCGAAACGTCTCCGACTTCTGCGGCTACTTCGAGGACCGCCTGGAGGAGTACCACAAGCTGGTGACGCGCAACGTCATCTTCCGTCACCGCACCCGCGGCGTGGGGGCCATGGGCGAGGAGCTGGGCCTCGACTACGGCGTCACCGGGCCCTGCCTGCGCGCCGCCGGGATCGCCCGCGACGTGCGCAAGGACGAGCCCTACGGGATCTACGACCGCCTGGAGTTCGAGGTGCCCACCGGCGCCAACGGCGACTGCTTCGACCGCCACATGGTGCGCATGGCCGAGATGGAGCAGTGCCTGCGCCTCATCGAGCAGGCCCTGCGCGGCATCCCCGAGGGGCCGGTGCAGGCGCCCAAGGTGCCCAAGCGCATCCGGCCGCCGGCGGGGGACCACTACTTCGCCTGCGAGTCGGCGCGCGGCCACTTCGGCATCTACATCCGCAGCGACGGGACGGACATCCCGGTGCGCATGAAGATGCGCACCCCCTCCTTCGCCAACGTCTCGACCATGCCCGCCGTGCTGCCGGGGACGATGCTGGCCGACACGGTGGCGATCCTCGGCAGCGTCGACGTCGTCATCCCCGAGATCGACCGGTAGAGGCGCCGCCCATGTCGACCGGCCTCGTGCAGAGCCTCCCAAATGTGTGGATCGGCGTGCTGGCGGCGACGGCGGCGATCATGGGCTTCATCACCGTCAACGCGCTGGCCCTGATCTGGCTGGAGCGCAAGGTCAGCGCCCGCATCCAGCGGCGCTACGGGCCCACCGAGGTGGGGCCCTTCGGCCTGCTGCAGACGCTGGCCGACGTGGTCAAGCTGGTGGGTAAGGAGCTGGTCACGCCCGACCACGTGCACCGCCCCCTGTACCTCACCGCCCCGGTCCTCGTCTTCGCGCCGCTGCTGGCCCTGCTGGCCCTGCTGCCGGTGGCCGAGAGCTGGGTCTTCCACGACTACGACATCGCCCTGGTCCTGCTGCTGGCGTTCTCGGGCCTCAACGTGATCGGCATCTTCGCCGCTGGCTGGGGCTCCAACAACAAGTACGCCCTCCTCGGGGCGGTGCGCGCCGTGGCCCAGAACATCTCCTACGAGATCCCCCTGCTGCTGGCCGTGATCCCGGTGGTGGTCATGACCCGCTCCCTGAGCCTGCACGAGATCGGCAGCGCCCAGGCCTCCTGGCCCTTCGTGCTCGTGCAGCCCCTGGCCTTCCTCATCTACTTCATCTCGGCCACGGCCGAGACCAACCGCGCCCCCTTCGACATCCCCGAGGCCGAGTCGGAGCTGGTGGCCGGGTTCCACACCGAGTACTCGGGGATGCGCTTCGGCGTGTTCTTCCTCGCCGAGTTCACCCACATGGTGATCGTCTGCGCCGTGGCCACGATCCTCTTCCTCGGCGCCTGGAACGGGCCGCTGCTGCCGGGGTGGCTGTGGTTCTTCGTCAAGGTCTACGGCCTGATCCTGGTGATGATGTGGTTCCGCTGGACCTTCCCGCGCCTGCGCTTCGACCAGCTCATGACCTTCGCCTGGGCGGTGCTGGTGCCGCTGGCGCTGATCAACCTGCTGGTTACCACCGTGGTCCTGAAACTGTGAGACGGGGAACATGCTGAGACAGACCTTCCTCGGCGCCTGGTCGCTGCTGACGGGGATGAAGGTGACCCTGCAGCACGTCTTCCGGCCGCCGCTGACCTCCCAGTACCCGCGCGAGCGGATCGAGATGACGAAGGCCTTCCGCAACGTCATCGCCCTCATCGAGATCGACGGGATCGGCTCCCACGACTGCATCGACTGCGGCGCCTGCGAGCGCGTCTGCCCCTCCGACTGCATCTACATCGAGGGCGAGCGCCCCGAGGGCATGAAGCGCAGGCGGGCGACGAAGTTCGACGTCGACTTCGCCCTCTGCTCGGAGTGCGGACTCTGCCTCGACGTGTGCCCCACCGACACCCTGGGCTACGTCCGCGAGTACGACCAGGCCGGGTACCAGCGCCGCGACTTCATGTACGACTTGCTGATCCCCTGGCGGGAGGGGGAGCCCGAAGCCCGCGACCGCCTGCGGACCCTGGAGGCGGAGCAGGCGGCGGCCAGGAAGGCCAAGGCCGCCAAACGCAAGGCCGCCGCGGCCAAGGCGAAGGCGGAGCCGGCGGCCGAGGCCGGTCCGGAGAGCTGAGCGGGTGCTGGAGCAGAACGCCCCCTTCCTCTTCGCCGCCCTGGTCCTGGCGGGAGGTCTCGCCGCTGCCTGGGCGCGCCACATCCTCTACGCCATCATCGGCCTCGGCGTCAGCCTCTTCGGGGTGGCCGGGCTGTTCCTGCTGCTGGGCAGCCCCTTCGTGGCCGCCATGCAGTTGCTCATCTACATCGGCGGCATCACCGTGGCCATCGTCTTCGCCATGATGCTGTCCATCGCCATGACCGTGGCGCCGGCGCCGCGCAACCGCCTCAAGGCGGTCTTCGCCGGGGTCTGCGCCGCCGCCTTCGGAGCCGCCGTCCTGCCGCTGGTGCAGGCGGCCCCCTTCGAGGCCCGGGCCGACGCGGTCCCCCACGAGACCTGGCCCGTGGCCGGCATCGGCCACGCCCTGCTGACCCACTACAACCTCGTCTTCGAGACCCTCTCGGTGGTGCTGCTGCTGGCCATCATCGGCGCCATCCTGATCGCCCGCTCGGGGCGGGAGCCGGCGCCGTGAGCCTGGAGGGCTACCTGCTGGTCGGCCTCGCCCTGTTCTGCCTGGGGCTGTACGCCGTCGTCGCCCAGCGCAACCTGATCGCCGTGCTCATCGGCGTCGAGCTGATGATGAACGCGGCGAGCCTCAACATCATGGCCTTCAACCGCTTTTCCGTCACCGACCCGAGCACGGGGCAGGTCTTCGTGCTCATCATCATCGGCCTGGCGGCGGCGGAGGTGGCCATCTTCCTGTCGATCATCCTCAACCTCTATCGCCTGCGCCGCGACATCGACGTGGAACATCTCACCGGGCTGAAGGGCTGACCGTGGACACCCTGAGCCTGGCCCTGGCCACCACCTTCGCGCCCTTCGCCGCCTGTGTCGTCTCCCTGCTGTTCCTGGTGGGGCGGCCGCGGCTGGCGCAGGCGGTGGTCCTGGCCGGCGGCGGCGTCTCCCTGCTGGGGGCGCTGGCGCTGCTGGCCGCCGGGCCCGTGGAGCCGCTGCGCTTCCTGTGGTTCACCAGTGGGCCCGTGGAACTGCGCTTCGGGTTCTGGCTCGATGGCCTGAGCCTGATGTTCGGCGCCGCCGTCGCCCTGGTGACCCTGTGCGTCATGGTCTACTCGGTGGGCTACATGGGGGGGGACCCCGGGCGGACCCGCTACTTCGCCCTGCTGGGCCTCTTCGAGTGGTCGATGCTCAGCTTCGTCTACGCCGTCGACCTGCTGCAGTCCTTCATCTTCTGGGAGCTGGTGGGGCTCTCCTCCTTCTTCCTCATTGGGTTCTGGTACGAGAAGCCCGCCGCCCGCGACGCGGCGACCAAGGCCTTCGTCATGACCCGCATCGGCGACGTGGGTCTCTTCATCGGCCTGCTGATGATCCTGCACGTGGCCGGCGGCTTCGACCTCCCCGCCCTGCTCGACCCGCAGTCGGGGATGGTGCGCACGGCGGCGCCCCTGCTGCTGACCGTCATCAGCCTGCTGATCTTCGCCGGCATCGCCGGCAAGAGCGCCCAGCTCCCCCTGCACACCTGGCTGCCCGACGCCATGGAGGGCCCCACGCCGGTGAGCGCCCTGCTGCACTCGGCGACGATGGTCGCCGCCGGCGTCTTCCTCATGGCGCGGCTGCACCCCCTCTTCATGGCGGCCGACTACGCGCCCTCCGTGATCCTGGCGGTCTCGGCGCTGACCGCGCTGGTGGCGGCGACCATGGCCATGGTGGAGAGCGACATCAAGCGGGTCCTGGCCTACTCGTCGATCTCGCAGCTCGGCTTCATGCTCATGGGGCTGGCCGCCGGCAGCCTCTTCGCCGGCGTCTTCCACCTGGTGACCCACGCCCTCTTCAAGGCGCTGCTGTTCTTGTGCTCGGGGCTCTTCATCCACCACTGCGGGACCAACGACATGGCGGGGATCGGGCGCGGCGGCGGACGGCGGCTGCGTTTCGCCACCGTCGGTCTGGTCGCCGGCGGCGCCGCCCTGGCCGGGGTGCCGCCCCTGTCCGGGTTCTTCAGCAAGGAGGAGATCTTCGCCAGCCTCACCCACGCCGGCGGAGACCCGGTGACGATGGCAGCCTACGTGGTCGCCTTCCTGGCGGCGCTGCTGACCGCCTACTACACCTTCCGCATGATCTTCCTGGTGACGCGGCCCGGGCGGATCGAGGCGGCGGGCGGTGACGACGGCCACGGCGGCCGGGCCGAGCCCCGGGTCATGGCGGCGCCGGTGGCCGTGCTCACCCTCGGGTCGGTGATCGCCGGCTTCTGGGGGCGGGAGATCGCCGCCGGCCTCGGCGTCGCGTCCGCGCCTCACGGCCTGGCGACGATGGCGCCGGCCCTGGCGGTGGTCGCCCTCGGCGTGCTGTGGGCCTGGCTCGACTTCGGCCGGGCCGGGGCGCCGCGCACCGGCTCGGTCCGCCGCGTGCCGGCGCTGCAGAGACTGTTCGCCCGGCAGTGGTACGTGGACGCCCTCTACCGCGCCGTGGTCGTGCGCATCACCGTGCTCGCGGCCCGGGTGCTGCACGCCTTCGAGGTGCGGGGCCTGGACCTCAACTTCGAGCGCTTCGGCTTCGGCATCCTCGGCGCCGGCACCGGCTCCACGCGCCTGCAGACCGGCTGGGTCCAGTTCTACGGCGGCTGGGCGGTGGTCCTCGTCGGCCTGGTGGCCGCGTACCTGGGGATGCGCTGACCGATGCCCGTCCTCACCGCCATCCTGCTGTGCCCGGCGGCGGCCCTCGTGCTGGTCCTGCTCGTGCCGGCGAACGCCCGGTCCGCGGTGCGCGCCATCAGCCTGGTGTCGTCGCTGGCGGCCACCGTCCTGAGCCTGTGGGTGTGGCTCGGCTACGACGCCGCCGCCGGGGGCATGCAGTTCGTCGAGCGCATCCCCTGGGTGGAGCGCCTCGGCATCTCCTACCACCTCGCCGTGGACGGCTTCACCACCATCCTGGTGATGCTCAACTCCATCGTCTACCTCACCGGCGTCCTCACCATGTGGGACCTCGAGGAGCGCGTGAAGGGGTTCTTCGCCTTCATGCTGCTGCTGGTGATCGGCGTCTACGGCGTCTTCCTCTCCCAGGACCTGTTCTTCCTGTTCTTCTTCTACGAGGTCGCCGTGGTGCCCATGTATCCCCTGATCCTGATCTGGGGCTCGGGCCACCGCGAGTACGCGGCGATGAAGCTGATGCTCTTCCTGCTCGCCGGCTCGGCCCTGCTCTTCCCGGCCCTGCTGTCGATCTACCACGCCTCCGGCCTGAACACCTTCGACATGGTGGTCCTGTCGCGGCACGCCTTCGACCCCGACTTCCAGGTCTTCGTCTATCCCTTCGTCTTCGTCGGCTTCGGCGTCCTCGCCGGCCTCTTCCCCTTCCACGGGTGGTCGCCCACGGGCCATGTGGCGGCGCCCTCGGCGGTGTCGATGCTGCACGCCGGGGTGCTGATGAAGCTGGGCGCCTACGGCATCCTCGCCGCCGGTATCCGCATCCTGCCCCACGGCGCCGTGCACTGGGCCCCGGTCTTCGCGGTGCTAGCCGCCGTGGGCGTCGTGTACGGGGCCTTCGTGGCCATGCGCCAGAGCGACTTCAAGTTCGTCATCGGGTTCTCGTCGGTGTCGCACATGGGCATCGTCATCCTCGGCCTCAACCTCGCCGTCCTCGGCAAGGCCGGGGCTGACGCCCTCAACGGCGCCGTCTTCCAGATGTTCGCCCACGGCATCATGACGGCCCTGTTCTTCTCCATCGTCGGCTTCATCTACGACCGCTCCCACTCCAAGACGATCTCCGACTTCGGGGGCCTCGGGTCGCAGATGCCGCGAGCCGTCTCGGTCTTCATCGTCGCCGGCCTGTGCGGCGCCGGCATGCCGGGGCTGGCCAGCTTCTGGGCCGAGCTGCTCGTCTTCCTCGCGGCCCTCAAGACCTACCCGGTCCTGGGGGTGGCCGTCATCGCCGGCCTCGTGCTCACCGCGGTCTACGTCCTGCGCGTGTTCTCCCTGGCCTTCTTCGGGCCCGTCAACGAGCGCTGGAACGGCCTGCGCGACCTCGACCTTGCGGGTGTCCACCTGGTGCCGAGGGCGATCCTGATCGCCGTGCTCCTGTTCTTCGGCTTCTACCCCCGGGCCCTGCTCGACGTGATCGACGGCACCACGGCGGCGATGATCGCCGGCTTCCGATGACCGACCTCATCCTCTTCCTGCCCGAGACGGTCTGCCTGCTGGCGGCGCTGGCCGTGTTCGTCGCCCAGGTCGCCGGGGCGCGCTATACCGTGGCCTGGGTTCTGTCCCTGGTTGGGGGTCTGGCGGCGGTGGCCGCCTGCATCCACACCTGGCCGCTGGCGGGCGAGCCCTTCTTCCCCGGCATCTACCGCGTCGACTTCTTCTCGCAGCTGGTGAAGACCTTCCTCGCCGCCGGCTTCCTGGTGGTGGCCGCGGTAGCTCGGCAGCCGCGCACGACGCGGGAGGAGGCGTGGCCCGAGCTTCCCCTGTTCCTGCTGCTGAGCACGGTGGGGATGATGATGCTGGTGAGCGCCACCGAGCTGCTCACCCTCTACATCTCCATGGAGCTGTCCGCCTACCCCCTCTACGTCGCCGTGGCCCTGCACCGCAGCCGCGCCGTCAGCGGCGAGAGCTCGACCAAGTACATGATCCAGGGGATGGTGGCCTCGGCCGTGTCCCTCTACGGGCTCAGCTTCCTCTTCGGGCTGGCGGGATCGACCTACTTCAACGACATCGCCGCCGAGCTCCCCGCCCTGTCGCAGCAGCCCCTGTTCTGGCTGGCCCTGCTGCTGGCCCTGGCCGGCTTCTTCTTCAAGCTCGCCGTCTTCCCCTTCCACTTCTGGGCGCCGGACACCTACCAGACGGCGTCTCACGAGGTGGCGGCCTTCATCGCCTCGGCGTCGAAGGTGGCGGCCGTGGCCGTGCTCTGCCGCATCGTCTCCCTGGCCATGCCCCAGGAGGACCCGGCCGCCCGGACGGTGCTCATGTGGATGAGCGTGCTGGCCATGACCCTGGGCAACCTGGCGGCCCTGCGGCAGGGGGACTTCAAGCGGCTCCTCGGGTACTCCGCCGTGGCCCACGGCGGCTATGCCCTGATCGGCGTGCAGACCCTCGACGGCACCGGCCTGACCTCGGCCCTGTTCTACGGCCTCGGGTACGCCGCCGTCTCCTTCCTCTGCTTCCTGGTGGTCTGCGAGGTCGCCCGCGACCGGGACCTGGTCTCCATCGAGTCCCTCGCCGGGCTGCACCGGCGCTCGCCGGTGCTGGCGGCGCTGCTGCTGGTGGGCCTCCTCGGCCTGATCGGACTGCCGCCGACGGTCGGCTTCACCGGCAAGTGGTTCCTGTTCTCGGCGGCCATCGCCCAGGGCCAGTTCGCCCTCGTCCTGGTGGCCGCCGTCAACTCGGCGGTGGCCCTCTACTACTACCTGCTGGTCATGCGCCAGGCCTACTTCGCCCCGGCCGAGGACGAGGCGCCCCTGCGCGCCGGCGGCGCCTCGCTGGCGGCGGCGGCCGCGGCCACGGTGGTGGTGCTGGCCATGGGAGCGGCGCCCGGGTGGTTCTGGGACCGGTCGGCGGAGGCGGTGGCAGCGCTGTTGGGGTAGAGTCAGTCCCCGGCCACGCCCAGGCTCAGCCGGCGGCGGGCGGCTGCACGCCACCTTCCCACTGTTCACGGCGATCAAGTAGATTCAAAGCATGGACCGCGAGACGCTGCTCAAGCACATCCGGGCGACCCACTTCGAGTCGGGCGACCGCGAGCTGGCCCTGGCCGATGCGCGGCGCATCGCCGCCTACCTGGCTGAACAGGGGGCGAGCCGGGTCGTCGGAATCGGGTCCGCCTTCGAGCCCTCCCGCCCGTTCACGGACCGCTCGGACATCGACCTCGTCGTCGAGGGGATCGAGCCGGCCCGTTTCTTCTCGGTCTCCGCCGGCGCTGCCGCCATGACCGATTTCGGGCTGGACCTGACCCCCTTGGAAGTGGCCACGGAGTCCTTGCGCCGCGTCGTCAGCGAAGACGGGGTCGAACTGTGAAACTGGAAGAGGTAGTAGCGCAGGAGGCTGGCCGCGGTGGCGCGGCCGGGATGATGCCTCAGTCCTCGGCCGCGGCTCTCTCCAGGACCTGCTGCACCCAGGCGTTCATGCTCAGCCGGTGACGCGCCGCCTGCAGGGCGACCTTGCGATGCAGTTCCGGCGTCGTGCGCAGCATCAGCTTCCCGGAGAAGGGCTTCTCCGGCGGACGGTCCTGCTCCCGGCAGAAAGCCAGGTATTCCTCGACCGATCGGCGCATCTCCCGCCGCAGCTCGACCACCGAGGAGCCGTAGAAGGTGATGATGTCGTTCGTGTTGACCACGGTCCCGTGAAACGAGCCGCTGTCGGGCTCGAAGTCGAAGACGCCGAGATATCCCTTGTACTCGATCATGGTGTCACCCCTGTACTCTGCAGGAATCGGCGGAGATCCCTCACCGCGCCCCTGCTCATCTCTGGACCCGGATGAGGCCGGTGGAAGACGGCATGGCGCCGGACGCCGGATGGGCGAAGACCGCCTCGAGCGTCCTGCGGTGGCGCCGGTTCATCCCTTGATGATAGCACAGTGTGATATCTCGTCAACTCCCTGGGGGAGCCCTGACCGATGCTGCTGACGATCGCCACTACCTGGCGGCCGGCGACCGACCTCGGGTACCTGCTGGTCAAGAACCCCGCCCGCTGCCAGTCCTTCCCGCTGCCCTTCGGACAGGCCCACGTCTTCTACCCCGAGGCCGGCGAGGACCGCTGCCAGGCGGCGCTGCTGCTGGATCTCGATCCGGTCGGTCTCGTGCGCCGCCCCCGGGGCGCCAACTCGGGCGACGGCGGCGCCCTGAGGCAGTACGTCAACGACCGTCCCTACGTGGCGTCCTCCTTCCTCAGCGTCGCCCTGGCCCGCGTCTTCGGGTCCGCCCTCAAGGGCAACAGCAAGGACCGGCCCGAGCTCGCCGACACGCCGATCCCCCTCGAGGCGGAGGTCGCCGTGCTGCCCTGCCGCGGGGGCGAGCCGTTCCTGCGGCGCCTCTTCGAGCCGCTGGGTTACGCCGTCGAGGCCCGGCGGCGGCCCCTCGACGAGCGCTTCCCCGAGTGGGGGGAGAGCCCCTACTACCAGGTACGGCTGGCGGCGACCTGCCGGCTCCGCGACCTGCTCTCCCACCTCTACGTGCTGCTTCCCGTGCTCGATGACGACAAGCACTACTGGGTCGGCCAGGAGGAGCTGGACAAGCTGCTGGCCCGGGGAGAAGGCTGGCTGTCCTCGCACCCGGAGCGGGAACAGATCGCCCGCCGCTACCTCAAGCACCAGCGCTACCTGGCGCGGGAGGCGCTGGAGCGGCTCACCGCCGAGGAGGATCCGCCGGCGGGCGCCGGGCCGGACGACGAGCAGGAGGAGGAGAGTCTCGAGCGCCCGATCAGCCTCAACGAGCAGCGCCTCGCCGCGGTGAGGGAGGCGCTCCGGGAGGCCGGGGCGCGCAGCGTCATCGATCTCGGCTGCGGCGAGGGCAAGCTCCTCAGGGCCCTCCTCGACGAAGGCGAGTGCGAGCGCATCGCCGGCATGGACGTCTCCTTCCGCGCCCTGGAGATCGCCCGGGAGCGACTCAGCCTCGAGCGGCGCCCCGCGCCGCAGCGGGAGCGACTCGAGCTCTTCCAGGGCTCCCTCACCTACCGCGACGACCGCCTCTCCGGGTACGACGCCGCCTGCGCCGTCGAGGTGATCGAGCACATCGACCCGCCGCGGCTGCCGGCCTTCGAGCGTGTCCTCTTCGAGTTCGCAAAGCCCGCCACGGTCATCGTCACCACGCCGAACGCCGATTACAACAGCCGCTTCGATTCCCTTCCCGCGGGGCTCTTCCGCCACCGCGACCACCGTTTCGAGTGGATCCGGCGGCAGTTCCGGGACTGGGCGCAGGCTGCCGCCGCCCGCTGCGGCTACTCGGTCCGCTTCCTGCCGATAGGCGAAGAGGACGAGGAACTCGGTCCGCCGACGCAGATGGCCGTGTTCTCGCGATGAAGATCACCGTTCCCGAGCCTTCCCTCGTCGTCCTCGCCGGCCCCTCGGGGAGCGGCAAGTCGACCTTCGCCCGGCGCCACTTCCGGCCCACGGAGGTGATCTCCTCCGACTACTGCCGCGGCCTCGTCTCCGACGACGAGAACGACCTGTCCGCCACCGGCGACGCCTTCGACGTCCTCCACTATATCGCCTCCAAGCGGCTGGCCGGCCGCCGTCTCACCGTGGTCGACGCCACCAGCGTCAAGCCGGAGGACCGCGCCGGTCTGGTGGCCCTGGCCCGCGAGCACCACCTCCTGGCCGCTGCGATCGTCCTCGACCTGCCGCCGCGGCTGTGCCAGGAGCGCAACGAGAGCCGCGACGACCGCGACATTCCTCCCCAGGTCGTGCGCCGCCAGAGTCAGGCCCTGCGCCGCTCCCTGCGCGACCTCCGGCGGGAGGGCTTCCACTCGGTCACCGTCCTCGGCAGCCCCGAAGAAGCGGACGCGGCCGTCATCGAGCGGCAGCCCCTGTGGCCCGACCGGCGCGGCGAGAGCGGCCCCTTCGACATCATCGGCGACGTCCACGGCTGTCATGACGAGCTGGTCGAGCTGCTCGGTGCCCTGGGCTGGGAGGTCGGCTCCGGATCAGCGGGGCCGGAGGCGAGCCATCCCGAAGGACGGAAGGCGGTCTTCCTGGGGGACCTCGTCGACCGCGGGCCCCGCTCCCCGGAGGTGCTGCGCCTGGTCATGGGGATGGTGGAGGCGGGAACGGCCCTCTGCGTCCCCGGCAACCACGACGTGAAGCTGCTGCGCAAGCTGCAGGGGCGGGACGCGCAGATCACCCACGGCCTCGCCGAGACCCTGGAGCAGCTGGAGCGCGAGCCGGCGGAGTTCGCCGGGGAGGCGGCGGCGTTCATCGGCGGCCTGGTCAGCCACTACGTGCTCGACGGCGGCAACCTCGTCGTCGCCCACGCGGGCATGGAGGAAGCCCTCCAGGGGCGGGCCTCGGGCCGGGTCCGCGAGTTCGCCCTCTACGGCGAGACCACCGGCGAGACCGACGAGTTCGGGCTGCCGGTGCGCAGCGACTGGGCCGCCGCCTACCGCGGCCGGGCGGCGGTGGTCTACGGCCACACCCCGGTGCCGGAGGCGGAGTGGGTGAACGGCACCATCAACATCGACACCGGGTGCGTCTTCGGCGGCCAGCTGACGGCGCTGCGCTACCCGGAGAGGGAGATCGTGCAGGTCCCGGCGCGGCAGGTCTGGTGCGAGCCGGTGCGGCCCCTGGCCGCCGCCCGGGAGGCGGCGGAGTCACGGCCGTACGCGGACCTCCTCGACATCGGCGACGTCCTCGGCCGGCGGGTCGTCTCCACCCGCCTGCACCGCGGCGTCGCCATCCGCCAGGAGAACGCCGCCGCCGCCCTGGAGGTGATGAGCCGCTTCGCCCTCGACCCGCGCTGGCTTGTCTATCTGCCGCCGACCATGGCCCCCTCGGACACCGCCCCCGAGGGGGAGGAGCTCGAGCACCCGCGCGAGACCTTCGCCTACTACCGGGGCCAGGGGGTCTCCAGGGTGATCTGCCAGGAGAAGCACATGGGATCGCGGGCGGTGATCCTGCTCTGCCGGGACGAGGCCGCGGCGCGGCGCAGGTTCGGCGCCGGAGACGGCGAGACCGGGGTGGTGTACACCCGCACCGGCCGCCCCTTCTTCAGCGACCCGGACCGCGGCCGGGAGCTGGTGGCGCGGCTGCGCGCCGCCGTCGAGAGCGCCGGGTTCTGGCAGCGGTTCGACAGCGACTGGATCTGCCTCGACGCCGAGATCATGCCCTGGTCGGACAAGGCGCAGGAGCTGCTGCGCAGCCAGTACGCCCCCGCGGGGGCGGCGGCCTCGGCCGGTCTCGAGGCCGCCCTCGCCGCCCTGGGGCAGGCCGGGGCAAGGGGCGGCGGCAGCGACGAGCTGGCCGAGCACCTGCGGCAGCGGCAGGGCTGCGTCTCCCGCTACGTCGACGCCTACCGGCGCTACTGCTGGTCCGTCGACGGCCTCTCGGACCTCAGGATCGCCCCCTTTCACCTGCTGGCCACCGAGGGCCGCGTCCACAACGGCCAGGACCACCTCTGGCACATGGAGACCCTCGCCGAACTGTGCCGGGCGGACGGCGAGATTCTGCTCGAGACGCGCCATCTCCTCGTCGACACTTCCGACGGCGACAGCGAGGAGCGGGGCACCCGCTGGTGGCGGGAGCTCACGGAGAGCGGCGGCGAGGGCATGGTGGTCAAGCCCCTGGACTGGCTCGCCCAGGGCCGGAGGGGACCGGCCCAGCCGGCCCTCAAGTGCCGGGGGCGGGAGTACCTGCGGATCATCTACGGCCCCGAGTACACCCTGCCCGGGCAGATCGAGCGTCTGCGGCAGCGGCGCCTGTCGACCAAGCGCTCCCTGGCCCTGCGCGAGTTCGCCCTCGGCCTGGAGGCGCTGCACCGCTTCGTCGAGGGGGAGCCCCTCTACCGCGTGCACGAGTGCGTCTTCGGGGTCCTGGCCCTGGAGAGCGAGCCCGTGGACCCGCGGCTTTGAAGGTCCGCCGAATCACCCGTTGTATTTCCTCCGAATCACCCTCTGACTATCCGCCGAATTACCCGATGGATCTCCGCCGAATCACCCGTTGAGGCTTGCGGTTCCCGGCGGGCGGGGGTACTGTACCCCGGATGGAATACCTGCCGAGAATCGCCGATGCCGAGCTGGCCGAGCTGCTCGGGGCCGCGGGTGCCGTCCTCGTGGAAGGGCCCAAGGCGTCCGGGAAGACGGCGACCGCCAGGCAGGCGGCCCAGAGCGAGGTGCTGCTGGACGTCGACGACAATGCCCGGCGGATGATCGGCGCCGACCCGGCAGCGGTATTGGACGGAGAGACGCCGCGGCTGATCGACGAGTGGCAACTCGAACCCGCCATCTGGAACCACGTGCGCAGAGCGGTCGACCGCCGCGCCTCCCCCGGGCAGTTCATTCTCACTGGTTCAGCCTTTCCCGCCGACGACGTCACGCGACACACCGGGGCCGGCCGTTTCGTCCGGCTGCCCATGCGTCCGATGTCCCTCTACGAGACCGGTCACTCCACCGGTGAGATCTCCCTGCGCCGCCTCCTGGACGGCCGCGAACAGCGGGCGGAGCGATCCGAGCTGCCGGTTCGGACGGTGGCCGAGCTGGTCTGCGCCGGGGGCTGGCCGGCCAACATCGGCAAGGCGCTTCCGCAGACCCTGCGCGCCAACCGCGCCTACCTTGACGAGATCCGCCGCACCGACGTATCGACGGTCAGCGGCGGGACACGGGACCCGGTCAAGGTGGGACGACTGCTGCGGTCGCTGGCGCGCAACATCGCCACCCCCGTGGCCATGTCGAAGCTGACCATCGAAGCCGGCGACCACGGCGCGCCTCTGAAGGCGGACACGGCCGCCGGCTATCTCGACGCCCTGCACCGGCTCATGGTGGTGGAGAACCAGCCGGCCTGGTCCCCTCACCTGCGGTCGCGCACCACACTGCGGGAGGCGCCCGTCCGGCACTTCGTCGATCCCTCGCTGGCGGTTGCGGCGTTGCGGGCCACCCCGGAGCGCCTGACCGCGGATCTTGAGTTCCTCGGCCTCCTCTTCGAGTCGATGGTGATCCGCGACCTGCGGGTCTACGCCCAGGCCGCCGACGCGCAGGTCTTCCACTACCGCGAGAAGGAGGGGCTGGAAGTGGACGCCATCGTCGAGGCGGCGGACGGACGCTGGGCCGCCTTCGAGATCAAGCTGGGGGAGCGCTGGGTGGACGACGGCGCCAGGAACCTCCGCCGGCTGGCCCGCCGGCTGGAGAACAGCGACCACGAGCGGCCCTCCGCCCTCGCGGTCATCGTGCCGGCCGGGTACGGCACCGCGGGAACCGCGGACGTGGGAGTGATCCCCGTCGGGGCCCTGGGGCCATGACCTTCCGGGTTCCCCATGAGCGCATGCTCGGCGAGTTCGAGCGCGCCCTGGCGGCCTCCGGCTTCGACCAGGCGGACGCCGCGGCGCTGGCGCGCGTCTTCGCCGACAACACCTGCGACGGCGTCGCCTCCCACGGGATCAACCGCTTCCCCGGCTTCGTGCGCGACGTGCGCGGCGGGCGGCTCGACCCGGCGGCCCGGGCCCGGCGCGTGGCCGCCCTCGGGGCGCTGGAGCAGTGGGACGGCCACCGGGGCCCCGGCATCCTCAACGCCCTCGCCTGCATGGACCGCGCCGTCGAGCTGGCCCGTGAGCACGCCGTGGGCGCCGTGGCCCTGCGCAACACCAGCCACTGGATGCGCGCCGGCACCTACGGCCTGCGGGCGGCGGCGGCCGGCTGCGTCGGCATCTGCTGGACGAACACGACGCGCCTGATGCCGCCCCACGGCTCGGCGGAGAAACGCCTGGGGAACAACCCCCTGGTGATGGCGGTGCCGGCCCCCGGCGGCGACCCCGTGCTCCTCGACATGGCGATGAGCCAGTTCTCCGGGGGCCGCGTGCAGATCCACGAGCGCAGCGGCGAGCCCCTGCCCGTGCCCGGCGGCTACGACGCCGAGGGCCGGCTCACCACCGACGCCGCGGCCCTGGAGCGCCCCCTCCCCATCGGCCTCTGGAAGGGCAGCGGCCTGGCCCTCTGCCTGGACTTGGTGGCGGCCCTCGTCTCCGGGGGCCGCACCACGGCGGAGATCTCGCGGGAGCCGAAGGAGGCGGGGGTGTCGCAGATGTTCCTGGCCATCGATCTGGCGAAGGCCGGCGACCCCGACCGCGTGCGACAGGCCGTGGAGGAATCCCTGGCCGACCTGGCCTCGGCGGGATCCCTGCCCGGGCAGCGGGTCGCCTGGCCCGGCCAGCGCAGCGCCGAGCGCCGGCGCGAGGCCCTGCGCCTCGGGGTGCCGGTGGAGCGGCGGTTCTGGGAGGAAGTGCTGGAGTTGTAGGGCGTGTCAATACCCGAAGATATCCTCGACTCCGACCTCGACCACCTCTCCGAAACGCCTGAGCTCGTCCAAGTCGATCTTCGATCCATCCCCGACGATGGAGATCATCTTCGGCCGCCCCTCGATATGTCCCGCATGGTAGTCGAGCAGCTGGCGGAGTGAGGCGATCCTGACCTGCTCGAAACGCCGGGCCCGTGGATCGACAGGGACCTCCTGACGTTCCCATTTGCGCACCGCCCCCAGCACATCCCTGAACCCGAGCCGCCGGGTGCGGTACTGCTCGACGAGTGCCTTTCTCGCAGCGGCGAAGCGCTCCTCCGATTCGGGAATGTCGTCGATCAGCGCGATGAACGCTCCCACGGCCTCAGGGGCTTTGTCCGCCTGAGAGCCGATGAAGCCGGAGAACAGATCGTAGGCCTCCTTGCGGTCTCCGTGGAACTGCCAGGCCCAGGCCGAGTACGCCAGGCCCCTCGCTTCGCGCAGCTCCTGGAAGACGATGCCGGCCATGCCTCCGTAGAAGTACTCGTTGAAGAGATCGATCTGAGGGCGCCTGTCCTCGCCGTAGGTCTCACCCCCCGACTCGATGCGCACCAGGGCCTGGGCCATCTCCTTGTCGAAGAACAGGATCTCCGTCTCCGGGGGCCGGCGTATCTCCAAGGCCTCGAACGGCGGCGGGGCCCTCAACTCGGCCGCGGGGAGGACGTAGCGCTCCAACAGCGTCTCCACGACCTGATCCATCGGCAGGGAACCCGTATACGATACATCGTGCTCGTGCGACAACAGGTTGCCGGCCACGGCATGCAGCTCCCCCACCGTCAGGTGCTGGAGCTGCTCGTTCGACAGCACCCGCAGGTAGGAGGAGTTGTCGCCGTGACGGTTGAACCCGAACAGGGCCCGGTGAACCGTGTTGTGATCCTTGACGGCATCCTGCCGCTCCACGAGGAGGATCTCGATCAGCTCGTCAAGAGTGGAATCCGGCGCCGTTGGCTGCAGCAGCGCCGACATCATCAGATCGATGGAGGGCGCGAAGTTCTCGTCCAATCCCGAGATCGAGATCGCCGTGGAGTGATCGCCGGGGGAAAAGGAGAACTCGGTCCCGAGACGATACCACTCCTTCTTGAGTTCCTCGGAGCTCAGGCCGCCGGCACCGGACTTGTCGAGCAGCCGCCCCGCCATCGCGAGCCGGCTCGCAGCCAGCTTGCCGACGTCGACCGAGATCTCGAGCGAAAACAGGTCGTTCAGCGGATTGGCCGCATAGTACAGATCGACCCCGTCGCGCAGTCTCTTCCTGGTGAAGTCCTTGCCGGGTATCACGAATACCGGCTCGATCTCCTCACTCGGCAGAGCGAGGATCTCGGCGGCGAAGGCAGACTCTCTCGCCGGATCGATGGCGATCGCATCGAGCACCGGTTTGTCGATCACCGGAAGGGAGGGCTCGCCATCACGGCGATAGCCGGCAACGTAGCCGTCGCCGAAGTACTTCCGGGCCACCTTGACGATATCCTCCTTGCGCAGTGCCGCCATGCGTTCGAGCTTGCGGCGGGCGTGGTCCCACTCCTGGAACGACAGGAAGGCCTGGTGCATCAGCGCCACTCGGGAGCTGTTCGACTCGAGCCTCCGGCGGTAGGTCTTCTTCCAATCGGTGACGATGGCCGGAATGATCCAGTCTTCGAAACGGCCCGACTTGATCAGGTCCAGCTGCTCCACCAGGAGCGCCTCGACTTCCTCCAGCGTCTGTCCCTCCTTGGGCACTCCATACAGGTACTGGGCTCCGTAGTCATTGCGGTTGTGGTGTGACGTGGTCCACGAGCCGGCGCGGCGCACCCGCTGTCTCTGATTGAGGTTGAGGTTGATCAGCCCGGCGGTGGCGTTGTCCAGGATGTAGTCGAGGACCTGCAGCGCCTCGGTGTGCTCATGGGTGCTCGGGGCGGTGCGAAAGGCCAGCAACACGTACTCCTCGCCCGGGTAGACGACTTCGACGCGCTCGATCTCCTTCAGCTTCTTCTCTCTCCACTTCTTCGGCTTCGGCAGCTCGCGCCGCTCCCACCTGGAGAACTCCCGGTCGATCAGCTCCATGGCTCGCTCCACGTCGACGTCGCCCGAGATGATCACGGCCATGTTGTTCGGCACGTACCACGTCCGGTAGTAGTCGTACATCAGCTTGAGAGATGGATTCTTCAGGTGTTCCACCGAGCCGAGGGTCGTCTGCTGTCCGTAGGGATGCACCTTGTAGAGGTGCCGGTTCACCGCTTCCCGGATGAGCCGGTCCTTGTTGTCGAGGGAGCGGTTCTTCTCCTCGTACACCGTTTCCAGCTCGGTCTGAAACAGTCTGAAGACCGGCTGCGCAAACCGCTCCGCCTCCAGCTTCGCCCAGTGGGCGAGACGATTCGATGGCAGGTCGACTTTGTACACCGTCTCCTCGACCCAGGTGTGGGCGTTGAGACCCTCGGCGCCGAGGGCGCTGTAGATCCTGTCGAGCTCGCCGGGGACGGCGTACCGGGATCCGAGCTGCCCTTGTTCGTTGATCAGGGCGTACAGCTCCCGGCGCTTCGTCGAATCGATCTCTGCGAAGTGCTGCTCGTAGAGAGCTACGGTGCTGTCGAGATGAACCCCCTCGGCCTCGTAGTCGAGAGTGCCGAGCCGGGTGGTCCCCTTGAACAGCATGTGTTCGAGGTAGTGGGCGATCCCCGTCGATACCGCCGGGTCGTGCTTGCTGCCCGCCCTGACGACGATCTCGGCGTAGAACCGCGGTTTCTGATCGTTCTCGCTGAGATAGACGGTGAGGCCGTTCTTCAACCGGTACACGTGAACGGCCATGGGATCGGCCGGATCCGGTGCATGAATCAGCGTGGGCTGGGACCAGGAGGTGGTGGCGACGGCGAGGACGGCCGCGATCCACCATGCCCTGGCGAAGAAGCGGGTCATGGCGATTCTCTCAGGTGACGGGAGGTGAGATAGACAGGAGTGTACAGGGGACACGTGAACCCTGGCCAACTCGATGCACGCCCCTTTGACCCCGGGCCATCGGGAGGTCCCCCGGTACTGACGCGACACGTTCAGCCATCCAGCTCCGCCGCCGCCCGCGCCCGCGCCGCGGCGAGGAAGGGCTGCACCTCGACGGGGCCTCCCGTGCGGCAGCTCTCGATGGCGGCGAAGACCATGGCCACCGATTGCAGGTTGGCCTCCACGTGGGTCTCCATCGGCTCTCCCCCGTCGAGCCATCGGACGAATTTCTCCACCAGCCAGGCGTCGGTCCACTTGCGCTGCTCCAGCAAGGGGACGGCCTCGCCCTCGCCATGTCGGACGCCGACCGAGCGGGCCTCGCCTTCGTGGTCGAAGCGCTCGATCCCGCCGTGATCCATGATCAGGGTGGCCAGCTCGCACTCGGCGCGCAGGTACTCCCGGGACCAGCCGTTGAGGCCCACGGCGTTGGTCTTCGCTCCCTCGTAGAGAGCGCGCACGCCGTTCTCCAGCTGCATCGTCACCAGGGCCTGCGAGTCGCCCCGGTATGCGCTCCACGGGGGATTCCACGTCTGGGCGTAGATCGTGCGGCAGTCGGCCCCGCCCATGTCGGCGAGGATGTCGAGGTGATGGACCGCGCCCTCGATCAGGAGGGGATCCTCCATCTCGTAGCGGAAGACTCCCCAGTCGCCGTGCTCGCGCGTGTCGCAGGTGAAGCGCAGGACCAGGTAGTCGATGGCGCCGCAGCCTCCCGACCTGAGAGCGTCGTGGAGGGTCCTCTTGCTCTGGGCGAAGCGGTGGCTCATGGTGACGCCCATCTTCCGCCCCGCCCGCCGCACCTTCTCGGCGATGCGGCACGACCCCGCGAGGGTGTCGGCGATCGGTTTCTCCGAGAGGACGTGCATGTCGTGGGCCAGGGCCGCGTCCACGACCTCCTCGTGAAAGGCGGGAGGCACGACGATGCTGCAGAAGTCGGCGTCGTTCTCGGCGAAGGCCCGCTGAAGGTCGGTGTAACACTTTTCGGGCGGCAGACCGAGAAAGCCCCGGGCGTTGGCCAGCGCCTCGGGGTTGGTGTCGACGGCGGCGACCACCTCGATCAGACCGTCCGCGATGTTCGGAGGGAGGATGCCCTGGCACCAGGAGCGGCCCCGCCCGCCCGTGCCGACCTGGATCACTCTGCAGGTCATGGTGCCGCTACATCTGCGGTGCCCAGTCGCCGCCGGCCCGGTCGAACTGCTCGTAGAAGGACGTGACCACCTTTTTGGGCAGATCGCCCCTGGCGATGATCTCCATGTTCTTCTCAGCGTTCTCGACGCGGGACGTGCCGGCGATGGCGGTGTCCACCGACTCGTGGGAGAGACAGAACCGCAGCGCGATCTCGACGCCGTCGGCGGGGGCGCCTTCGGGGACCTCCATGCTCTTGGCCCGCTCCCAGTAGACATCGGCGTAGCTGTAGCGCGACGCCTCGGTCTTGAAGGCGGCGTTGGCCAGGGGACGCTTGGCGATGACCCCCATGCCGGCCGCCCGCGCCGCCGGCAGGACTTCCCGCCGCGCCTCCTGGTCGACGACGTTGTACGAGGTCTGCAGGGTGCTGAAGACGCCCATGTCGATGGCCTTCAGGGCGGCCTCCCCGTCGCCGCTGTAACCGACGTAGCGCACCTTCCCCGCCTCCTTCGCCCGCAGGACGGCCTCCACCGCCTCGCCCTCGGCCAGCACCTCCGTCGAGCAGCTGTGGAGCTGTACCAGGTCGATGCGGTCGGTCCGCAGGCGCTCGAGGGACCGGTCGATGCTGTGGGCGATGACCTCCGCCGACCACTCCCTGCCGGTGGCGCCGCCCGTCACGTGCCCGCACTTGGAGGCGAGGACGTACTCCTCCCGCCGGGCGCCGATGGCTTGGCCGATCTGCTCTTCGCTGTCGTGGTAGCAGGCGGCCGTGTCGACGAAGTTCACCCCCATGTCGAGGAGGCCGTTGAGCAGCCGGTCGCTCTGGTCCGGCGTCACGTCCTCGTAGCCGATGCGGGCGCCGCCGAAACCGAGGCGGGTGACGGTGAGGTCGGTCTGTCCGAGGGTGCGGGTCTCCATGGTCATTCTCCAGTTGCTGTGAGGATCCAGTCGCGCACTTGGTCGAGGACCTCGGGCGAGACCGTCTCCTCGATGGCGGAGTACTCGTCGATGCGGCCCGTGGAGGCGCGCTGGAAGAGGTGGTTGTGCCCGGGCAGGCTGAGGAGCGTGACGTTGCGGTTGCCGCCCGCCTCGAGGGCCGCGGCGATGGCGGTCAGGTTCTGCCGGCCGTCGACCTGCAGATCCAGCTCGCCGTTGAGGGCCAGGACCGGCGCCCGGACGGCTCCAAGGACAGGACGCGGATCGAAGGCGAGGAAGTAGCGCATCCACGGATCGAGGGCCTGGTCCACGGCGGCCTGCACCTGGCTCTCGTCCTGCTGGGCGGCAGGCACGCCGTTGGCCTCGAACTGGCGGCGGACGATCTCCTCCACCTCGGGGCGCAGATCCGCCCCATCCCGCTCCGAGGCGAGGGCTGCGAAGAGCTGGTCCAGGAGGGCGAGCAACGCCTGGCGGTGGCCCACCGGCAGGCCGGCGGCCTCGAAGAGACGCTCGTTCTGCCGGCGCAGCAGCTCGGCGCCCGGCACCCCGGGGCCGGCCAGAAGCACGACGAAGGCGACGTCCTCCCGTTGCGCTGCGACGATGGCGGCGATGGCGCCGCCCTCGCTGTGGCCCAGGAGGCCGACGGGGCCGATGCGCTCGTCGGCCATGAGCAAGTCCACGCCCGCGGCGGCGTCACCGGCGAAGTCCGCGGTGGTGGGCGGTTCCGGATGAGGCGTCGACCCGCCGGCGCCGGCGTCGTCGACCCGCAGCACCGCCACGCCGGAGCGGGTCAGGTGGTCGGCCCAGACGAGGAAGGGCCGGTGGCCGAAGACCGTCTGGTCGCGGTCCTGCAGGCCGCTGCCCGAGATCAGCAGGACCGCCGGGAAGGGGCCCTCGCCCGGCGGCACGGTCAGGGTGCCGGCGAGGGTGACGGGACCGTTCCGGAAGCTGACCTCTTCTGACTCGTACGGATACGGGGGACGGGGCTCCTGCGGGCGGGCCGGCCCGGGGACGGCCTGCCGCGAGAGGCGGAAGCCGAGGTCGGCGGCGCCCTGGGTGAACCGGCCGCTGATGACGTCCCCGTCGAGGGTGCCTCTGAAGGTTGGATGGCCCGGAACGCCCCCGATGGAGAAGCTGACCTCGGAGGCGTCCTCGCTGACCTCGATCCCCTTCAGCGGGAGGCCGGCTGCGCCCTGGGCGGGGATGTCGATCGACCCGCTCCAGAGCCCGCCGCTGCTCTCGAGATCGACCTTGATGACCAGGGGCTGGCCGGGGACCTGGATCTCTCCCTCCCAGTGGCCGGCGACCCGGTCGTCGGCGGAGACGGCTGCCGCCAGCAGCAGCCAGGCGGCCGTGAGGAGCCTCAGTCCACGCAAACTACTGCCTACGCCCGTATTGTCTGATCAAGCGCCGCAATGCTGCCCGTCGCATCCAGAGCCTGACCCTGCCGCTCCGCTGTACCCTCGCGATGAAGGGACCTGGCTCCGATGTGGCGAGACGTTGCATACTACCTGAGGCCCTTACGAGAATCGCTGACATCTCGGCACTGGTCATGTTGCCTGCCCCGAGGACGAACACGCGCGCCTCTGCACGCGCAATGGCAAGAAGCTCCAGCGTTCGCCTGGCGATCCGACTGTCTTTCGTCAGGACCAACCACCGTCTCCGGCCCGCTTCCTCCAGCCACTCCTCGTCTGTCGCGTCAATCGGGAATTCCTCGTCATGAGCGATTGCGGAGGCCCCGGACTGCCTCAAGGCTTCGACGATCCGACGTCCTCCCAGCGACCGGTCGACGAAGAAGGGACCGCTCGCCGACTGGGCGATCATGCTGCTTTGGCCGGCAACTCACACCGGATCGCTTCCTCCACCAACTGGCGTTCCAACCCGTAGTCCGAGACAAGGTCGTCTATCGATTCTCCCGCTTTGTACCGCTCCGCAACGATTTCTGTGGAAACGCCAGTGTCAATGATGCTAGGCCTTCCGAAGCACATTCGGGGGTCGATGACGACCACGCGAGGGTGTCCGTTCTCATGGCCCGGGCGCGTGAAGGGAAAGAGCCGCGAGGCGACCCCGGCCATGTCCCGATCCACCCGCTGCAGATACGCCTCCAACACTCTGCGCATGGCTAGCTGCCCGGATTGCGAGAGGTTGACGAGTTGGTCAGCTTCGTCAAACCAGCGGACAAACAAGTCGATGCCGTTCGTTCGGAATTCGACTGCTGCCAACGGGTGCTCCTGACCCAACTGCTCCTGGATGTAGTCCAGCGCTCTGCGGACTCTCTGAAGAGGGACCCGATGAACCCTCCGGATTGCCGACAGGACGTGAATCTCCACCACGTTGATGAACGACAACTCGCTCGCGGCTGCGTCCGGTCGCGAGATCAGCGGACGGAAGTCACCCTGCCCTCGAACCCAGGCGCGTACCGTGCTCCGCGGCAATCCGAGGTACCACGAGACTTCGGCCATGGTATACGTAGGCGTGTGTCTGCGGTCTTCCTTGATCGGCATCCTCGTGGGCCTCCTCACAGGGAGAGAATAAACGGACCGCCCCTCCCCTCAGCCATACGCCGGGTCCCGCCGACCCCAGGCGTTGTCGCGCACGACGACGTGCTCCTCGAAGCGCAGGGCGCCGGCCTCGCTGCGGTGGTGGAACCAGTTGTGCTCGATCACGGCCCGGTCCTCGGGGGTGCCGCGGATCACCACGGCGCGCCGGCCGGGGGCGCGGAAGGTGTTGTGGTGCACGTGCATCCAGCCGCCCGCCACGTCCGTGCCGTCCTTGCGGTCGCGACCGCCGTGCATGTCGAAGCAGTGGCTGAGGCTGCGCCCCATCTCGACGTTGTTGCGCGCCTCGTACCCCGAGCCGGGGCGACCGGAGCCGGCGATGGAGTGGCGGTTGGCGTCGAAGAGGTTGCCCTCGATCAGGGACCCGGCGCGGTCGTGGCTGACGCCGTACCCGAGGCCCTGGTACTGGTTGTGGTGAATGAAGCAGTGCTGCACGCGGTGACCGTCGCCGCCCGCGAGATAGACGGCGCCGTGGCTCCAGCCGGCCAGCTCGCAGTTGTCGACGCGCAGGCGGGGTTCCTCCGTCTGAACGCCGTCGGAGGTGGGGAACTTGTAGTAGTAGCGGTGTCCGCCGTGGCCTTCGCGGAAGGCGCGCGAGTGGTGCTCCAGGCACTGGCGCGGGTTCGGCCCCTGGAGTCGCAGGCCGGTGACGCGCGCGTCGGGCCCCGTGACCCGGATCAGGGGCCGGGTGGCGAAGGTGTCGGAGCGGATCAGGCCGCCGGGGGCGCCGCGGATGCCGCGGTCGCTGGCCAGGGTCACGCCGCCGGACAGCTCGAGGACAAGCTCCTCCACGTAGACCCGCTCGGTGCACTCGATGACGGCGTCTCCCGCCACGTACACGGTGTCGCCGGAGCGGGCCGATGCCAGGGCCTCGAGCAGTTCGTCGAGAGTGCGGACGGGCGAGCCGGTGGGGCGCACGACCTCCCGGTAGCCGGCGCCGCCGCCGAGGGGGTAGCCGCGGGTGCCCACGGCACCGCAGGCCCGGCGGCCGCGGCCGGTGCGGGTCGGGCCGTGGAGGGTGGATCGGGCGTTGAACATGGGGTACCTCCTCCCCCACCAGACGCAACGCGCCGGGGGATGACGTCAGGGTGCTGCTGCTGGGATGATGTCGACGAGTTCGGGGGGGGCTACACCCGCCTGGGAGGAAAACCGGCGGCGTGAAGGGCGAGACCAGATCGGGTGGGTTGCCGACGCGGGGTCAGCTCGCTGGCGAGGCCTCGGGAGGATCCGGCGGGCGGGCAGGCCAAGGGCCGAAGGCCGCTCCCTCCAGGCGGGCCAGCCGCTCCGACACGGCGCCCAGGTCCGCCCGAAGGCCGTCAATCCGGGCGTCTACGCCGTCGATCCGGGCGTCCAGCCGGTCCATGCGGGCGTCGAGTCGCCGCCAGACGTAGAGAACGACAGCGACGATGACGGCCGGCGGCAACCAGGTTGTCAGGTCTGCCATTCTGGTAGGATACGCAGTTCCTCCCCGAGCGGCCAGACGCAGGCCAGGCCGGGGGCCCCTCCACGATCCCGCTGTACACCGTGACCCAGCCCTTTCGAGGCCAGCCTTACCCGGCCCAACTGGCGTGGCGGCAGAGCCGGGAAACCGCTAGGGTAGTCCACGCCTGCCAACCGATCCCTGAGAAGGAACTCACCCTGGGCTTCTCCGACCACATGATTGACAAGAGGGCAGCGACGCTCGCCGCCGTCCTTCTGATGGGGCATGCGTCGGGAGCCTGGGGGAGGACCGGAGGGGACCCTCCTGTCCTGAAGCCCGCTGCCCCGGACAGCATGCAGGGAAATCCGGATAGCCCGGCAGGGGAGTTCGAGAAGACGAAGGCCCGACGTTCAGCCAGAGTCGCCAGGAAGGTGGGTGTCGGTGTTCTCTCCGGCTCTGCCCTCGCCATAGTGGGCCGGCACAGGGTTGGGTTCGCCCATAGGATCGGCCCTGGGGCAGGAGCGGTAGTGGGCGTGGTGTTGGTCGATCCGCCGAGTTGGAGCGGGGACCGCCGGAGTCCATTTCTGGCCCTGGCCGGCAGTTCGGTGGGAGTACTGGCAGGCTCGCTGATGGGGCCCGGCTCGCTATCTGCCGCATGGTATCGTCAGTGGCCTCTGATCCTGCCAGCTGTCGGCGCGACGGTCGCGTCGGAGATCTGGCGCGAATCCGCTCAGGTCTCCCGGTTGCCCATCGCTCCGAAGCCAGACGCCAGGGAAATGCCAAGGGACACCGGGAGAACCGGCGCACGGATTGCCAAGAAACTGGGAGCCGGCGCGGGCCTGGGCACCCTGTCCGGTCTTGTATCGGCGGGCATGCTGTTGAGTGCCGTCGCTCTTGGATCGGACGGCATCGGTCTCCCTCTGGTTTTCCTTGTAGGCGGGTTTCCTGGAATTCTGCTCGGAACTGCCTATGGCGTGAGCCATCTCGATCCGTACGATCGGTTTCTCATGTCACTGATCGGTAGTCTCGGGGGACTCGCTGTGGGTATCTGGGCGACCGACTTCTCTGGCTCCGGATGGTCTGATTTCTGGCCCCTGATGGTCTGTCCTGCCGCCGGTGCCACCATCACATCCGAACTGTCCAGGAACCCCCCGGAGCCTGGCCGTCTCTCCATCGACCTGATGCCAGGACCCGGGGGGCACTTGTCCATGGTCGTCACACTGCCTCTTTGATCGACAAACCACTCTCCCCCTGAAAGGAGCTCACCTTGGGCGACGCTGACGAGCGGCTGGCGATCCTGCCGTTCCTCGACGGAGACGCGGACAGCGGCAACATCTACGAGGCGATCGGCGTGGAGCCGATCATCAACTGCCGCGGCACCTTCACCATCCTCGGCGGCTCCGTGGAGCTGCCGGAGGTGGTGGCCGCCATGGACGCCGCCCATGGCTACTTCGCGCAGTTCGATGAGCTGGCCGAGGCGGTGGGCCGGCACCTGGCGGCGATCACCGGCGCCGAGTGGGGGCTGATCTCGGCGGGCTGCGCCGCCGGCCTCAAGCACGTGACCACGGCCTGCGTCACCGGCGGCAGCCCGGAGCGGCTGATCCGGGTGCCCAACCTGGAGGGCTTCGACAAGACCCAGGTGATCCTGCCTCGCACCTCGCGCACGGCCTACGACCACGCCCTGCGCGTGGTCGGCGTCGAGCTGGTGATGGTCGACACCGCCGAGGAGATGGAGCGAGCCATCAACCCGCGAACGGCCATGATCTATGTCGTCACCGGCCCGGCCACCGATGCCGGGCAGCCCCTGTCGCTGGAGGTGATCGCCGAGATCGCCCGGCCGAGGCAGATCCCCATCCTGGCCGACGCCGCCGCCGAGAACCTGACCATCCCCTGCGTGCACCTGGAGCGCGGCGCCACGGTCACGGCCTACAGCGGCGGCAAGGCCCTGTGCGGCCCCCAGGCCGCCG
>JAJDTN010000042.1 GCA_022827165.1 Candidatus Latescibacterota bacterium
GAGGACGGCAACTTCGGCGACGTCTGGTACACGCGGGACGGCGCCCGGTGGACGGAGGTGCAGTCCCGGGTGATCTGGAGCCCTCGCCACGAGCACTCGGCCTACGTGTTCCGCGACCGGATCTGGGTCGCCGGCGGCTACGGCGAGGAGCTGGACAGCGAGGTCTGGTCCCTGCACGTGCCGCCGGAGTACCCCGAGGGCTGACGAGCAGCGCCGCCTCGCGTCCGCGGAGTCCTCACCCTCCGAGCGAGTCCAGGAAGTCCCGCACCTCCGCATCCGACCGCAGGATCACCACCTTCTTCTGCGGCCGGACCTGCTCCAGCCGACGCAGGATGCCCGGCAGGCGCGTCCTGTTGTAGCTCCAGATCCAGCGGAGGAACTCGACGCTCGGACGCTGCTCCCGGCACCCGGGGTGCAGGTCCGGGCGGCTTCGCCCCCAGTGGCGGATGCTCCGCTTGAAGACGCGGAGGAGGCAGGTCGCACGCGAGCGGGCAAGCAGGATCACGGTGTCGCTGGCGGCGATCCGTTCCTCCATGGTGCCGCCGTAGTTGCCGTCGAGAATCCAGGCTTCGGGCCGAAGGAGCTCCGCGTGGCGGCGCTCCCACTCCTCCTTCGGCGGTCTCTCCCATCCGGCGCGCCAGTGGACGGCGTCCAGGTGGACCACCGGCAGGCCGAGCCGCGATCCCAGCTCCCCGGCGAGGCGGGACTTGCCCGAGCCGGAGCAGCCGATGATGGAGATCCTGCGCATGCCGGAAGGCGAGTGAGCGCCCTACAGGGAATCCACGAACTCGACGATGACGCCGGCCAGCTCCCGCGGCTTGTGCCAGCCGACGTCGTGGATCGTGTCGGGGATCCAGTGAACCCGCCCTTTGGGGATCGTCCGTTCCGCCAGGTCCATCATGCGCTCGCGCATGAGGCCGAAGTCGGTGGGGGCTTCCCCTGCCGGGGGGCGGGCGGCCACCATCAGGGTCGGGCAGCGCAGGCGCGGCCAGGCGTCGGTGACGGGGTCGTCCCACATGGCACGGAGGATCTGCGCATGGTTCCCGGGCCGCAGGATGTCATGGGTCCGTCCGTCGCGGTCGTGGACCATGGTCTGCACGATGCGCTCGACCTCGCGGTTCCAGCAGACCGAGAGCTGGCCGCTGATGCGGGCCAGGAACTCGGCCCGGGTACCCGACACGTCCCGCGGCCGGAACATGTGGCTGAACTCCTCCCAGGTGGCGCCGGGCATCATCTTCGGGTCGACGAAGCCGCCGTCGATCAGGACCAGCGCCCGCACCCGCTCCGGAAAGTGGACCGCCGCGGCGACGGCCACGTTGCCGCCCCAGGAGTGCCCGAAGAGGATGGCCTGCTCGAGGCCCAGCACGTCGAGCAGCCCCACGGCGTCGGCGGCGATCGAGGGCCCGTCGTAGCCCTCCGGGGCCTGGGTCGTGCGGCCGTGGCCGCGCTGGTCGGGCGCGATGATCCGGAAGCGCGCACGGAGCTCGGGAGCGAGGAGGTCGTACCAGTGGGCCGAGGAGGCCAGGCCATGCAGGGCCAGCACGGGAGCGCCGTCGCCCCCCCAGTCGAGGTAGCGCATTCTCAGGGACCTCACCTCCGCCCACTCTTCGCGGGGGCGGCGACTCGAGGTCTCGATCGGTTCGAAGGGATGGAGGGCGGGTTCGCAGGCGGTCGGAGCCTCTGGGCTTCCATCTGCCTCGGGCCTGGGGACCGCATCGGCGATGCCCTTGAGCATGCCCGAGAAGACGAGGCGGTGGAGCGGCCAGACGGCGTACCAGTAGGCCAGCCCGAGCAGTCCGACAGGGTCGAAGATCGCCGTCTGACGGATGGTCGACGACTCCGAGTCTCCTTGGACCTCGAACTCGAGCCACGCCCGTCCGGGCAGCTTCATCTCCGCCATCAGCCGCAGGCGGCGGCCCGGCTCGATCGCCTCCACCCGCCAGCAATCGAGAGCGTCACCGACCGAGAGATGTACCGGGTGGCGCCGGCCGCGGCGCATGCCGACACCTCCGGCGGCCAGATCCACCAGTCCGCGCAGCCTCCACAGCCAGTTGCCGTAGTACCAGCCGATGCTTCCACCGATGCGCTCGACGGGCCGGAAGGCCGCGGCCGGCGGGCAGTCCACGCGCACGGTGCGGGAATCGACGAGGCGGCTCCCGAAACGTACCCCGCCCCAGTCGCGGAGGCCGCCGCTCGAAGCGAGGGCATCGGACCAGCGCGTCTCGGCGAAGTCGTGATCCTCGTTGCGGAGGGCGCTGGCGATCGCTTCGCCGACACCCTGGGGCTGGATGTGCGGAAAGGCGCGCCGCGCGGCGTCGCCGCGGACGACGGTCGGATGGCGGATGCTGTCGATGAGCTTGCGGCCGACCCTGGCGTAGACGGGTGTCACCAGACCGAGCCAGAGGCTGGAGAGGCGAGGGGTCAGCAGCGGCACGGGGACCATCAGGCGGCGGAGCCGGCGCTGGCGGGCGTACTCCCGCATGAGGTCGCCGTACGAGACGCAGTCGGGGCCTCCGATCTCGAAGACCTCGTTGGCGTCGGTCTCCAGGTCTAGGGCGGCGGAGAGGTACTGCAGCAGGTCCGCGATCGCTATGGGCTGGGCCGTGACCTTCACCCACTTCGGCGTCACCATGAGGGGGAGGCGTTCCACGAGAGCCCGGATCATCTCGAAGGAGAGACTCCCCGAGCCGATGACGACGGAAGCCCGGAACTCGAGGACCTGCACCCCCGACTCCCTGAGGACCTCGGCGACCTCGAGGCGGCTCCGAAGATGGGGGGAGAGCTCCTCGCTTCCATCGCCGAGACCGCCCAGGTAGATGATCCGCCCCACGCCGGCACGGCTCGCCTCCTCTGCGAAATTGCGGGCGGCCCGGCGGTCCTGCTCCTCGAAATCACCCGTCGAGCCCATGGAGTGCACCATGTAGAAGGCGGCGCGAACGCCGTCCATGGCGCCTCTCAGGCTTTTCCCGACGAGGACGTCGGCCTCGACGATCTCCGTGGTGGGGGCAACGCGGCCCTCGATGGCCCAGGGACGCCGGGACAGGCAGCGGACGCGTTGGCCCGCCGCTTCCAGCGCGCGCAGCAGCCGCCCGCCGACATAGCCGGTGGCGCCGGTGAGGAGGACCGGCGAGTCCCGGTCCTCAGGGGCGGCGCTGGTAGGCAATGGCGTAGAAGGCGCGGGTCCGGCCGCTGCGGTTGGGCTCGCTGCGGTGCCAGGTGTAGTTGGTGAAGAACAGGCCGTCTCCCGGCTTCGTGGCGATCAGCTTCTCGCGGGAGGAATCGACCTGATCCGGAGGGACCCGGTGGCGCATGAAGGGCTTGAACCCGTCGTCGTCCATGCGGCCCATGGGTGGATCGTCGTAGTAGGACTCGTGGTCGACGAGGCGCCAGCCGCGGTGGCTGGCAGGCATCACCGCCAGGGCGCTGGCCTCGGCGGCGACCTCCGTCAGGGGGATCCAGCAGTTGCAGCCCAGCTCGGGGGCGATCTTCCAGTAGAACGAGTCCTGGTGGAAGTAGCTGCGGGTCCCCTGCTCCTCGGCGACGGCGGCGTGCTTGACGCCGATCTGATCGGTGTAGCGCTCCACCGGGCCGTCGAGCAGGGCGGCCATGGCCGCCGCGAGCCTCGGATGGTCGGCGATCCGGGCGAAGACCTGTTCCTGGCTGGCCGGCTGCTGGATGCCGCCCGGCAGCGGGTACCCCCCGGCCGACTCGTATCGTCGCGGGTCGAGCACCTGGAAGTGCCTCGACGGCCAGTCGGCCGGACCTCGGGCCAGCTCGTCGGTCCGCCGGCTGGCGGCCTCGACCAGATCGGCGGGGATCAGGCCCTCGATCAGGCAGTAACCCTCCTCCCGGTACTGCCGCAGGTGGGCCGCCGTCGCGGCGGCGGTGTCGCGGCCCCCTGATGAGGGCCTGTCGTTCTTCATGTCAGCGGTACCTCGTCTTGCGGGCGACGACGATCATGCGGTCGCTGCCTCGATGAAAGGGTTCGCCGTTCAGGGAACCGAAGGCGGATTCCACCTCGAGTCCCGCCGCGGCGAGGAGTCCGCGCATCTGCGCCCGCGTGTAGAGGCGCTGGGAGGACCGGCTCTCCTCCGCCGGGATGCCCGGGATCGCGCGCCGCCCCACGAGCCGCTCCCGCGGCGCGTCCCACCGGGACCGGTAGCGAACGCCGTGCTTGACGTCGAGGGGCCGGAAGTTGCGCAGGATCCGCTCGCGGTTCAGCTGGTCGATCAGGAGCCGTCCCCCCGGGCGCAGGGCGCGGGCGAAGCGCCGCACCAAGTCGGCGTTCTCGTCATCGGAAAAGTAACCGAAGCTGTTGAACCAGTTGCACACGGCATGGAACTCGTTCTCGAAGTCGATGGACCGCATGTCCAGGCACCGGAGATCGGCACGCACTCCCTCCCTTCGGAATCGCCGCCGGGCACGATCGACGAAGGTCCGTCGCAGGTCGATGCCGACGACCTTCACCCCGTGCCGCGCCAGGGGAAGGGCGACCCGTCCGGCGCCGCAAGGGGCGTCCAGGAGACGCTGCCCCTTGCGGATCCGCAGCAGGCGGCGCAGGGAATCCGCCTCTGCCTCCCCGCCCTCGTCCGGGCGCAGCCACAGGTCGTCGTGCAGGGTCTCGAACCAGTCGCCTCGCGCCGCCATCAAGCCCGGTCTGATGGGATCTCCAATCGCTCTGCGCAGGACCCGCACCTCACTCGGATCTCAGTGAGGACATTCGGCACGCGGTTCTCGGATCCGCAGCAGGGACATCTCACCAGGCGCGGCTGCAGGGGCTGCGCGAGGAACCCGGCGCGGGGTGTCCTGCCGAGTTGCACGGGAAAGGCATTTGCGGCCGCGTCCATGGCCTTCACGATCACGGGCAGGGGCGCCCGAAAGAACTCCTTGCCCGGATTGACCCGATGGTCCTCCAGGGCCGAGTGGATCTGGCCTTCCGCAAGATTTCGATCCGACACATGGACGAAGTAGACGAGCTCGAACTCCCCGTACACCGACGTGGAGCCGCTCAACTCGGCCACGCGGGCATCCGGTGGCCTGGAGGACTGGCCGATCTTGTAGACGGGATCGACGAAGGAGCTGTTGCTGCAGGCATAGATCCAGCCCAGTCTCCGGTACTCCCGCCGCCTCTTGTCGAAGGAAGCGATCTTGGCATAGCTCGCCAGGATTGGATCAACTCCTCGGAGAGAGGTCAACGCTTCCGGCCCGCGATGAGGAGCTTCCGGGGCAGTCCCTCGAGGGGGGCGTGTTCCCACGATTCCGGTCCATCGCCGATCTCGTCGAACTTGACCAGATCGGCTCCCTGCTCGATGACGGCGTTCAGGTACTCGGCGACGGTCCAGTGGAACTCGAACTGGCGGACCTCGCCCGAACCCTCCTGGCGCAGATCCTCGGCGACGTCGTACTCGTGGGGACCGTTGTCATGGTAGCTGCACATGACCTCCAGCCGGTCCTCCCGGTCCTTCCATATCCGCCGGAAGGGATGGTACTCGGTGACGAGGAAGAGGCCGCCGGGCCGCAGGATCCGGATCGCCTCGCGGTAGAAGCACCTCAGGTCCGAGACCCAGACGCCGACGTGGTCCGCCGTGTATGCGAGATCGAAGCGCCCGCTCTCCAGGCCATGGAGATCGGTGACATCCGCCTCCACGAACTCGACCTCCAGGCCCAGCTCGGCGGCGCGGTCCCGGGCGACGGCCAGTTGGCCGGAAGAGATGTCCACCGAGGTCACACGGGCGCCCATTCCGGCGAAGGCGAAGACGGCGAGGTTGTCGCCGCTGCCGAGGACGCAGACCTCCTGGTTCTCCAGGTCTCCGAGCAGGTCGAGTTCCTGGTCCAGAAAGACCTTCTCCGGCTGGCGCGGGGCGGTCCGCCAGAGGCCGCGCCGGTCCATCCTGGCCGCGTACTCGGGAGCTGCCAGGTTCCAGCGGTCCCTGTTGGCGCGGTGATATCGATTCAAAGGGGACTCGAACAGCGGGGGCTCGGCGCCGTCACGGCCCGGCGGGATCTCTACCGGGAAAAGGACAGGCGCACGTACATGTAGCGGCCGAGGAAGTCGTAGGTGTTGGAGTCGGAGGTGCCGAGGAAGCCGTTGAAGATCACCGCGGGGGGCTCATCGAGCAGGTTGTTGATGCCGACGGTCAGCACCGTTTGCCCGAGGTTCGTGTTCAGCGCGCAGGAGGCGCGCAGATTGAAGGTGCTGTTGGCCTCGACCTCGCGGCTGATCGGCTCGTCCACTTCGTCGCGGTAGAAGCCCTTGCAGTCGTCGTCCTCGCACTCCAGGAAGCCGCCCGTGTAGCGCCAGGCAAGTCCCACGGAGTACCCCGCCCTGGCCAGGGTCACGGAGGCGGTGTGCCGCCAGTCCGGGAACACCCCCAAGTCGTAGTAGCCCTTGCCCTGGACCAGTTCAGGACCATCGGGCGTGGGCAGGGTCGTGTCGTAGTTGAACAGTAGGTTGCTCTCCAGCTGCGTCGAGATGATGCCGAAGGGCAGGTCGGTCACGTGGCTGACGCCCAAATCGATGCCGCTGGTCTCGGTCTCGCCGATGTTGGTGGCGGTGGCCAGAACCCGACGGATCAAGTGGTTGTCGTCGCGGATCACCTGGTCGCAGTGGGAGGGCGAGTCCTGGGAATAGCAGTTGCTCAGGATGAGGCCGGCCCCGAGGGCGCCGATCTCGTCCTCGATGGTGGCGGTGTAGTAGTCGGCGGTCAGGTCGAGGCCGTCCACGAACCCGGGCTGATAGACGATGCCCGCTGTGAGCATGTGGGCCTTTTCGGGATCGAGCTCGGTCGAGCCTCCCAACTTGGCCGCCAACTGGGCCCGCGAGTCCTCGAAGTCGGCGGGGACGCCGTGGGCGGCGCAGTTCCGCTTCTGAAGATCGGTCAGCTCCCGGGCGTTGCCGGCTTCGTCCACCGTGCTGCAGGGATCGCTCACCAGGGGAAAGGAATCGGTGGAGCCGAGGAACATCTCGCCGATGCTGGGAGCGCGGAAAGCGTTCGACATGGTGGCCCGGAGGGCGATCCCGCCCGGGAGCTGGATATGGGAGCCGCCCTCATAGGTGAAGCCCGTGCCGAAGGTGTCGTAGTCGAAGGCGCGTGCGGCGGCGGTGAGATCGAGGCTCACCGGCTCTGCCTTGTAGACCGGCACCCGGGTCTCGATGTAGGCGTCCCTGACCTCGTACGAGCCGTCGGTGGGCGCCTGCTTGCTGCCCGTCGTGTTCCCCGACGCGGTCAGGGGATCGGGGATGTAGGCTCCCGCCTCCCGGCGCCAGGAGGCGCCGGCGGCCGCGGCCAGGGGGCCGGCGGGCAGGCGGGTCACGTCGCCGGTCAGGTTGTACTGCAGGATCTGCTGCCGCGAGTACCCCCTGGCTATGCCGGTGTACTGGATGTACTGGAGCATCTTCCGGGTGATGGTGCCGGCGCCGTGGAGGATGTCCAGCGGCACGCAATCGTCGGTGCAGTCCTCGTCCGGACCGAGGGCCCTGGCCAGGTTGCTGCGGATGAATCGGCCCTCGTTGACGTTGGTGCCCTCCGTGCGTCCGTAGGAGAAGGAGAGGTCTCCCTCGTAGCCCATGAGCTTGTGGCCAAAGCCCAGGACCAGGCGGTAGGTGTCGATGTCCTGGAGGTAGTTGCGGTTGCTGGCCTCGACGAAGCGCCGGCGCACGTCGATGAAGTCGCGGCCGAAGTCGTTGTAGCGGTTGGCGGCCGACACCGATATGTCCTCGAAGTGGATGAACAGGGGCGTGGGGGCCAGCTTCTGGTCGGACTGGCGGTTGGTGTAGAGCATCTCGAAGTAGGCCGTCATGCCGCGGCCCACGCTCCGAGAGCCGCCGAGGAAGGAGCTGTAGCGGGTCTGCGGAGTGTAGAGGTAGTTCTCCGGCTGGTAGTTGTAGAGATCGCCGCTGCCGTCGGAGGAGATCCCTTGCGGGTTGAAGGGGCGCCAGCCGGTCTCCGGATCGAGGTGGTAGGCCCCGGCGTCGTCGGTGGCCGCCACGAGGGCCTGCCAGGCTTCGTTGCCCACCTCGTCGAGGCGGTCGATGATGTGGCCTTCCGGCGTGGCCGAGCTGCCGTTCTTGTTGTACGTGCCGTCGTTGAGGCTCCAGTTGTAGGCCTTGTCGGTCTCGCTGAAGCTGCGGCGGCCGGTCCACACCGGCTCGCGGTTGTGGTAGCTCGCCGAGAACAGGATGTGGCCCTTGCCGCTCTGCACGCCGTAGCTCACGGAGAGGTCGCGGGCCTCCCCGTCGCCGGCGCCGGAGATCCCCTCGTAGAGATCGACCTCGAGCCCCTCCAACGCGGAGCGGGTGATGATGTTCACCACGCCGCCCACGGCGTCGGACCCGTACACCGCCGAGGCGCCGTCCTTGAGGACTTCGACGCGGTCGATGACGGAGGCGGGGATGGAGTTCAGGTCGACGGAGCCGTTGGCCCCGGTCCCTCCGGCCACGAAGCGCCGGCCGTTGAGCAGCACCAGGGTGCGCTGGGTGCCCAGGCCTCGCAGGCTGATGCGGGTGGAGCCGTCGCCGCCGTTGTTGGCCTGCGTGTTGATGGCGTTGGACTGCACGGTGAGGGTCTGCAGCACGTCACCGATGGAAGCCAGGCCCCGGGCCCGGATCTCCTGCGTGGACATGACCACGATCGGTGCCGGCGACAGGCTCTCCTCGCTCTTGATGCGCGAGCCCGTCACCGTGACCTCCTCGAGCTGATAAATCTTCCGCTCTTCGGCTTCCTCCTGGGCGAAGGCTCCCACGGCCAGGACGCCGCTGGCGAGAGCTGCAAGGACTGCATGCCTGGTGCCCATGGTCCGTCCCTCCCTGGGGCCGCGGTATCTCGGCGCGCGCGGACGAACCACATAGAGTGCAAACCCCGACCGACGGTCAAGATCCGTGCGACGGCCGAAATGAGTGGGGTCCGGCCCTTCCCTCAGCCCTGCCGCCTCTTCATCTCCGTCACCGTGAAGTCGGGGGAGCTGTAGAAGGCGTGGATGCCGGCCTCCATGTCGCGGACCTCGGCGGCGACCTTGGCGACCTGCTCCGCGTCCTTCACCGGAATGCGCACGCAACCATCGAGATCGGCCAACAGCAGGTCACCGGCCTGGATCCGCAGCTGTCCGGCGGTGACTGAGCCCCCGCAGCGTACCAGGTGGAAGACGCCGTGGCCGGGGACCGCGCCCCAGGCCCACACGGGAAGTCCGAAGCGCCGGATCCCGGGCAGGTCCCGGGCGGTGCCGTCGACGATGGCGCCGGTCACGCCCAGCCGCTTGTGGAGGGCGGCCATGCCGTCGCCGATGCAGGCTCCCCGGCCGGGCCGCGAGTCCACGTCCTGAATGACCGCGACCATCGGTCCGTCGAAAGCCTCCAGGCCCTCGTAGTAGTCGGTCCAGGGGATCTGCGGCGAGTCCGGATCGTTGGTCGTGACCTCGGCGGTGACGGCGTAGCCCACCGCCGGACCCAGGTCCGGGAGCAGGCAGCGGATGGTGTGGTCGGTGTACTCCTCGTTCGGCAGGCCGGTGATCTCTGCAAGGGCGTTGAAGAGGGTGGGGGAGTCGAACCGGCTCAGGGCGTCGACGACTGCGGGGTCGGTGCGGGTCATGGCATCTCTCTCGTCGTTGGGATTCACAGCACCAGCTCGACCAGGCTCAGGCTCTTCCTGTCGAGCTCGCGGAGGTCGGGAATCTCGAAACGATTGCCGTCCACGTCGACCAGCAGCAAGCGGTGCTCTCCCATCCACTGGGCGCTCTCGGCGGCGTTCTGGACGACGAACTCGCGCCGGCCGCGGTTGGTCTCCACGTCCCAGTAGGAGGTGCCGAACTCGTTGCGCATGGACAGCACCCGCTGCACCGCGGAGGTCAGGTAGCGCCGGTCGAGCTCCGCCTCGACGATGGCGCGCATCTCCCCGTCGAGCTCCTTGAGGTCGGGGATCATGCAGACCTCCTCGTCCTTCTCGTCGAGGAGGGAGATGTAGCGGGCCGGATGGGACAGGGGCGCCGCGCGCACGACCTTGACGCGGGTGTAGGACCGGTCGCCGTCGATGGTGAGACGCAGCATGCACGGCGGCTCGCGGAAGAGCCGCACCCGGGAGATGTCGACCTCCTCCGGGTGGGTCACCGTGATCGGCGCCGGCTGGTGCCCGGCCGTCATCCGCTCACGGCCATGACGGCCGTGGTCTCCTGCTGGGTCTTGACGAGCTTGTAGAAGAAGCCCTCGCGCCGCATCAGCTCCTCGTGGGTTCCGGTCTCGACGATGCGGCCGCCGTCGAGGACGACCAGCCGGTCGGCGGACCTCAGCGTCGACAGCCGGTGGGCGATGGCGAAGGTGGTCCGCCCTTCCACCAGCCTCGCGATCGCCTCCTGGATCTTCTTCTCCGTGGGCGTGTCCAGGGAGGAGGTCGCCTCGTCGAGGATCAGGATCTTCGGGTCGTGCAGGATCGCCCGGGCGATGGCGATGCGCTGCCGCTCGCCCCCGGAGAGCCTGCTGCCCTGCTCGCCGACCACCATGTCGTAGCCGTCGGGCAGCTTGATGATGAACTCGTGAGCGTTGGCCGCCCTCGCCGCGCGCAGGACCTCGTCGAAGGAGGCGCCGGGCTTGCCGTAGGCGATGTTCTCGGCCACCGTGCCGTTGAACAGGAACGACTGCTGCGCCACCAGTCCGATCTGGGAGCGCAGGTCCTCGAGCCGCAGGCGGCGGATGTCGACGCCGTCGATCTCCAGCCGGCCGCGGGTGACGTCGTAGAACCGGCACAGGAGGTGGATCAAGGTCGACTTGCCGGCCCCGGACTTGCCCACGAGGCCGATCATCTCGCCCGGCTCGACCTCGAGATCCGCCTCGCGCAGCACCGGCTTGCCGGGATCGTAGCCGAAGAAGGCGCCGCGGAAGCGCACGCGGCCTTCGAGGCCCGGCCTCGGCAGCGCCCGCGGATCGTCGAAGGGCTCGGAGCGGGCGTCGATGACCTCGAAGATGCGCTCGGCGCCGGCATAGGCCCGCATCATGAACCCGTAGAAGTCGCCGAACCACTTCAGCGGCTGGTAGAGCATCATGATGTACATGATGAAGGCCCAGAGCTCACCCGGTTTGAGTCCGCCCAGCACCACTTGGCGTCCGCCGAAGTACCAGACGAAGAACACGCCGGCGCTCATGAACAAGTTGGTGGTCATCCAGAACACCAGCCAGTGGCGCTCGGCGCTGACGCTCACGTCGCGCAGGTCGGTGTTGCGGCGCTCGAAGCGCTCGCCCTCGCGCTGCTCCTGGGCGAAGGCCTTGACCACGCGGATGCCGCGGATCGACTCGTTGAGGTGCGACGACAGGCGCGACCAGCGGGTGGAGAACCGCATCCAGTGCAGCTCCATGCGGTTCCAGATCAGCGTCGAGACGGCGAGGATCGCCGGGATCGGCAGCAACACCCAGAGGGTCAGCTGCCAGTTGGTGGACAGCAGGATGGCGACGATCGTCACGATCTGCAGCCCGTTGCTGACGATGAAGGGGATGTCGAAGATCAGGTACTCCTCCACCAGGTCGGAGTCGTTCGACATGCGCGAGATCAGCCCCCCCACCTTGCGCTTGTCGTAGAACCGCAGCGGCAGGAACTGCAGCGCCCGGTAGAGCTCGGCCCGCATCGCCTCGATGGCGCGGAAGCCGATCCAGTTGCCCACCCAGCGGCGGCCGACCCAGGCGCACCAGGCGAAGACGTTGATCGCCAGCAGGCCGAGGACGTACTCCACCAGCACGTCGTACTTCGCCCGCGGCTCCAGCTCCTCGCTGACAAGCACGTCGTCGATGACGACCATCGAGACCAGGGGAGGAAGCACATCGACGACGGTCTCGACGATCAGCAGCGCCAGCAACAGGGCCGCGCGGCCCTTGTACGGCGCCATGTAGCGCAGCAGGCGCCCGAGGGTGCTCAGCTTGCTCACGCAGGCCGGGCAGACGCCGTCCTTCTCGGGCAGCACGCGGCCGCAGCGCTCGCAGCGGCTGCGCTCGACCTCGGTGGCCAGGTTCGGTGCCTCCCCCGCGGCCAGCTGGTTCAGACTCTCGGCGACCTCGGCGAACCTGGCGGCCAGGCTGTTGGAGTAGTACAGGTGCGCCGGCGCTCCCCGGCGGCGCTCCACCTCCATGCGTCCGCCGCCGACGAGGGCCTCCACCCGGGCGGCGCTCACCTCGGCGAGGGGGACCTCCTCGACCGCCGCAAGCTCGCCGCCGCTGCCGGAGGCCGGGAGCAGCAGCACCCTGCGGTCGGTGATCACCAGCCAGCCCTCGGCGTAGACGCCGTCCTCCGACATGTCCGTGGCCACCCGGACCCAGACCGGCTCGTCCGCCTCCGTCCGGCGGCGGACCCGCTCCTCCACCGCCGCCGGCGCGGGCTCACGGAAGGGCGACGGCCCGTCGGTGATCAGCTCTGTCGTGGTCGGCTTCATGGGCTCAATCGGCGACGGCGATGATCCTCGAGGCCTCCTGCTGCATCCGCACGAGGCCGTGGAAGACGCCGCGCCGCTCCATCAGCTCCTCGTGGCTGCCCACCTCGACGATCCGTCCCTCCTCCAGCACCACCAGGCGCTCCGCGTCCCTCAGGGTCGACAGCCTGTGGGCGATGGCGAAGGTGGTGCGGCCCCTCACCATGCGGTGCACGGCCTGCTGGATCTGCTTCTCCGTCTCCACGTCCACCGACGAGGTCGCCTCGTCGAGGATCAGGATCTTCGGGTCGTGGAGCATGGCCCGGGCGATGGCCACCCGCTGGCGCTCGCCGCCGGAGAGGCTGTTGCCCTGCTCTCCGACCTGGGTCTCGTAGCCGTCGGGCTTGGCGACGATGAAGTTGTGGGCGTTGGCCAGCCGGGCGGCGGAGATGATCTCCTCGAACTTCGCCCCCGGCTTTCCGTAGCCGATGTTCTCGGCGATGGTCCCGGAGAACAGCACCGGCTCCTGGGAGACGATGCCGATCTGGCGCCGCAGGTCGCGCAGGTTGATGCGGCGTATGTCGACGCCGTCGATCTCGATGGAGCCGTGATCGACATCGTAGAACCGGGCGATGAGGTTCACCGTCGTCGTCTTGCCGACGCCGGAGCGCCCCACGAGTCCGATCATCTCCTCGGCGCCCACGTCGAGGTCGATGCCTTTGAGAACCGGCTTGCTCTTGTCGTAGCCGAAGGTCGCGTCGGCGAACCGGATCCGTCCCCGCATCCCGGGCATGCGCACGGCCCGGGCGTCGTCGTACGACTCGGGCACGGTGTCGATGACCTCGAAGACGCGCTCGGCGCCGGCGAAGGCCCGCGTCATCCAGGAGTTGACCTGGCCGAACCACTCCAGGGGCTCGTAGATCTTCGCCATGCACCAGCTGATGGCCAGCAGGGTGCCGATGGTCAGCTCGCCGGCGATCACATCCTGGCCGCCGAAGTACCAGATGATGATCGCGCCGAGGCCGGTGAGGAAGGAGATGGTGGCGAAGAACACGGTGCGGTTGACGCCCGTGCGCACGCTGATCCCGGTGATCTTGCGGTTCAGGCGCGCAAAGGCGCCGATCTCGCGGCCCTCCTGGGCGAAGGCCTTGACCACGCGGATGCCGGTGAGGGCCTCGGCGGTGCGATCGGTCAGGTTCGACCACATCTCGCCCCAGCGGGTGAAGAGCCGGCGCAGGCGCCTCCAGAACACGGCGCCCCAGACCAAGATGAAGGGCACCGGGACCAGGATGTAGAGAGTCAGCTCCCAGTTCAGCCAGAGCAGGACCCCCAGGATGACGAGGATGACCAGGGCGTTGATGACGAGGTAGGGGAGACCGTCGACGAGGAAGTCCTGGAGCCGGCCCGTGTCGCGGGTGACCCGCGACATGAGGGCCCCCACCTTGCGCTTGTCGTAGAACTGCAGCGACAGCATCTCCAGCCGGCGGTAGAGCTCGCCGCGGATGTCGGCCGTGGCCCGGGCCCCGAGCCAGGCGGCGATCCACCCGTGGACCCACTCGGCGGCCCAGCTGACGAGGCGGATCCCCACCAGGGCCAGAACCAGAAAGCCCAGCAGCCGGAGGCGGGACTCCGGATCTGCCGGGCTGTCGCCGGCGGCCTCCACGGGCACCAGGACCTTGTCGAAGAAATGCTTGATCACCCACGGTGATGCCGCCTCGGCCCCGGTGGTGACCAGGGAGGCGACAGCCAGGGTCACGACCTTCCACGGGTACGGCGCCATGTAGCGCGAGATGCGCTTGAGGGTCGACCACTTGCGGATGCAGGCGGGACAGACGCCGTCGCGCTCCGGCAGCAGCCGGGAGCACTTCCCGCACCGGAGGCGCTCGAGGCGCGGGTTGATGAGGAAGGGCTCGCCGGCGCGCAGCTGCTCCAGCCCCCGGGCCACCTCGGAGAACTTCTCCCCCATGGACTGGGTGTAGGGGACGGCCACGGTGGGGGCCGAGCGGCGCTCGATCTCGAGCCGTCCACCGCCGACGAGGAGCTCCGTACGCACCCGGGTCACCTCGGCCAGGGGGATCGACAGGGCGCCGTTGGCCGAGGGCTCGTCGACGACGACGATGCGGCGGGAGGATGCGGCCAGCCAGCGGCAGCCGAAGGCCCTGCCTTCCGCCTCCATGTCGGCCTGGACCTGGATCAGGGCCTCCTCCCTTCCCAGGGCGGCCCGGATCCTGGCCTCAACCTCGGGAGAGACGGCCTCGATCAGTCGTGATTCCGGGCTCGTCATGGCGCGAAAAGGTACGCACCGGGGGGGTGCGGCGAGTCGAGGAAACAGCGCCCGCCGGCCCGGAGGCGTCCGGACCGGCGGGCGTTGGTCGAGGATGGTTGCGCGGCTGCCGGGGGCAGCCCTCTCTCCGGCTCTCCCGTCGGAGCCGGGTCCGTGTCTCCTAGGCCCGGGACCGCGCCGCCCGGCGGGCGTTGCGCTGGCGGGCGAAGGGCGTCTCGATACCGTACTGGCGGCAGAGGCGGCCGAAGGTGCCCCCCGCGATGCCCAGGGCCTTGCTGGCCTCGGAGTTGCTGTTGTAGACCCGGGCTGCTCTTTCGATCCACTCTCTCGGGACCTTCTGCATCGGTCTCCTTCCTCTCGCGATGCATGCGAACGTCGCCGCGGTCTCGCCGTCGCGGGTGGTTCGCGAGTTCGGGCGGGACGACGCTGGCCTCCTGTTCCAGCAGCCGCGACCCCGCCGGGCGGGTGGATGCCGGCAGGCGGTGAGTGGGCCCGGTCCTGCGGACACCGCCCCCGAATCGGGAACCCCCGTCCGTCGACGGAGGCTCCGGCGCCGGCCCGCGTGCCGTACCGATCGCGGGTCCCGCGCTGCCTCGGAGTCCGGGGGGAGCGACCCCGGCGGACTCCGGGTGCAACAAAAAAACCGGCTGCAGGTGTTCCCCTTGCGGGAGCCTGCAGCCGGCTGGCAGAAGCCGTTGGGATCCGATCCCCACGGCTGTCGTCGCTGTCGCTTCAGCGATTCAACCTCCGGGATCTCCTCCCGCTGCAGGCCCCGTGCGGGGCTTGATGACCGCCCCGCCCATGGTGGAACCGGGGAGGGTCATCGGGGTGATCTCGTTCTCGTGGAGCCGGTGGAACCCCATCCCCCCTTCGCCCGGGCCCGATACGCCCCGGCAGCCGCCGGAGGCGGAGGGGGCGGTCGTTCCGGCGAACGCCGCCTGCGGACCCGTAAACCCGAACGGGTGCAAGGGGGATTGTGGGATTCGGCTGATCATCCGGCTCTCGAAAGCTCCTTGAAGTCCATCTGATGAGGTCCTGTGCAACGCGAACGAACCTATCCGGGGTTCCGGCACAATGTCAAGGGAAAAAGCGTCCCCCGCCCGGGTGGCGCGGTCCGTCGGGATCCAGCAGCGCAAAGTCCCGCCGGTCCGCCTCTCCCGCCTCGGGCCGCTTTCAACCGATGGCGGTCCTGAAGGCCTCGCCCCGGGCCGCATAGTCGGAGAACATGCCGAAGCTGGCGCAGCCCGGCGACAGCAGCACGACGCCGCCGGCCGGGGCCAGTCCGGCGGCCCGGTGGACCGCCGCCTCCATGGACGGACAGTTGGCGGCCCCCGGCCCGCGGAATCCGGCGGCCGCGGCGGCCGAGGCGATGGCCGGACCCTCCTCTCCCAGGGTCACCAGCGCCGCCGCCGACCGGGCGATGGCGGTTCCCAGTCCTTCGAAGGCCCCGCCCTTGGAGGCTCCCCCGGCGATGAGGACCACCGGTCGGCCGGCATACGCCGCCAGGCCCGCCGCCGCCGCCTCTGGAGTCGTGGCCAGGGAGTCGTTGACGAACAGCACGCCGCCCCGCTCCGCCACCTCCTCGAGGCGGTGCGGGAGAGACTCGACGGCGCTCAGACCCTGGCCGACGGCCGCCGCGGAAGCGCCGCACAGGCGCGCCGCCCCGGCGGCGGCGCAGGCGTTGGCGAGGTTGTGGGTCCCCCGCAGACGGAGATCGCTCACCGCGGCCAGGCTCTCGACCCGGCCGTCCTCCCGCCAGCGGATCTCGCCCGCCTCGCTCCAGCAGCCATCGCCTTCCAGGGGCGGTGCGGCGCGGAACCCCAGGCTCCGCCCCGGGCTCCGGGCGGCGAGCTCGCCGGCGGTGGCGTCGCCGGCGCTGGAGACGACCCAGTCGCCGCGGCCCTGGCAGCGGCAGATCGCCGCCTTGGCCTCTACGTACTCCGCCCGGCTGGCGTGGTAGTCGAGATGGTCGAGGGTCACTGGCAGGATCACGGCCCCGTGGGGGCTTCGATCCAGATCCTGGAGCTGGAAGCTGGAGAGCTCCAGCACGACCACGTCCGCGGCGGACAGGTCGTCGAGGAAGCTGACGGGCGGTATCCCGATGTTGCCGCCCAGGTGCGGGGACAGACCGGGCTCGCGCCGCAGGATCGAGTCCAGGAGGGAAGCGGTCGTGCCCTTGCCCTTGGTCCCGGTGATGCCGATCACCGGCGCCGGGCAGCGTTCGAGGAAGAGCGCCGTCTGGCTGCTGACCTCCGTGCCGCGCCGGCGGGCCTGCTCCAGCTCCCGGCGCAGGGACGGGATGCCGGGGGAGCGGAAGATCAGGTCGAAGTCGTGGAGGCGGTCGAAGCACCCCGGGCCGAGGCGCCAGTCCCGGACCGCCTCCTTCCAGAGGTCTCCATCCAGGCGGCGGGCCGGGTCGGCGTCGCAGACGGCGAAGCCGAGTCCACGGGAGGCCAGCCAGCGGCCCAGGGCCTGGTTCTCGACGCCGAGACCGAGGAGGGCCAGGCGGCGGTCCTGAAGAGCGTCGAGCTCCAAAGGCCGGCCTTCAGAGGGCGGCGACGTATTCGAAGAGGGTCCGCTCCAGATTGTCGAAGACCGACCAGCGCACGACCTCGTAGCCGTGGGAGTTCTCCCGCGGATAGCCGATGGTGGCGCAGCGGGGGGCGCCGCCGGCCTCGAGCACGCCGGTGGCGTCCGATGCGGCGGCCGAGTAGACGGCGTACTGAAGGCCGGTCCCGGCGCGGACGGCGGCCGCGTCCAGCTTGGCGATCAGGCCCTGGTGGAAGTGGACCCTGCTGTCGCGGGACCAGGCGGCGGGTCGGCCGTCGAGCTCGAGGGCGGTGCCCCGCGGCATGGGGGTGGAGTCGACGGCGATGAAGGTCTCCACCTCGTTTCGGCGTACCCAGCCCCTGGCGCCCAGGAGTCCCGTCTCCTCCTGAACGAGGAAGCAGAGATGCAGGGTCCGCCCCGGGGTGAGGCCGGCCTGGCGCAACCGCTGGCAAAGCTTGAGCAGCGTCAGGCTGCCGCCCCGGTTGTCGAAGATCCAGGCCGAGACGAGGGGATCCTCCTCGGGGCCGAAGACGTTCGGACCGCGCACTCCGGCCGCCGGCACGGCACAGGTGCCCACCCGGACCCCCAGGTCGGCCAGCTCCCCGGGGGAGCGCCCGGTGATCAGGCGGGTGTGCGCCCAGGTGATTCCCTGGCGGCCCTGGGCGAACCCGGTCATCGGATCTTCGGGATCGCTGGTGTGGGTGGAGCCGAAGCTCAGGTGAGCGGGCACGTCCCCGCCGTCGGCGACGAGCACCACCGGCCCCTCGCCGAGCTTGAAGGGGTGGAGCCCGCCGGAGCGCTGCACGCGAAGGGTGCCGTCGGCCTCCACCGCGGTGACCACCATGCCGATCTCGTCAGTGTGACTGGCGATGGCCACCCCGGGCCCGGGCTCGCGGCCGGCGATCCGGACCCAGAGGTTGCCCTGGCCGTCCTGGCGGGGCTCGGCGCCGAGGGCGCTCAGCTCGCCGGCCAGGAAGGCGGCCATGCGCTCCTCGCGGCCGGAGGGGCAGGGGACCTGCAGCATCCGGGTGAGGAGGTCGAGGGAGTCGAGAGGTCCGGGTGACATGGGGCGGAAGGTAGGGCGGGGCGAGTCCCCCGGCCATTGACGCTTCCGGCCGGGGGCCGCAATCTCTGCCGGGCCCCGTGGACCCTTGCCTGGAGGCCCCGTGACCATCCCCCGCCGGTCGGCGCAGGCCCTGTGCCTGGCCGCCGTCCTCCTCCACCTGGCCGCCGCCGGTACCGGGGCGCGGGAGTCCGCCTCCGGGGCCCCGGCGGTGGGTATCTTCGCCGCCGCCAGCCTGACCAGCGCGCTCACCGAGATCCTGCCGCGCCGCAGCTTCCCGCGGGTGCGGCTCTCCTTTGCCGGCTCCTCGTCCCTGGCGCGGCAGATCGATGCCGGCGCCCCCGCCGATCTCTACGTGTCGGCCAATCCGCGGTGGATGGACTACCTGGAGGAGAGGGGGCGCATCGACGCCGGGACGCGCTTCGACCTGCTCGCCAACAACCTGGTGGTGGTCACGCCGGCGGGCAGCGGCCTGGAGGTCGAGCCGCGGCCGGGGTTCGACCTGGCGGGCGCCTTCCGCGGGCGTCTGGCCCTGGGCGACCCCGACCACGTCCCGGCCGGGATCTACGCCCGCCAGGCGCTGCGGGCCCTGGGCTGGTGGCCGGCGCTGGAGCACCGTCTCGCCCCGGCCCCCGACGTGCGCGCCGCCCTGCTCTACGTCGAGCGCGGCGAGTGCGAGGCCGGCGTCGTGTACGCCACCGATGCCGCCGTCAGCCGGCGGGTGCGGGTGGCGGCGCAACTGGCGGACAGTCTGCACGCGCCGATCCGCTATCCCGCGGCGGTGGTCGCCGGCCGCGACTCCCCGGCCGTGCGGGATCTTCTGAGGCGGCTGCGGTCGACCGGGGCGGCGGAGGTCTTCCGCCGGCACGGTTTCACCGTCCTCGCCGGCCCGGCGGGCCCTCCGCCTCCGGCGGAGTAGGCCTTTGCTCACCCCCCTGGAGTGGGAGGTGCTGGGGCTGTCGCTGCGCGTGGCCCTGGCCTGCGTCCTCCTCACCCTGCCCGCGGCGGTCGCCATGGGATGGCTGCTGGCGCGGCGCGACTTTCCCGGCAAGTTCGTCCTCGACGGACTGTGCCACCTGCCCCTGGTGCTGCCGCCCGTGGTCACCGGCTACCTGCTGCTGCGGCTGTTCGGAAAGCGGGGGCTCCTGGGGCCGCTGCTGGACGGCATCGGACTGTCCCTGGCCTTCGACTGGAAGGGGGCGGCCCTGGCCTCGGCGGTGGTCGCCTTTCCCCTGTCCCTGAGGGCGGTGCGGCTGGCCATCGAGGACGTGGACCCGCGCCTGGAGGGGGTGGCGCGAACCCTCGGGGCGGGGCGGGTGCGGGCCTTCCTCACCGTCACCCTGCCGCTGGCCGCCTCCGGGCTCTGGGTGGGCGCCCTCCTCGCCTTCGCCCGCAGCCTCGGCGAGTTCGGGGCCACCATCACCTTCGTGGCCAACATCCCCGGCCAGACGCGCACGATCCCGCTGGCCATCTACACCAGCCTCAACCAGCCCGGCGGCGAGGCGGCCGCCCTGCGTCTGGTGTGGATCTCGGTGGCCGTGTCGCTGGCGGCGCTGCTGGGCAGCGAGTGGGCGGCGCGCCGCAGGAAGCGCGGGTGAGGCCGTGCTGACCCTGCGTCTGCGCCGCCGCCTGGCGGACTTCGAGTTCGACGTCGACGTCCGCTGCGGGGCTGCCGCCACCGCCGTCTTCGGGCCCTCCGGAAGCGGCAAGACCTCGCTCCTCAACATGGTCGCCGGTCTGCTGCGGCCGGAGGCCGGCCGCGTCGAGCTGGACGGCGAGGTCCTCTACGATGCCGAGACCGGCATCGACCTGCCCCCGGAGGCGCGGCGGCTGGGCTGCGTCTTTCAGCAGGACCTGCTCTTCCCGCACCTGAGCGTGGGGGACAACCTGCGCTTCGGCTACGACCTGCTGCCGGCGGCGCAGCGGCGCTTCGAGCCCGGGAGGATCGCCGAGCTGCTCGAGATCGGGCCGCTCCTCGACCGGCGGCCGCGGAACCTGTCGGGCGGCGAGCGCCAGCGCGTCGCCCTGGGGCGGGCGCTGCTGGCCTCGCCCCGGCTGCTGCTGATGGACGAGCCCCTGGCCTCGCTGGACCAGGGACTCAAGAGCCGCATCATCCCCTACCTGCGGCACGTGCGCTCCGACCTCGGCATCCCCGTCCTCTACGTCAGCCACTCGGCGGCCGAGATCCTGGAGCTGACGAACCAGGTGATCGTCCTCGACCGGGGGCGCGTCGCCGCCCACGGCGATTTCTTCCGCATCGCCTCCGACCCGAGGGTGCTGCCCCTTGTCGACGAGTTCGGGTTCGAGAACGTGCTGCCCGTGGAGATCGTGGCCAGCGATGCGGACAGCGGCGCCTGCCGGGCGCGGTGCGCCGACCAGGAGCTGCGCATCCCCTGGTGCGACCGCCCGGTGGGCACGCGGCTCTTCGTCGGACTGCGGGCCGACGACGTCATCCTCACGCGGTCGCCGCCCGAGGGGCTGAGCGTGCGCAACGCCCTGTCCGGGAAGGTCACGGAGATCGCCGAGGTCGGCGCCGTGCGCCTGGTCCACGTCGACGTGGGCCGGCGCCTGGCGGTGAAGGTCACCCCCGAGGCCGTGGGAGAGCTGGGCCTGGCGCCCGGGCTGCGCGTGTTCTGCCTCATCAAGACCCACTCTCTGCGGCTGGGTCCCGAGCTGGATTGAGGCCTGCCTGGAGTGATTGCTCCCACCGGCGGAAACGGTTAGTGTAGCCGCCATGGCCCTGACCATTCTGCGCACCGTGCGGCCGAGCCCCACCTGGCAGGACACCCTCATTTCCGTGCGCCAGGGGCAGCGCGTCGTCTTCGACGTGGAGGAGACCTGGTCGCCCGACATGCGCGACCAGATCGTCTGGTGCGGCGCCGACGGCGTCTACAACCACACCGCCGGCGAGGGTTACCTGATGCCCGGGGCCAACGTGGGCGCCCTGATCGCCCGCATCGGCGACGGCCCGGTCTTCGCCGTGGGCAGCCGCTGCGACACCCTGGCCGACTGCGAGGGCACCCTGTTCCTCGCCATGAACGACCACCCCGGCCACAACTGCCAGGCCGGCAAGGTGGCCGCTCAGGTCATCCTCTTCGATTAGTGGCGGCCGGCGCGCCGCTCACCGACGCGCAGTGGACGGCGGCGGTCCACGACCGTCTGCGAGAGGTCGCGCCCGGACTGGTCCCCGGCCGTCCGGCCGTGGCCGCCATCCACCGGATCGCCGAAGACGTCTGGCGCCTGGACCTGTCGGACGGCGGGCGGGTGGTGGCCAAGCACCAGCTCCAGGGGCTGCTGACCCGCGGCGAGCCCCACGATCTGGTGCGTCTCGAGGTCGAGATCCTGCGCCACCTGCGTGGCCGAGGCTGCCCGGTGCCCGCCGCCTTCGGCGCCGACCCCGAGGCCCAGATCATCCTCCTCGAGTACGCCGGTCCCCGCACCCTCGCCGAGGTGCTGCCCGCGGAGGGGGATCCGGCCGACCGGCGCCGGTGGCTGAGGCGGATCTGGCGCGGCATCGGGTGCATCGAGAGCGGCCTGTCGGGCCGCGAGTGGGAGGGCCGCGCCGCCCCCGGGGCTTCTCGTGAGGAACTGAAGCGCTCCTGGGCGCGGGCGGGGGAGGAGGCGGTCACCGTCCTGCGCGACTTGCTGCCGCCCGGCGGCGGTTCGCCGTCGCCGGCGGTAGGATTCCTGCGGCGGCTGCACCGGCGCCTGGCGCGGCTTCCGGCCCGCCTCGGGCCGACCGACTACCAGCCGGGGAACATCGTCGTCGACGCCGGCGGAGGGCGCCTGACCTTCCTCGAGTTGTCCAAGATCGGCTGGGACTGGACCCCTCGAAGAGCCGTTCAGTATACTTCGATCGCCGACGCCGAAGGGCCGGCGGAGACGTGCCTCCTCGACGCCGACAGCCTCGCGGGCAGCGGCCTCGACGAGGGGTCGCGGTCCTGCCTCGACGGGCACCACCTGATCTACCACCTGCTGCTGGCCGGGCGCTGGCGCCGGGACGGCGCCGCCCTTCCCCCTCCCTTGGCGCGCAAGCTGATCGAGCCCCTCAGCGCGGATCCTCTCACCGCCGAGTTGCGCCGCCGGCTCGGCGCCAACCACACCCTCACCTTCCAGGATCGACCCCGTGAGCGATAGCCAATCCTTCGACTTCAAACCCCGGGCGCGGGGGCTGGTCATCGGCGACATCCCGTGGCTGGCGCGCATCACCGACAAGGCGCGGGCCACCGACCAGGGCCGCATCGGCGCCTACATCTACCCCTGCCCGGCGGACCAGCGTTTCCTGCAGAAGGTGCAGATGTCGGCCGAGGAGTTCACCCGGCTGGTGGCCGAGTGCGAGGACGACGACGGCGTCATCGCCAGGATGAAGGCCCACCAGAAAGAGAAGGGACTGGGTTGACCGGTTCGGCCCCGCGCAGGCCGCGCCGCAAGGTGCGGGAGATGGAGGCCGTCGTCGCCGAGGTCCGGCAGGAGACCCACGACACGGCGAGCCTGTTCCTCGACATCGGCGACGAGCCGCGCGACTACGAG
>JAJDTN010000402.1 GCA_022827165.1 Candidatus Latescibacterota bacterium
AGGCGGCCGAGGATGCGGTCGCCCACCTGGTAGGCGCGGCGGAAGTAGTCGAGGTACACATCCGCCCGGTCGGCGTCGTACCCGGGACAGACGGGGTCGACGTCGCCGAGGTGGATGTGGTTGAGGTAGTCGTAGAGGTGCCAGTGGCAGATGAAGAAGGAGCAGCCCCGCTCGCGCAGCATGTAGCGGGCGACCTCGGCGAACCACATCCCCTGGTACTCGCACTCCTCCAGGGCCGTGTCGAAGTCGGACATGCCCGCCGTGTAGGGCAGCATGGAGGCGTGCTCCTGGTAGGGGCCGAAGCGCTCGATCAGCTCCGCCGCCAGCTCGTCGGGCACGGTGAAGCCGTCGGCGAAGGTCGCCTGGGTGCGGTAGAGTTTGAGCCGGCTCCCGTCCGGGGCCAGCTCCATCAGCTTGAAGCGCACCGAGGCCCGCTGCCGGCCGCCGTCGATGGCGAACGCCTCCACCGCCCACTCGCTCCACTCGCCGGTCCGCGCCTCCGCGACCCGGCTCCCCCCGTCCTTTCCGCGGCAGACCAGCACCCGGTCGTAGCCGCCTCCGGCGCCGTCCACCACCAGCAGCTGAAAGGCGGTCACGTCGCCGCCGAGGCGGGCCTCCACCTCGATGCGGCTCTCCAGGGGCGGCGCGTGGCTGTCGGGCAGGTTGCGCCACCCTTGCGCGGGCCGGAGCGGCGGGACCGGCTCGACGCCGCTCTGGGCCGCGCGCACGGCCGTGCCGTCGTGGTCCATCTCGATCTCGGCGGCCAGCTCCGCCTCGGTGGTGTAGGCTTGGCAGGTGGCTACCTCGAAGTCGGTGCGCCGGTGGCTGGGGTGGCCGAAGCCGTCGACCACGAAGCCCTCCTCCACGCCGGAGGGATGGGCCGCCGGGTAGTGGACGGCGACGCTCGTCATGCCGGCGCGCTCCAGGGCGTTCCAGATGCGCTCGGCGTTGTTGGCCCGTCCGTCGAAGCTGTCGATGCGCCGCCCCGGCTCGACCTCCACCCGCCAGCGGGTCACGCCGTGGGTGCCGGTGTGGGCGCCGGTGGACAGGGTGGCCCAGTTGGTGGGGGTCCACACCGGGAAGGAGGGCAGGGTCTGGTTGACCGCCCCCTCCCGCAGCATGCGCTCGAAGTGGGGAACGGCCCCTTCGGCGGCGAAGCGTTTCATCATGGGGACGATGAAGCCGTCCATGCCGAAAGCGTAGATCTTGCGTGTCATTCGCTGGCCCCGTGGGTGGGTAGTTCCTGAGGGTTGGCCCCGTGGGCGACGAGCAGGTCGCTGATCTCGCGGCGCGAGACCGTGGGCGGCCAGTTCTTCACCAGGGCCGTCGGCAGGTGGTGATCGCGGCTGCGGATAGTGACGTCGGCGCCCCTTTCCAGCAAGAGCCGGACGGTCTCGGTGGACTCGCTGCTCACGGCGTGGTGCAGGGCCGTGTTCTGGTACCAGCCGACCTGGCGGTCGATCCCGGCGCCGCGGTCCAGCAGCAGCGCCGCCACCTCTGTTCGGTCGTTCATGGCGGCGACGATGAGGGGCGAGTGCTGGTGCCAGGGCAGGTGCTTGTTCCAATCGACCTGTTCGGGCGACAGGCGCCCCTCCACGAGGGACGGGTCCGCCGTCAACATGGAGTCGACGAGCTCCACCCGCCCGAGCGCCGCGGCGGCGCTGATTGTCATGGGCGCGCCCAGCTCCACCAGCAGGTCGACCACGCGGCCGTGACCCCGGTCGGCGGACCAGTGGAACAGCTCGTCCCGCACCAGCTCCCTCTCGAAGAGCTCGGGCGCCTTGGCCTGCACGGCGCGGAGGTCGCCGGTGCGGCCCCCGAGGACCGCGTCCATGAGGTCGGCCCGAAGGCGCAGGACGCGGGCGTCCCCTTCGGCCCCGTGGACGAGCCCCATCAGCTCCTCCAGCAAGGCGGTCGTCTTCACCCTCTCCTCGCGGGACGGTCTCCCATCGGACTTGCCCACCAGGTCCAGCAGCCCCTTGCCGTTCTCGTCGACCGTGTCCATGTCGACGCCGTGGGTGACGAGCAGCTCGACCATGGGCCGCCGGCACAGCTGCACCGCCAGGCGGAGGGCACTCTCGGCGCAGGGGCTCGACGGATCGCCGCCCCGGTCGAGCAGGAGCGTCACCCGCCGCAGATCGCCGGCCCGCGCCGGCCACTGGAGTCCGGCCCAACCCGTCAGGGTGCAGTTCGGGTCCGCGCCGGCTTCCAGCAGCATCTCCACGGCGGCGATGGTTCCGCCCCGCAGGGCCATGTAGAGCGGCACGTGGGGCCGGGGCAGCCCCGGTAGTGACAGGGGGCGGTACGCCGGGTACCTGGAGGCCCCCGGCCAGTCGGAGGGGTCCGCGCACTCGGGCGAGGCCCCCTTGTCCAGCAGCATGCGCAACATCTCGTCGTAGCCGTAGGAGATCGCCGTGTCGAGCGGGTTGGGCCGGGTGTCGAGAGGCACGTCCTGCTCCAGGATCAGCTCCAGAATGCGCGTCGATCCCGACCAGATCGCCCAGAACACGGGCGGGAGAGGTCCCCGTACCGGCCAGGAGCCCACCGGGTGCGCCTGCGCCGGGTCGGCCTTCAGGATCGCCTCGACCCGGGCCTCGTCGCCCGCTGCCAGGGCCCCGTAGATGTCGTCCTCCACACCCATCTCCAGCAGGGTCCGCACCTCCTTGTCGCTCTCCGGAATCCGCGCCGCCTTCAGTGGGGTGAGGCCGAGGGAGTCCTCGGCGTGGATGTCCGCCCCGTGACGCAGCAGCAGCTTGAAGATCCCCGGCTTGCCCACCGCCAGGTTCAGCGGCAGCCCGTGGTCGGTCTCGATGTTGGCGATGGCCGGGTCGGCGGCGAGCAGGGCCCGCGTCTCCGGCATCATCCCCAGGCGCAGGGTGTGGGAGATGTCGTACCTCGCCCCCGCCGCGATGAGGAGCTTGAAGATGTCCCTCCTCTGGTAGAGGACGGCCACTTCCACCGGCGGCACCTCGACATGCAGCTCCACGTCGGCGCCGTTGCCGATCAGCAGTTCGGCCATCCCCGGGTGCCGCGACCAGGCCGCCATCTCCAGCGGCGCCATGGCCCCGTCCGCCGTGCTGTTGACGTCGGCGCCGTGATCGATCAGGAGCTGCGCCACCTGCAGCTCGCCTTCGCGCCAGCCGAGGGCGGCCCGGTGCAGCAGCGTCGGGAGGGGTCTGCGGGTGCGGCCGTCGTGCGGCAGAGGGGTGTTCACGAGGGAGGGGTCGGCCTCCAGCAGGGGGCGCAGGGCCTCGGGATCGCCGGCATCCACCGCGTCGACGGCGGTCTGGAGGGGTGGGGTGACCACTGGCTTCGTCTGGGTCAACTACCCGAACAGATCGGCGTGTGTCCCGGTTCGCACCAGGATGAGGATGTCGTCCTCCCTCTGGTCCCAGATCAACAGCCAGTCGGGTCCGAGGTGGCACTCCCAGCAGGCAGACCAATCGCCCGATAGACGATGTGGCCGATGCCGTGGATCGAGGCGCACCGGTCAACCATGCTCGGCTTTGAGGGCCTCCACGTCGGCGTACTCGGTGAGCCCCTCGCCCGCACGGGCCTGGCGTAGCGCTTCGATGGTCTCGGCATTGGGAACCCGCACCGCGAAGGGCAACCCCCGATGCAGGGTGACCTGTGTATAGAACAGGGTGATCGCCTCCGTTGCGGACATCCCCAGCTCCGAGAAAACCGCCTCGGCCTGGAACTTCAGCTCCGGTTCAACCCGGGCACGGATCGTTTCGGTCTTGGCCATACCCACCCCCTCCTTCTTTCATTCGATGACTGATACTGGCGGCACAAAACGTACCCCGAACGGGGAACGCGAGCAACCTCCCCCTGCTGAAGGAACCACATCGCCGACGCAGGGCCTCGGCGTCGCCGGCGTCCACCGCGGCGACGGCGGCCTGGAGGGGTGGGTTGCTCATCCTGCTCATTCACCTGCGGTGTGAGGGAGCTGCTCTTCCGGGTTGGCCCCGTGGGCGACGAGCAGGTCGCGGATCTCGCGGCGCGAGACCGTGAACGGCGCGTTCTTCACCAGGGCTGTCGGCAGGTGGTGATTGCGGCTGCGGATAGTGACGTCGGCACCCCGGTCCAACAGCAGCCGGACGGTTCCCGTGGACTCCCTTTCCACGGCGTGGTGCAGGGCCGTGGTCTGGTACCAGCCGACCTGGCGGTCGATCCCGGCGCCGCGGTCCAGCAGCAGCGCCGCCACCTCTGTGCTGTCGTTCATGGCGGCGACGATGAGGGGCGAGTACTGGTGCCAGGGCAGGTGCTTGTTCCAGTCGACCTCCGCGGGCGGAAGCCGCCCCTCCACCAGCGACGGCTCCTCCGTCAACATGGAGTCCACGAGCTCCACCCGCCCGAGGGCCGCGGCGACGCTGATCGTCATGGGCGCGCCCAGCGCCGCCAGCAGGTCGACCACGCGGCCGTGACCCCGGCTGGCGGCCCAGTGGAACAGCTCGTCCCGCACAAGCTCCCGCTCGAAGAGCTCGGGCGCCTCCGCCTGCACGGCGCGCAGGTCGCCGGTCCCGCCCTCGATGACCGCGTCCATGAGGTCGCCCCGCAGACGCAGGATGCGAGCCTCCGGGGTAGACCCGTGGACGAGCCCCATCAGCTCCTCCAGCAAGGCGGTCGTCAGGACCCGCTCCGGGCGGCGCGGTCGCCAGTCGGACTTGCCCACCATTTCGAGCAGGCCGCGGCCGTCCGCGTCGACCGTGTCGATGTCGACGCCGTGGGTGACGAGCAGCTCGATCATCGGCCGCCGGCACAGCTGCACGGCCCAGCGGAGCGCGCTCTCGGCGCAGGGGCCCGCCGGGCCGCCGCCCCGATCCAGCAGCAGCTTCACCTGCTGCAGATTGCCGGCCAGCGCCGGCCATTGCAGGCCGGCCCAGTCCGTCAGGGTGCAGTTCGGGTCCGCCCCGGCCTCAAGCAGCATCTCGACGGCGGCGATGGTCCCGCCGCGCAGGGCCTTGTAGAGCGGCAGGTGGGCGCGGGGCGGCCCCGGCACCAGGAGGGGGCGATACGCCGGGTAGGTGGAGGCTCCCGGCCAGTCGGAGGGGTCCGCGCACTCGGGCGAAGCCCCCTTGTCCAGCAGCATGCGCACCATCTCGTCGTAGTCGTACGAGATCGCCGTGTTGAGCGGGTTCGGCCTGGTGTCGAGGGGCACGTCCTGCTCCAGGATCAGCTCCAGGATGCGCGTCGACCCCGACCAGACCGCCCAGATGACGGGAGGGATCGGCCCCCGCCGCGGCCAGCAGCCCACCGGGTGCGCCTGCGCCGGGTCGGCCTTCAGGATCGCCTCGACCCTGGCCTCGTTCCCCGCCGCCAGGGCCCCGTAGATGTCGTCCTCGACACCCGTCTCGAGGAGGGTCCGCACCACCTTG
>JAJDTN010000112.1 GCA_022827165.1 Candidatus Latescibacterota bacterium
ATCGACGCCGCCACCGTGGTCACCGTGAGCAGGACGCTGTTGAAGAAGTAGTCGCCGAAGAATCCCTTGGTCCAGGCGTTGGTGAAGTTGACCCACTGCAGGTCGCCGAGCTCGGGCAGGCTGAAGGGGTCGAGGAAGATCTCGCGGTCCGTCTTCAGCGAGGTGTAGAGCAGCCACAGCATGGGATAGACGACGATCGCCAGGTAGCTGAAGAGGGCCGAGTAGAGGAAGGGCTTGATCAGGGCGTTGGTGCGCCGTTCGGCCATCGCTCAGAACTCCACGGCTTCGCGCTTCATGGCGCGCAGGGTGGCGGTGGTGCCGAAGAACACGATCAGGAAGAGGAGAACGGCAATCGCCGTGGCCTCTCCCACCTTGAACTCGGTGAACATGGCCTGCACCATCCTCGTGCCGATGACGTGGTTGTCGGTGGTGGGCCGCTGGTTGGTGAGCAGCCAGATCACCTCGAAGGCCTTCATGCCGCCGATGATCATGAAGACGATGGAGATCGACAGCACTTCCCAGATGAGGGGAATGGTGATCGACCGGAACTGGCGCCACGCCGAGGCGCCGTCGATGTCGGCGGCTTCGTACATGGTCTGGGGGATGCTCTCCATGGCCGCCAGGAAGAGGATCATGTTGAAGCCGGCGGCGCCCCAGATCGACATGGGGATGAGCGCCCAGTAGAGGTTGTCCTGGGCGAGCCAGGCGAAGCCGGCGAACTGGTCGAAGCCGAGGCCGGTGAGGACCGTGTTCACCGGGCCGCCCTGGGGGTTGTAGAGGTGCATCCACAACAGGGTGGCCGCCACCCCGCCGAGGATGTTGGGGAAGAAGAAGGCGATGCGGAAGAGCTTGGCCCCCACAACGCCGCGGCTGATGCAGACCGCCAGGAACAGCGACAGGGGCAGCACGCAGGCGGGGATGACGAACATGATGAAGAGGTTGTTCGACAGGGCGACCCAGAACTCGTCGCTCTCGAAGAGCAGGCGGTGGAAGTGGAGCAGCCCCACGAAGGACATCTCGGTGAGTCCGTCCCAGCGCATGGTGCTCCACACGAAGGACTTGACGCTGGGGACGATGACGAAGAGGGAGTAGAACACCGCCGCCGGCCCCACGAAGAAGGCGACGGCGCGCCAGCCCATGCGCACCGTGCTGTTGGGCTTCGGCGCCTCGCCGGCGCGCTTCGCCCGCCACTGGCGGACCGTGGTGTAGAGCCAGAAGCCCATGGCCAGCCCCAGCAACCCGATCAGCATCGCCGGCTTCCACAGGTGGCGTACGGTGACGTCGTCGGGGTGGGTGGCGCGGTTGCGCACGGCCACCGCCGCCGACTCCAGCTCCCGGGCTCCCTCCTCGGGGGTGATCTCGCCGTTGACGATCTTGAAGCGCGTGTCGTTGAGGAACTGGTCCATCTCCGGGAAGCCCTCGCCGGGGGCGGTGCCGTAGGTCGTGGTCGCCCGCCGGGCCATGTCCACCAGGTCCTGCAGGTCGGCGCTGGTGCGGCCCTCCATCGACCCCTCGACGGCGACCAGGATGTCGCGCATCTCGGCGAAGGTGCCGGCCTGCTCCCGGGAGGTCATGAAGCGCAGGAAGTCGACGCCCAGCTCCGGGCGGGCGCTGTCGCGGAAGACGAAGTAGTAGCCGGCGCCGGTGTACACCGCGTTCGGGTCGCCCACGCCGCCCTCCACGGCGGGGAAGTTGAACGCCCCCAGGCGGAAGCCCTCGGGGATCTTGCCGAGCATCTCGCTCTTCAGCCACGAGCCGCAGAACACCATCGCCGTGTGGCCGAGGAAGAACTCGAGCTGCGCCTCGGTGTGGCTCATGCCGAGGGCGCCGGGCTGGAAGTAGTTCACGGCGGTGCGCTGGATCAGCCCGAGGGCGGTGACGAACTCGGGGTTGTCGAAGCTGCCCGGCAGCAGGTCCTTCTGCTCGTAGTAGCGGTCGCGCCCGGCCAGGTGGTAGTAGGCGTTGTCGGTGACGCCGCCGATGTAGCCCGGGTACCGCCCCTGGAAGGCGAGGGGCGCGATCCCGGCCTGCTGGATCGTCTCGCAGAGGGCGAAGAACTCGTCCCACGTCCGCGGCGGGGTCCAGCCGTGCTCCTCGAACATCCCCTTGTTGTACCAGATGGCGTAGATCGAGTAGAGGAAGGGGATGCCGTAGGTCCTGCCCTCGTGCTGGTAACGCTCCAGGCTGCCGGGCAGGAAGGACTCGCGCCAGCTGCGGTCGCCCTCCCAGCTCGGCCCGTCGAGGTAGTCGTCGAGGGGCAGGATCTCGCCGTTGCGGATCAGGGCCCAGTAGTTGAGGCCGGCGTTGCTGACCTCGGGGAAGGTCCCCTCGAGGATGCGCACCCGCACCTTGTCGGCGATGCGCGGGTCGCCGTAGAGATCGACCTCGACGTCGGGGCGGACCTTCTCGTACTCGCGGGCGGCGTGGAAGAAGAAGCTCAGCCCCTCGCCCCCCTCGAAGACGGGCACCTCGATGCGGGTGCGCTCCTCGGCGGCGGCGGGAGCCAGCAGGGCGAGGGGGAGCAGCCCCCTCAGCATCCGTCGATGGAGAGCGCGCGTGGCCACGGGTCAGGGCAGCTCCACGACCACGTAGTGCTCGTCCACGGAGACCGGGTAGGTCTCGACCACGTACGGCCCCTTGCGCGGACCGGCCACCTCCTCTCCCGCCACCACCTCGACCTCGTAGCTGCGGGCGCGGGTGCGGCCCGGGTCCCACCAGGACTGGCCGGTGCGGATGTCGAACTCCCAGCCGTGCCAGGGGCAGCGCAGGATCTCGCCCTTTCGTGTGTACGTGTAGTCCCCCGGCCCCCGCGACTGCAGGAAACCGGTGAGCCGGCCCTTGCACAG
>JAJDTN010000434.1 GCA_022827165.1 Candidatus Latescibacterota bacterium
CGTAGGGGATGCTCTCGCCGGGCCGGGAGATGCCCTCGAAGAACAGGGCGTTCCCGGCGCCGTCGTCGACCAGGATCCTGTGCTCGGGGAAGTGGGGGAAGAGCTTCTCCCGCCACTGGTTCTCCGGCGAGGCGTAGTAGAAGACGGCGGTGAGAGAGGGCAGGATCAGCTCGGTGAGGCCCATGGTGCACACCGCCGAGACCATGGCCAGCATGGCATAGACCATGATCAGGTCGGCCCGGTTGAGGGCCAGGCTGCGGCCGCACCACGCCAGCGGCACGTTGGCGATGGCGCAGATCAGCGCGAAGGTGGAGAAGATCAGTCCCGGCGAATGCACGTCGACGCCGCTCAGGGGCCAGCAGGCCCAGAGCCAGGCAGCCCCCAGGGCGGCGGCGAAGGAGAGGGCCGACCCCTTGCTGCGCGCCGCCAGCTTGAAGGCGAGGTTGAGGAACCCGATGAGCACGACGAAGACGAAGATCGCCCCCGGGGTGCTGATGTCGGCGGCCACGTAGGCGCCCTTGATGACCATGTTGCTGTAGGGGGCGCCGATGGCGAGGAAGAAGCTCAGGAAGCTCCCCACGAAGAACCCCCGCCACGTCAGGCGGTGGCGCGACTCCAGCAGGGGCTCGGAGCGCGACCGCAGGTGCCGGCGGTAGACCCGGGGCATCGCCTTCACGCGAGGCACCTCGGCAGGTGGAGGGCGGAGTCGGCCGCGCCGGCCATGGCCACCAAGGGATGTCAACCCTCCCCGGCGGCGGCCGCGGCGGCGCTCTCCGCCAGCATCCCCTCGGCCGCCTTCCGGTGATGGGCCCTGGCCTCCTCGGTGAACGTGTGCCACAGCAGGAACTGCTTCCGCAGGGTGTTCATGAAGCCCTGGTTGAGCCGCCGCCACGACGCCGTCTCGCCGCTGACCCGCTCGATGAAGACCTCCACCTGGTAGATGGCGGCCGCCGGGGAGGGCACGAAGTCGAGCTGCAGGTACTGGCTCACCCCCTTGTCGAAGGGGGCCAGCCAGGTCAGCATCTGCAGGGAGTACTCGCGAGCGCCGGCCTCCCCCCCGGTGACGAGGCGCACCTTCTCGGCGCAGAAGTCGCCGATGGAATCCTCGTTGGAGGACTCGAACCAGCCGGCCAGGAACCCGCTCAGCCCCCGGACCTCGCCGGTGCCCACGGCAAAGGGGAAGTCGAACTCCCAGCGGTCGCCCTCCGGCGCCGGCGGCACCCAGCGCCGCACCGTGTCCGGCACCGCCCTGGCGGCGGCGACTCGCGCCGGGTAGAGGGTCGACAGCAGGACCAGGGCCATGACCATGAGGGCCGCGGTGACCGCCGCCGTGGAGGAGTAGTTCAGGTCCATGCCCTGCACCAGGCCGAGGCCCAGCAGCAGCTTGGCCGACCCCTGGCCCAGGAGGTATCCGAGGGTGACGCCGAGGACGGCGTAGACACAGGCCTCGGCCACGAAGAGCAGGGCGATGTGCATCGGCGCCAGCCCCACGGAGGAGTAGACGCCGATCTCCCGGAGACGCTCGTACACGGCGCCCAGCATGGTGTTGAGGACGATGAGGGCGGCGATGACGATGGGCACGAGCAGCGCCGCGAGACCTTCCACCGCCGTCAGGCCCACGGAGGTGTAGGAGGAGACCTCGAGCTCGCCCGTCCCGGGGTCGCGGAGGCTGGCGAAGAGGGTGGCCGCCACGCGCGTCAGGAAGCCCTCCAGCAGGGGCCGGCCGTCGGCAGTCTCGTCGAAGCGGACGCCGACGGAGCGCAGGCTGCCGCCGGCGACCCACACGGCGCCGTAGGGCAGGATCAGGACGTTGTCGGCCGCCATGTGGAGGAAGGGCTCGATCCGGTCCGGACCCGCTTCCTCCTCGATCTCCATGGAGACCCTCTCCCGGCCCCCGGGCAGCTCCGCCTCGCCGCTCTGGAAGTCGGCCGGCGTGAGCGGTTCGGCGTCGAGATCGCGGATCGCGGCCAGCCGGCCGGCGTCGACGATGCCGCCGACCACGAGGTCCCGGCCGAAGACGCGAACCGCGGCCCGGCCCACGTCCTCCACGCCGATGCCGAGGGCCGCGGCCATCCTTTCCGGAAGGAGGCACGTGCTCTCGTCGACCGTCTCGAAGAACCGGCCGGCCACCAGGGCTTCGTCGATGCCGGTGACCCGCGTCTCCTGCGGCGACAGTCCGAGCAGGCCGGCGGCGCGCGTCGCGCCCGCCGGCCCCTGGACCTCGATGTAGCTCTTCGGATTGCCCGCCTCGGCCACCAGCCAGTTGCGCGGGCTCACCACGCCATGGCCGGAGAAGTGGGAGCGGACGTAGTCCAGAGTCGGGGGCGACAGCTCCTTCCAGCCGGGGTGGCGGACCAGGACGCCCTCGTAGCGGGCCTCGTGGGCGGTGGGGAAGGCGAGGAAGGCGAGCTGTTGCCGGAAGGAGGTGAAGGAGAGGACGGTGAAGGTGAGCAGGGTCAGCGTCACCAGGGTCAGAGTCGTGCGCAGCTTGCGGCGCCGCATGTTGGAGATGCCCAGCATGAAGGCGGCGTAGGAGGCGCTGACGCGGTTGATGTCGGCGCGGCGCACCTGGGAGGCGCGGGCCTGGAACTCCTCCACGTAGTGGTTGAAGCGCGAGAAGATCATGGCGCAGACGAAGACGGCCATGGCCATGATGGCGAAGGCCAGGAGGATGATCGCCGGATGGGCGATGTCGAAGGCCGGATGCACCTGGGAGATGGCGGCCCAGACGATCGCCATGATCAGGGCGAAACCGGACAGCTGCCAGCGGATGTCGGCGGCGGCGAAGATCAGGCGCTCGCCGAAGAAGGCGGCCGGCAGCACCAGGGCGAGGAAGAACACGAGCCCCCTGATGACGTCGTTCAGGGTCGCCGTCACGTCCGGGTAGGCCCGCGAGGTGACTCCCCGGGCGGCCCGCACCCCGGCCATGAAGGCGTCCCACTCCCGCCTCTCGGCCGCGGCCCCGGCCTGGTCGATCAGCTCGCGGCCGTGGGCGTGCAGGGCCGCCAGCCGCGGATTCTCGATGGCGTGGTCGCGCATCGCCGCCAGGCGCTCGTCGTTGATCCGCCACATGTCCCGCACCGCCAGGTAGTCGGTGCGCTCCAGGGGATCCCGGCCGACCACGTACCCGGTGCCGCGCGGGTCGGTGCGGCTGTTGGTGAGGATCATGCTGTCCGACATGAGGTACACGAGGCTGTCGTCGGCGGCGGCGAAGGCCACCGCCACCGGCTCCAGGACGCCCTCCCCCTTCGCCACGCCGTACTCCTTGGGCGCCACGCCCGTGTGGGTCGCGACCCGGATCGGCCCGACGGCCGTGAGGGACCGGGGGTCGACGAGGCCGTAGAAGGGCCGCGGCACGCAGGGGAAGACGACGAGGGTCTTGTGCTCGCCGGCGAAGCGGATGGCCTGGGCCAGCCTCTGGCCGTGGTGTCTCCGGGCGCGCTCGCCGCTGTCGGGGGCGTAGACGATGCCGCCAGTCTCCGGGTCGAGGACGTAAGCGCTCACCGGCACGGCCCCGAGGGGCAGGCCGGGGATCACGGCGCTGCCGTTGCCGTCGGCCAGGTGGAAGCGGAAGGCGCGCACGCCCTTGTGGGGCTTGAAGCCCAGCTCGGCCCGCCGCCCGGCGCCGGCGCCCAGGGCGACGATGGCCCCCTCGACGATCCGGTCGGGGACCTGGCTGCGGCGCGGGAAGGCGCGCACGTCGACCCGGAAGGTGCGCAGCTCGTCCTCGAGGACCGGGCCGAACTCCTCCAGGTCGGCCAGCAGCCGGGGGTCGTCGAAGGCCCGGGTCAGGATCTGGTTGAGGAAGGCGCTCTGCCGGGACAGGTTGTCGAAGTCGACCCGCTGCGGCCGGTCCAGGGGCGTGTCGACGACGAAGCGGCCGTCGCCGATGGTGACGAAGGAGAGGGCCACGAGTCCCGCGGCCATGGCCACCTGGCCGTCCACGGTGACTCCCCCCGGCACGTAGGTCGACCAGTCGAGGCCCTTGTGGGGACTGATGCCGTTGACCAGGGCGCGCTCCGCCCGGCGCCCCAGGCGCGGCGCCGCCTCCTCGGCGTAGGCGGTGAAGGCGCGGCCGAAGGGGACGTAGAACCGCTTGATGTCGTAGCGGTCGGTGTTGTTCCAGAGGCCGATGCGGTCGCTGCCGCTGGTCAGGTCCAGGCCGATGAAGAGATCCGGATGCAGGGGCTTCTCCATGAGCCCGGCGTAGTCCGGGTGGGTGCGGGCATGGCGGTCGAGGAAGTCGACGATCCCCCGCTGGGCCAGGAAGTGGGCGCTGGCGGCCACCAGGACGACGGTCCGCGCCGGCGGGCGGCGCTGGAGATGCCGGGCCAGCTCCAGGAGCGCGGCGATGCCGCCGGCGGTCTCGGCCGAGGGCGCCAGGGCCGGCACGATGGAGATGCCGTCGTAGTAGGCCTGGACGACGATCGTCTCCCCGCCGAGCTCGGGGTGGTGACCGGGGATCACGCCCCAGACGTTGCGGCCCTTGCGCGAGACCCAGTCCATGCGGCTCCCCAGGCGCGCGTCGAGGGGTCCGTCCTCGGCCAGCGCCCTCAGGCGGGCGCCGGCGGCGGCGTCGATCCAGAGCCTGGGTATGTCGAGGGGGACGGAGACGAACTTGGCGCCCGCCTCGCGCCCGGAGGTGGCCTGCGGCTCGATGAAGACGATGGCGCGGGCGCCGAGGGAGGCGGCCTCCAGCCAGCGGTGGCCCGTGTTGAACTCGAGGAGGACGATGCTGCCGGCCAGGTCGAGGCCGGCGTACTCGGACAGGTGCCCTGCCCCGCCGTAGATCAGGTGCCCGGAGAGCCCGGCCGCCGGCACCGTGGGGGTCCGCACGTGGTTGGGCCACAGGCCGTGGAGGCGGAAGCGCTCGCCCGAGGCGGTGAGGGTGAGGTCGCCGCCGCGGTCGAGGGGCACGGTGACCGGGTACTCCTCGACGGTGACCTCGCGGACGCCGGCGCCGGCCAGGGCGTCGGCCACGTAGTCGGCGGCCCGGTCGCTGCCCGGGTAGCCGCTGACCCGGGAGCCGACGGAGGCCATGAACTCCACGGTGGCGCGGATGCCGTCCGCCTCGGCCCGGGCGGCGGCGCACAGCGCCGGCAGCGTCAGCCAGAGGATCAGCCGTCGCATCAGCCCCCGGGCCGCACGGCGCTGCCGCCACCCTCCTGCTGTACCAGCGCTTTCAGGCTCTCTTCGTGGATCCTGACCCGGGGCTCGTACCGTTTCCGCAGTTGGCCCAGAAACTGGTAGAAGGCCGCATCGCGCTTGCGGCGCAGGACCAGCGCCCGGGCGCGGGTCTCGACCTCGGCGAAGGGCCGGGGGCCGGCTCCGAGGTTCGACTCGACGACCCTGAACACGGAGTGGCAGCGGTCTCCCGCCGCCCCGGGGGGGGACGCCAACCGGGGGTCCGGCACCTCCACTTCGACGGGGCCCAGGAGGTCGCCCGGCGCGGCTCCCCGCGCGGCTTCGAAGAGGGCCTCGTGCGCTTCTCTCTCGTAGCCATGGAGGTGGAATCTGCCGCTGTCCGGGATGGCCCGGCGCCGCAGGGTGTGCTCCAGGGCCAGGAGCCGCAGATCCTCGCCGCCCTCGATCCGGCGGCGCAGCGCTACCGCCTCCTCGCGTGTGGCCACCAGGACCTCGTCCAGCGTCAGGCTCTCCTGGGGGACGAAGAGCCGCGAGTTCTCGTGGTGGAAGCGCCGGGCCTCGGCCTCGTCCACGGAGACGTCGCGGGTCACCTCCTTCCGGATGACCCCGATCAGGCGTTCCTGTTCTCTGGCCTGGCGCCAGGCGGCCATCTTCGGCTCACGGTCGATGCCGGCGTTGCGGGCGGCGCGCACCACCAGCGCGCGGGGAACCAGGACGGACTCGGCGAACCCCCGCAGCTGCCCTCGCACATCTCCGGAGAACCCCCGGTAGTTCTCGCGGGCCGAGTCGACGAACTCCCCCACCGTGATGGCGCCGCCGTCGAACTCGTAGAGCACCGTGGTGCGCTCCGCCTCGGAGAGCGCTCCGCCGCTCTCCAGACGCGCGGCAAGGAGCTCGAAACCCTCTTCCCGGGGACGCGCGTCCAGGGCCTCCCGCAGTTCCCGGCCCAGCTCCGTGGACCGGACGCGGGCCTTCTCCCGGTGGAGCCCGGCTTCCACCAGACGCCGCACCCGCTCGAGGGGAACCGTCACCTCCTCCACGACCTGGAACACGCCGTAGGAGCCGCCCGGCAGGGGCAGCGGCTCGGAGATCTCACCCTCCCCGAGGGGATAGACCTTTTCCCGCATGACGGGCAGGGGCATCTGGTCCCTGGTGACGTACCCGGTGTACAGACCCCCCTGGGCCGCCGTCGGACCGTGGACCGAGCGCTGCCTCGCCAGCTCCTCGAAATCGGCGCCGCCCTCGAGGAGGCGCACGATCTCCTCGGCCTCTTCCCTGCTCCCCACATCGATCCTGCCGCACCTGACGGCGCGGTCTCGTCCGGTCTTCAGGTAGTGCTCGCGGACTTCCTGCTCCTCGAGGGTGATCTTCGCGTCCACCTCCCGGGCCAGGAACTCCTGCACCAGCCGCCGGGTCCATTCGCGCTCCAGCCCGCGGCGCAGGTCGGGGTCGCGGTCCCATCCCCGCGCCGCCGCCTCCCGAAGGAGGATCTCCTTGTCGATCAGGGCCTGCAGATGCTGCCGCCGGCCTTCGATGCCCGCCTCCCTGGACCTCAGGCTCTCGGCCAGGCGCTCCTCGTAGCGGCGCAGGTCGGATGCGTGGATGCGGGAGTCCCCCACCTCGGCCAGGACCGGGCCGCGGGGGTCTGCCCCGCAACCGGTCAGGACCGCCCCCGCGGCGAGGATCAGCGCCGGTCCGGCAGGTCTCATCAATCCCTCAATCCTGTGTAGACGGTGAAAAAGGACAGGGCGCTGGTGTCCGAACGGTCCTTGCCGGCGAAGGTGTCGATCTTCCGTCTGTCCACGCGAATCCCCAGGGTGGCCATCAGTCTGTATCCCAGGTAGGTGCTCGCATTGGCCAGCTGCAAGGCGAGGGACAGCTCATCGAAGTCCCCCGTGGCATCGCCCGGATTCAGGCCCGCCACGGGATCCTCGTCGAAGGCGACCTCCCGCTGGGCGAAGTCGCGGAACACGACCTGCTCCAGGCCGACGATCACCGTGCTGTGGCTCAGCACCGGGATGTCCAGCCGCAGGGAGGCGATGCCGGCCCACTCCCGGCGCTCGAAGACCCGGTCGTTCAGGAGCCACTCCGTGTTGAAGGGGGTATCGTCGAGGAACAGCTCGTGCTTGAAGCGCGGACGCAGCTGGATGCCGCGGCCCAGGGGATGGAGCCAGTCGAGCTTGTTGATCAGACCGAGGCGCCGGGTGTGCCTCGGGATCTTCCGCCCCCCCCGGTCCACGGTGACTTCCTGCCGCTGCCGCAGCACCTCGTGGATCAGCCGGCTCTCGGAGTTGATGCCGCTGTCGCCGAGGCGCTCGAAGCCGAGGGACAGCTTGTTGACCCAGGTGTCCGGCAGGCCCAGGGGATCCGGGACCGGGGTCATGCCCGCGGCCCGGAACCTCCCGTGGAGCCACTGGACCAGGTCGTCCGGGATGTCGTCCTCGACCCGCTTCAGCATGTCGTACACCGTCACCTCGCCGACGCCGGGCCAGCTGCGCTGGAAGGCGAGCAGGGCATAGCTGGTGACGTTCGTCTCGCCCGTGGAGGGGCGGCGCTGCCGCTGGTGCCCCGCGGTGATCCTGGCGCCCGGCAGGATCCACGCTCCGCCGTAGATGTTGTATCCGCGGCGGTCCCGCTGGTACGGGTAGTCGGGTTCGTCGTCGTTCTCGAAACGGTCCCCCCAGCCGTTGTTGTTCATGTCCAGGCCGAAGAGATACTCGGGCCGGTCGACGCCGTAGCGCAGGAAGGGCTCGGCGTAGTCGGGGATGTCGTTGGGCCGCTCGCGGGTGTCGTTCTGGTTGAAATCGGAGATGAAGTCGTTGTTCTCGTCGAGGCCGGGAAAGACCGCCTCGTCGGCGTAGCCCTCGAACCCGCGCACCACGCCCAGGCCCCGCTCCCCTGCCGTGCGGCCGTCGTCGAAGATGCGCTTCTGGTCGTTCTTGCGGTCGTTGTCGTCGTTGTCGTCCACCAGGTCGTAGAGGTAGCGGGAGTGGGCCCGGGGCGTGTCCGAGTAGTCGACGCGCCCCGCCGTGTCCAGGAACCGCATGGAGGTCGAGTACTCGGCGTCCATGCCGAAGGCCTCGCCGAAGAGGTAGTACGGGTAGAAGTCCCTGGCCACGTTGACCATCCACCCTTCGGCGTAGGGATCGCCCCCGATGCCGGACGAGGTGGTGTGGCTGGCGCGGCTCACGTCGGGGTACTTGCGGTAGCGGTGGTTCACGTTGAACTCGCCGTAGAGCCGGAACCCGGCCAGGTCGTCGGCCTCCACCGTGAAGCCGAGGACCTGGGTGGCCGTGGGCAGTCCGTAGTCGAAGACCACGGAGCCCAGGTTGGAATGGTCCTGCACGTTCCCCGGCGCCCGCGCCAGGGTGCGGAAGACCGGACGCGGGTCGAAGAGGGCGTTGTCGGTCTGCTGGTCGGAGGTGACCTCGACCTTGTAGTCGTTGCTCAGGACCATCCGGAAGCGGACCCTGCGGATGTTGTTCACCACGTCGGCCCGGGGCACCACCGTCTCCAGATCGTCGAGGACGGCCGGGTCCGGATCGGCGAGGACGTATTCCAGCCGGATCCGCCCCGGGTCGCCGGCGCCTTCGGCTGCCAGGAAGCCATCCCGGGCGACACCTCCCGAAACCCTCGGGTGGAAGCCGATCCGGCTGCCCACCAGCACCGTGTCCAGCTCCCCGATCCGGGTGGTGATCTCGATGTCGTGGGCGAAGAGGGCGGGACCCGCCTCGCCGTCGGCCGGGGAGTCGTCGGTGATCTGCACCGTGATCCGGTTGATGCGCGCCCCCGCCTGGTGGGAGCTCAGCCTTCCGGTGTAGGGACTGCCGTCGAAAGGCCGGGTCGAGCTGCGCCCGTTGTGGGCGTTCACGAAGGTCCCCCCCAGGCGCACGAAGTCGGTTGCGTTCCACACCGCCCGGAGACCGACGAGGGTGGTGAACTCGTCGACGAAACTGGCCCTCGGCTCCACCAGCGGGACGTTGACCCGGGAGATGAGGGCCGTGGCCGAGCCGACATCGGACATGTAGTCGAACTGGACCCCGTTGAAGGCCGTCTTGCGGAAGGTCATGGGCGTAAGGGTGGTGCGGATCTCGTCGCCCACGGTGACCCGGAAGTAGTGCTGCCCCTTGGCGTCGGAAGAGACCACGAGGGAGCCGAGGAGGTCCTTGTACTCACCCGTCTTGTGGAGCAGGTTCCCTTCGGACGTCCGCGGCCGGCTCTGCTGCCAGTCGTAGATCAGCCAGCCGCGGGTGAGGAGCCTGCCGTAGAGATCGTACTGATGGTCGCCCTCCTGATCGGTGGCCAGGTACCGCAGGTAGCGCTGGCGGGCGTAGTTGGTCTCCTCCCAGCGCCAGCGGTACTGGTTGGCGGTCGGCCGCGGCCTGTACCACTTCTTCAGAGAAGGATCGAAGGTCGACCCGTCGATGCTGGGAGCCGCCGGGTAGTAGCTCACCCGGCCGCCCTCGCGGAGGCCGAGGCGGTTCCCGTAGTCCCAGCGGGCGGCGGCGGGCGCGGCGCCCAGAATCACCGCGAGGGCGGCGACGACGAGGATCGGCCAGTGGCCGGCGGCCGGGCCGGGCCGCACCGTGCGCCCTTCGGGAGGCCCGGACATCAGAGTCCGGCGTTTATGGTGATGAAGGTGGTGCTCAGCTCGCGCCCCCGGTCTTCCTTCACCGAGGCTCCCTGGCCGCCGGCGGTGATGAACTCGTCCCAGGCCCGGGTGTACATGATGCCGAACCGGGTGATCAGCGTGTATCCCTGGTAATCGCCGACGGTGGACCACTGGGCGGCCAGCACCAGGCTGCGGGAGTCGCCCGTGGCCCCCACCCGGTTGGCGGCGAGGGCTCCCTTCTCGTCGAGCATCAGGTCGGCAACGCGGTGGTACTCCAGCCCCGCCTCCAGGGAGGAGGCGCCCAACATGGGATGCCGCAGCAGCAGGATGCCCGTTCCCGTCCACTCCCGGCGCCCGTCTCCGTCGAGGATGAAGGGCGTCTGGTTCAGGTACTCGCTCTTGATCCGGGGCTGCACCTCCAGGCTGCCGGCGCGCCAGGTGCCATCCGCCTTGTTGATGAACCCGAAGAAATGGGTGCGGTCCTCCAGCAAGGGGCCGACCCCCCGTTCGTGAGCGTCTCCCTGCCGGGCGTACAGGTCGTACTTCAGTTTGGCCGTCGTCTTCAGCTCACCCGGAAGGCGGTAGTTCAGCTCCAGGTAGGTCGAGTTCACCCAGGCATCGCGCGCCGGGAGCAGGTCCTCGACTCTGGCCAGGTTGCCGGGGGCGAGACCGAGGTAGGGAGTCATCTCCCGGCGGTCGTCGGGGATGGTGTCCCGGGCCCGCTTGAGCATGTCGTAGACCCGGACCCTGCCGAAGCGCGGGTCGTCGTGGGTGAAGGTGACCAGTCCGTACGTCGTGTGGTTTCTCCGGTCCGAAGAGAGGGAGTTGACCCGCATGCGCCCCAAGGTGGCCTTGATGCCGGGGGTCAGGAAGAGGCCGCCGTAGACGTTGTACCCCCGCTGGTCCCTCTTGTAGGGGTAGTCGGCGAGATCGTCGTTCTCGAAGCGGTCGACCCAGTCGTTGTTGTTCAGGTCGATGCCGAAGAGGAACTCGGGCCGGTCCGAGTGGTAGCGGAAGAACGGCTCCTCGTAGTCGGGGATGCGGTTGGCCAGGATGTTGCTGTCGTTCTGATTGAAGTCCGACACGAAATCGTTGTTTTCGTCCCATCCCGGGAAGACGTTGGCATCGCCGGAGCCCTGCTGCCACCGGCTCCAGTCGGGGAAGCGGTCCTGGTCGTCATTGTCCTCGACGAACTCGTAGAGGTGCCGCGTCGTATGGTCGTAGAGGACGTCCCCTTCGCCGTCCACGAGGTACGCCGTGGTGGAGTAGTCGGGATCGAGGCTGAAGGCTTCTCCGAAGGCGAAGAACGGCCAGGCCACCTTCGACACGTTGACCATCCATGCCTCCGCATCCCTGGAGTGGCCCGACAGGGCGCGGTCCGCCTGGGCCAGGCCGGGGCTGGGGAACTGGTGCCAGGACCGGCTCATGGCCAGCTCGGCATAGGCGTCGAAGCCCATCACCTCCTTCACGTCGACGGTGAACCCGTAGACCATGTTCGCCGTGGGCAGGCCGTACTCGAAGACCAGCCGGGTCTGGTTCGAGTTGTCCGACACGTTGCCCTCGGCCCGTGCCACTTCGAAGAGCGCCGGCGCGAGGTCGTCGATGTCCTCGCCGCTGAGCGGCAGGCCGGGCGTGGGGCGCAGTCCGGTCTGACGGTCGGACCAGACCTGGATGCGGTAGTCGTTGGCCACCACCAGCTCGAAGGTGATCCTGGTGATCGCGCCCGGCCGCGGCCCGGTGTAGGAGATGTCGTTGAGGTCGTAGCTGATGACGATCTTCTCGTCCCCGTCGGCGCTCTGGAAACCCTCGTGGTGGAACCCGCCGCTGACCACGGGCCACCTGGCCGGATCGGTCACCATCGCCCGCTGGCGGATCTCCTCCCGCCTCCCGGTGGCCGGATCCTCCGTGGTCACGATGATCTCGTGCGAGAACAGGGCGGCGCCGGCGACGCCGTCTTCCGGTGAATCGTCGCTCAGGACAAGGGCCAGGCCGCGCACCGGGACCGCCCCCTGGTTGGCAGCCAGCGCGCCTTTGAGGGGGTTGCGCTCGAAAGCGTCCTCGAAGGTCTGGGAGTTGTGGGCGTTGACCAGGGTCGCTCCCACCTGCACGAAGTCCCCGACCTCGGCCACCACCCGCCCCCCCATCAGGTTGGTGGCGTTGGTCACCGTCGTCGGCTCCCTCGAGGACGTGGTGCTCGCCACGGGAGAGCTGATCCGCGAGAACAGCAGGGTGCCGCGGTACTTGTCCGTGGCCAGGTCCATCTGTATGCCGTTGAAGATCGGCTTGGAGAAGGTGAGCGGCGTCAACGCCGTGCGGATCTGGTTGCCGGCGGTGATGGCGTAGTGGAACTGGCCCCTGGAGTCGGAGCTCACGAGAACGCTGCTGAACCAGCCGGCGAACCTGGGATCCTTGTAGAGGGAGGAACCGAACTGGCCGGGCTGGCTCTGGTTCCAGTCCCAGACCAGCCACCCCCGGGTCAGGTAGTTGCCGTAGAGATCGTAGAACGGGTCGCCCTCGCGGTCGGTGGCCACGTACCGCTGGTAATGGGAGCGGGCATAGTTGGAATACTCCCACTGCTTCCAGCCGTACAGCTCGTACAGCTCCTGCGGCACGTACCACTTCTTGAGGGCCGGGTCCAGGGCGTCGAAGATGACCCCGGGGCCCCTGGGTTCATAGGTGATCTCCCCGCCTCGCCGCACTCCGAGACGCCGGCCGGTCTGACCGAACAGATCGGATGCATGCATCGTGGCGAGGAGCACCACGAGACTCAGCACCGCCGCCGTCCTGCCGGTCGTCAACGTCGCCCCCCTCTCTCAGTATGCCACTTCGACGGCGGCGGCGGCCGTCTCGACGCTGGCGGCGCTGTTCACCGCCACGTGAGCCAGGTAGATCCCGGGCGGCACCCGGGCGCCGCCGCCGTCGGTTCCGTCCCAGGGGATCGACCAGTGTCCGCCCGGCTGGTCGCCGCTGAAGAGGCGGCGGACGACGCGCCCCGCCAGGTCGAGGATCCTCACCTCCACGGCCACGGGACCGATGACGCGGGACAGGTCGTAGGAGATGCGGGTCCCGTCGTTGACCCCGTCGCCGTTGGGGCTGAAGGGCCGCGGCCACACCCGGGCGTTGATCAGGACGCCGCCGCCGGCGAGGGGAACGTCCACCGAGAGGATCCGCGGGTCCGCCGTGCCCAGGGGAGGAAAGGCGGGGTCCCCGGGGCCGAGGTGGGCGGCGTTTCCGGCGACGACCTTCTGGCCGGCCCCCCCGGCCCCGGCGCGGCCGGCCCACCCGGGGAAGGTCGTCCCGTAGCGGAGGACGCGGCAGCGGAACCGGATCGTCAGGACGGCGGTCTCGCCGGCCTCCAGGTCGCTGGCCGTGATCGCCGGGAAGCGCACCCGGAAGCGCCGTTCCTCCACCGCCTCGATGCCGAAGTCGGCGGCCGGATCGGTGGGCAGGGCCGTCGAGGCCAGGTCCCGGCCGGAGAAGTCCGCCGACTCGGTGCGGCCGTCGTGGAACAGGACCTGCACCGTCTCGATCGCTTCGACGCGGACCGGCGTGGCGATCTCGAAGGTGTCGAAGCCGCTGTCCCGGCCCGGCCGTATGCGGGTGGGCATGACCGCGTAGGTGAAGGTCTCGGCCACGGCCAGCCCGGCCTGGCGGGGGTAGATCTCGCCGACGATCCGCTCGGCCGCCGGGGGATGGACCGTGAAAGCCAGCTGCCCGATGCCGGTCGCTGCCTCCAGGTCCCGGCTCATCAACTCGACCCGGACCTGGAAATAGCGCCGCGGGCCCGGAGTGGTGATCGGCGCCCCGAGCCGCTCGTCATCGATGTTCCCGGCGGTGATGCCGCGGGTGCCTTCCGGCCCGTAGGGAGCCGACCACGGGGTCCAGGCGTCCGGATCGGCGCGGATCTCTCCCCGCGGGTTCAGGCCGAGATAGTCCTCCAGGGTCAGGGCCCACCGGTTCTTCTCCGCCAACGGCAGGGCCCGGTAGGCGCGCAGCGCCTCGAGGGGGTCGAGATCGTCCAGGGCGATCTCCTCTCCCCCGGCCGTGGCGGCGACCGCGCCCTGCTTCCACGGGAGGTTCACCGAACCATCGGGACTCGGGCGGGTGAACTCCAGGGGCGTGTCGTCGTGCCCGGCGCGGGTGGTGATGCGGGCCTGCGACAGCCCCTCGGGGCCCAGGGTCTCCTCGATCCACCGGATCCTGCCCCACACCCCCCAGCGGGTCCCCAGGTCGAATACGTTGGAGATGTACCGGGCCTCGGGCACGAACCCCGCCCCGTAGACCTGGAACTCGGCGATCTCGTAGCCGACCACCGTCTGCGACTTCAGCCGCAGGAAGCGCAGGTACTGAGGCGGGATCCGCAGGTCGACCACGGGCCGGTCGTTCTGCAGTTCCAGCTTGAAGGTGGTCAGCACCGGCCGGCCGGACTCGTCCCTGGAACTCTCGCTGCCGTCGTTGACCAGAAGCTCGTAGGCGCGCAGATAGTCGTTCTGGAAGGGAAAGCCGGGGGCCTCGAATCCCGGAGCGTTCCTCGGAAAGAACCGGACCCGGTTCACCCCGAAGCGCGCCCCCAGGTCGACGTCGAACATGGCCCCGAAGGCGAGGACCTGCGGCCCCCCGGGCTCGCCCTTCTGGCTGAAAGCGGTCTCGACATCGCCGTCCACCATCAGGAGCAGTTCCTCGTCGATGCCCTCCGTCAGGATGTTCGGCGAGGTCAGGGTGGCTTCGGCGGCGATATTCCTCGTGGAGTCGGCTTTCTGCGGGAAGATCCAGCCCGGCCGGCCGGGAAAGTCGAAATCCACCACGTCGCCCGGAGTGGTGGTGACCGCCGCCCCGTCGATGCCGGTCTCCACCGCCGCCGGGATCTCCCCGCCGCCGCCGCTCCAGGGGCGGTCGCCGGCGCCGCCCACGGTCCGGCTCTCGGCCGCCAGGTTCGGGGCCACCAGGCAGAATGCCGCGGCCGTGGCCAGGCCGAGGCTGATCTTCCGCACTCCCCCTCGACGGCTCAATACGCTACCTGCACCAGGCGGTGCGCCTTGCGGCCCGGCCCCTCCGCGTCCGCCTCCACCTCGATCTCCAGCAGATAGATGCCGGGAGGCACCCGCCGGCCGCTCTGGTCGTCGCCGGTCCAGCGGACCGTGTACGATCCGCTCACGAGGGGACGCCGCTCCTTCCACTCCCGCACCAGGCCGCCGCCGAGATCGTAGAGGCGGGTCGTCACCGCGCGCTGCCCGCCGAGCCGGAGCACCGGGAACTCGAAGCGCGTCTCGTCGTTGATGCCGTCCCCGTTCGGGGTCAGGACCGGGGCGCTGACCCTCAGCGGGCCCATCACCGGCCCGGCTTCCAACGGCCCCCGCAACATCATCCCCTGACTCGAGGCCAGGGCGGTGGCGTCGCCGGGGTCCACCCGTTGCCATCGACCGGCCTCGGAGGAGTTTCCCAGTTCCGCCTGCAGGATGGCTCCCGGGCGGAACAGGGTCGCGGTGAAGCGCACTTCGATCAGGTCGACCTCGGCCCCCACCGCCGAGTCGAGGCGCACCCACAGCGAGTCGGACCCGGCCGGGACCCGCTCCAGGTCGGATGGTCCCAGCTCGGCCGCCGGGCCGGCCTCCCACTGCGACTCGCGGCCCATGCGCAGAAGCTGGAACTCCAGGTCCACGCCGGGAGCGTACAGGCGGATCTGGTCCATCCCCGGCCCGTTGCGCAGGAAGTCGGCCTTGACGAAGAGGGACAGGGTGTCGGCGGCGCCCAGCCCGGATAACAGGGCCGGCTCGAGCTCGCCCCGGACCTGCCGGGCCAGGGGATCGAGGAAGTTCAGGCGGATCGACTGCAGGGAGGCGGCCTGGCGGGGATCGTCCGTCGTCAGCCAGGCCTGGAGCATGAGGTGTTCCCGGGGGCTCGGCGACGTGACGGGGGCTCCGGAGTGTTCGTACGCCTCGCTCCAGTCGCTCCAGTCAGCGCCGGGCACCTGCTCGGTGACGATCTCGATTTCCTTCTTGGCGAACTTGTTCAGCTTGTCGTACTGCTCCTCCGTGATCTGGCCGCCGTCCTGCTCGAAATAGCGGAGGACATCGACGAGCTGGTTGCCGGTGCGGCTGCGCAGGGCGATGGAGGTCCCGGGAGGCGTCTCTCCCTCCCACTCGATCGAACTGAGGGTGCGGGCGCCGTCCAGCGCGATCAGGGGGGACGTGAGCCAGACGCGGGGCTGGTATCCCTCACCGTAGAACTGCATCTCCCGCGTGTCCGCCTGGCCTCCCGCCATGCCGCCGGAATAGGGAATGCTGATGTAGCGGGCGACGGTGGGTGCGAAGACCTTGGCGTGGTAGTCCATGCCGTCCCGGCCCCCGAGGGCCTGGCTGGTCCAGGCGAGTCTCCCCTCGGGCGTCAGGGCGCCGTCCGAGGTCCTGATCTCGTACTCGGTGATCGGTCCCTGAAAGCCCTTGTTCTGGAAGAACATCTGCACTCGATCGACCCAGTAGTAGGCGCCGAGGTCGAAGTAGAAGAAGCGCAGGGCGGGGGTGCGGACCGTGGTCAGGACCGTCGTTTCGTACAGGCCGTCCACCAGGCCGGTGACCGCGGTGGTATCGGTCTCGATCTTCTGCGCCACCCCCCGCCGGGCCGTCAGCCCGAGGGCGATGTTCTCGCCGATCGTGCGCACTTCCATCTCCGCCAGACGAGGACGCTCGCGGCGGAAGTAGCGGACCTCCCCGCGCAATCCGGGGTCGATCGCCTCGTAGACCTCCCGGTCGACCCGGATGCTGCCATCGCCCACCTCCTTGTAGTAGTCCACCGTCCCCCGGCGGGCCGGCTCCAGGGCGTCGTAGACCGGGCGGGACACTTCGGCGCCGCGCACCGAGTCGCTCTCCGTCACCACGAGCTGGACGTAGCGGATCTCGTCCCCCCGCCACGCGGGATCACGGGAGTCCCCCGAAGGCTCCACCTCGATGTCGAAGAGGCGCCGGCTCTTGTTGGCGCCCGGGGAGGCGTAGGCGACGACGAAGCTCTTGACGTCGCGCAGGCCCTGCTCGGGACGCTCGCCGTCCGAGGTCAGAAGGGTATACTGGAGAAAGGGATCCCCGAGATCCTCGTCCACGAAGGTCAGGCGGATGCGGGTGGCGGACACGACCCGCCCCAGATCCAGCTCGAACCACCAGTCGCGCAGCGGCTGGTCCGGGTCGGGCTGCCAGTACGTGGCCGGATCCCCGTCGACGAGGTTGGCCACCCCGGCGGCATTGGTGCCGGCTCTCACGGCGTGCAGGAAGCCGACCTCTTCCGCCTGCACTCCCTGGGGCGGATGCCGCCGCAGGTGCTCGACGATGTCGCGGGCGGCGTCGATGTCCTTGGCCACGAAGTGCGGGCGGGCGGCGGCGCCCGGGGCGGGGAACTCCACCGTGCCCGCGGGGTACTCCCAGGTCTTCAGGTGGCGGCCCTCGACCACGATCTGGTTGCCGCGGAGCAGATACCCCTGGCCCCAGACCGCACTGGCCCAGAGGACCCCGAGAGCCAGCGCCGCGCCGGTCCTGCCGTTCATCGACCCGCGCCTCAGTACGCCACCGCGATCAGGCGGGTCTCGCTGTCGCGGCCCCCTTCGCGGTCGACGGCGACCCGGCACAGGTAGATTCCCGGCGGCACCCGCCGGCCGCTGCCGTCGCGGCCGTCCCAGGGCCGGATGTAGCGCCCCGAACGGTCGCGGCCCTCGTACACCTCCCGCACCAGCCGGCCCGTCAGGTCCCAGACCCTCACCTGCACCCGCCGGTCCTCGGTCAGCTTCAGCAGGTCGTAGCGGATCGCCACCTCGTCGTTGATCCCGTCGCCGTTGGGCGTGAAGGCGGCCGGCTCGATCTGGAGCCTCCCCACCGTCGACGCGCCCAGGGACAGGGTCTCCACCGACAGCCGGTTGCCGTCCAGCGCGTCGGTGGCGTCGCCGGCCCTCACCGGTTGCCAGACCTCCTCCGGCGCCTCGCTGTCGAAGACCCGGACCTGGAAGGTCGCCGCGTAGCGGTACGCCTCGCCCCGAAGCCGTACCCGCAGCAGCTCACCGCTGTCGTTCACTCCCAGCCGCGGAAAGCTCACGACCACCCGGTCGCCGGTGCGCAGGCTGTCCACCTCGGTGAAGGCCGCCGCCGCTCCCGCCACCTCGACGCCGACCACCTCCTCCACCCGGCCGCCCTGGAACCGCAGCTCCAGGCTGTCGAAGCCCCGGTCCTGCAGCGACAAGGTCGGCCGCACGGCGCAGGTGAACTCCGTCGGCTCCGAGGCCTCGACCCGCCACGGATCGACCTCCGCCACCAGGTCCGTCGCCGCCGGCGGCGACGATACCGCGAACTCCAGGTAGTTCACCTGCCCGCCGTCGAGGAAGTCGCTGGCGAAGTCGATCGAGAACTGCACGTAGGTGCGCGGCCTCGGCGCCACCATCGCCACCCCCAGACTGTCGCCGAAGGGGTACGGCGCCGACCACAGCTCCCAGCTCTCGGCGTCGTGCGTGATGCGGCCTTTCTCCTTGCCCTGCAGCTTGTCGTACTGGGCGCGGGTCAGGGGCGATCCGTCCGCGCCGTACGGCACCTCCTCGTCGGACCGGAAGGTCCGCCGCCAGTACCGGGACGGGTCCGGATCGTCGCCGCCGCGGCTGCGGATCGATACCCGGGCCGTCCCGTCCTGCCGGCCCGACCAGCGCACCCGGCCCAGACTGGACAGGGCGCCCAGGGGAATGGTGTTCGAGATATAGCCGGCGAACGGCACATACCCCTCGGCGAAGACCTCCACCTCGGCGATTTCCCATGGCTCCCGCTGAAACGGGTCGACCCACAGCGCCAGCTGCCGCACCGGCGTCCGGTCCAGGGGGATCTCCACCACCGGGTTCTTGTTCTGGGTGATCTCCGCCACCAGACCGAAGTCGAACGGCGTCTCCCGGACGAGCTTTCTGTGGAATTCCAGGTGGGACCGGTTCGGCGTTCCCCCGTGGGGCTCGCCGCTGGCGGTGGCGACGGCGATGTGCTCGATGTAGTGCGGGGAGCCGGGGCGCGGCGACACGCGCACCCGGTTCACCGGGAACAGGCCGCCCAGGTCGAAGTACATGGTCAAGCCGTGGGTACCGGAAGCCGTACTGTACTCCAACGACGCAATATGCCCCTGGATGAAGGTGGCGAAGTCCCCATCGGCGACTACGTCCAGGTCCGGATCGTGGCCATATCCCGTGTAACGCTCGGTCCTCAGGAAGCCGCCCCGCTCCTGGGCCGAGTCCAGGACGTTCTCGTGGCTGCCGTGGTAGAACGGGGCCAGGGCTCCATCCAGGTTCACGTTGTCGGAGGCGCCGGCCGCGGCGGGGTCCACGTGGGCCCAGCTCAACTGCTCGAAGCCGGCGCGGCCGTCGGCCACCTCGGACGGCAGGGGGAAGCTGGCGTGGTCCTCGCCGCCGAGCCGGTAGATCGTCACCGCCTCCGCGGGGCCCCACGTCCCCGCGCCCGCCAACTGGCACAGGAGCAGGCCGGCCAATCGCCCTGCTGGCAAGATGTCACCCTCTTGTCGTATGGGGCTGATTCAGGGAAGGGGGGATGTTGACTTCACATCCCCCCTTCCTTCGTGCCATGGAACCTGATCGCCGGCAGCGAGACCTGCCCGCCGCCTGCTGCTACTCGGTGAAGGCAGCCTTGACGCGGCCCCAGCTCCTGGCTTCGACGGCGGTGCCGAACTCGACATCCTCCACCGGAGCCAGGAGGAAGTCGGTGGCTACCGACGAGGTCTGCCAGATGGTTGCCTGGCCGTTCAGGAGCCAATCCTCCTTCGAGTTCTCGTCGAGGGCGTCGTAGTCGGAGATCTGCCAGTTCATGCCGATGATCTGGTTTTCCACCATGTCGTGCACCACGCTGGCGTCCGGATCATCCCACTGCAGGTTGTCCCACACCGTGAACATCCACTCCGCCTGGCCGTTGACGTCGGGGGCGTTGGGCTCGAC
>JAJDTN010000252.1 GCA_022827165.1 Candidatus Latescibacterota bacterium
CTGCCAGAGCAGCCGGCCCGAGCCCGTCAGGGCCAGGACCCGGGAGTCGCTGCCGTAGACCACCTCTTCCCTGCCGTCGCCGTCCAGGTCCGCCGCCACCGGCGCCGAGGCCAGCTCCCAGCCGGCGCTGAACTGCCAGAGCACCCGTCCCTGCCGGTCCAGACAACCCACCCAGCCGGCCTTGGAGGTCACCACGATCTCGGGGCGGCCGTCCCCGTCCACGTCGCCCGCGGTGGGGAACATGCGGAAGTCGATCGGCCCGAACCCCGGCCAGCGCCAGAGCACCTGACCGCCGCCGTCGAGAGCGAAGACCTCCCCGTAGCTGGCCTGGACCACGATCTCGGGAGCCCCCTCGCCGTCCAGGTCGACCACCACCGGCGTCCTGACGCGCTCCCTGGCCCACTCCACCTGCCCGGCCACCTTGGCCAGGCCGATCAGCTGCGTCCGCCACACCTCCCGCCCCTTCGTGTCCAGCCGCACCAGGTCGGTGCCCTCACCGACGAGAATCCCCTCGATGCGCGGCACCGACGGGTAGGGGATCGGCGTGCTCAGGCCCGACGACTCGTAACGCCACTGCTGCTCGGGCGCCGGCCACGGATCCCCCGCCCGGGCCGGGGCGGCGGCCAGCCCGCAGATCAAGGCCAGAGCCAGGACCGCTGCGCGTGACATCGCTTCTTCTCTTTCTCCCGTCATCGGGCGCCGCGAGAGGGCGCTGCCGCGCCGGGAACCGGTCTCCTAGTCCAGGGCGGCGGCGAGATCATCGACGTTCAGCTTCGGCCGCTCCCAGAAGCTGGTGACCCACAGGAGGTCCGAGAAGAACAGGCCCTGGTGCTGCTTGCGGAAGGCGACCAGGTCGCGCAGGGCCGACTCCGCCTCGGCCCGGTTCGCCTCCGGGACCGTGTCCGGAACCTCCTCCTGGATCTCGAAGAGGGATGTGAGCCTCACGGCCAGCCTGGCGTGCTCCAGGCCGGTCCGGACGAACTCGACGCGCCCGGCGAACTCGGGCGGCACACCCGGGGCCCCGGCTTCGGCCGCCGCCTGCTCCAGCAGCCGCTCGGCGGGCCCGAAGGCCTCCGGCGGGAAGGCGAGATGCGCCTTGCGTGCATACGAGCGGTAACGCCAGCCGAATTCCCAGAACAGCTCGACGAACCGCAACTGGTTGTCGAAGGAGTAGTCCTCCCAGTACTGGAAATAGCGGTCCATGGTGCCCGCGGCGGGGCCGAAGGCCGAGCAGTACTCGGCGCGGATGGCGTCCACCTCCAGGGTGGGATCGCTCAGGAGGCGCATGTGCATGTAGAGCCGCAGGCCGTGGACCCCCCACTGCCCGGTGAGGGAGTCGAAACTGCCCCCTTCCATGCCGTTCTCGTAGGCGAACTTGAAGAACTCCCCGGACTGGCGCGTGTCGAAGTGGGGCAGCACGTAGCCGTCGTGCATGTAGTTGGGCCGGTAGCCCATGCGGATCCCCGTCTTGCGCCAGCCCAGCCACTGGGCCTTCACCCACTCGTAGGCCTCGGGGTGCATGGGGAAGTAGCGGAGGTGCGGGTCCTGCCACTGGACGAACTCGCCGTAGAGGCTCTTGCCGAGGTGGATGTCGAAGAGAGGCGCCGGGAACTCGTTCTCGTAGATGAAGGAGACCGAGACCATGGCGTGGGGATTCCGCTTGCGGGCCTTCTCGTGGATCGTCTTCCAGAACCGGGCGTAGCGGTCGGAGGTCACCCCCGCGAACTCCTCCTGGGCCCGGCGGTCCGTGGCGTAGACCCGCTCGGCGAACCACGGCGGCTCCTCCGGCTGGGGCGCGTCCCAGGCCTGGCAGACGTCACAGGTGCAGCGGCCCGGACGGTCCACGGGACCGAGGCGCAGCCAGCTCTCGCCATCCCACTGGCTGACCACGAAGTCCTGCAGCTCCTCGTTGGAGACGCACATGGCCACGTGGGCGTAGTTCGTGTCGGGATCGCCGCGCACGCCGTCCCGCCGCAGCTGGAACCAGTCCGGGTGCTCGCGTCCGTAGCGCTGCCACCAGCCGCTGAAGGCGTGACCCGAAGGCGGCTTGGCGTCCATGCCGCCGATCCGGTGCCGGCGCAATAGCACCTGCACGGCCTTGCCGTACTCCACGGCGACATCGCGGCTGAAGCCGAGCTTCTCGTCCCCGGGATCCAGCGGCGCCCCCCCGAGGGCGACGGAGCGGATCGCGCCCCAGGAGAAGTGCCGGAATCTCAGGGCCGGCGCCGCCGTCTCGTCGATGGCGGAAAGGCGAACGATGTCGGTCCCGGGGACATAGGTGCCGAGCTCGCCGGGCCAGAGCCAGCGCACGCCGAGCACCTCCTCGAGGATCTCGTACACGCCGAAGAGGGGCCCCACCTCGGGATTGTGCTCGGAGAAGGGGTCGCCGCCGGACTCCCGGCCGCCGATGAACAGGTCGTTCCCCACGGAGCGGAGGACGTAGGTCTCCCGCGGCAGGCTCTCCGGATCGAGGCCGAAGGTGCGGCCCGTCTCGGTGTCCCCCACGTACACACGGCTGTGCACGTCTTCCGGGGCTTCGGACTCGGGAACGGTCCGCAGCGACACGCCCGTCGCCAGGGCGATGTGCCGGACCAGCTCCGCCGCCGCGTAGGTCGCCGTCGGCGTCGGCTCGTCCGCGGTGACCACTACCGCCCGGGCCCTGCCGTCCTCGACGATGAGGACCTGCGCCTCTCCGGGGAGGGGCGGCAGGATCGCCGCGGCAACGGCGATCATCGCCGGGATTCGGGGACCGCGCATGGCTCTGAAGGAGGGGCGAGGCGACCACGTCCTGCAGGCGCCCGGGTGGTCGGAGGGGCCTGAGAAACCCCTGGGGTACTGCCGGCGGGGGTGGCGATCGAACATGGGGGGCTCCCTGTTCGGGGATGGTGGATCACCCGCCCGTGGGGAGACGTGCGACGCGCATTCTACGGCAATCCCCCGGCATCCACAACTACCGGAGGGGCCGGGACTTCGACCCCCCTGCGCCAGGAGCGCCGGAATCCCGGCAGGATCCCCGCTCGAGGCGATTCCCGTCGGCCCTGCCGACGACAGTGACGAGGAAGGGCCCGGATGCGGGCGGACCAACGCCCGTGACGGGTACGTGTCTTGAGGTTTCCGAGATTCCTGGGAACGGCCCCGCCGCCCGGGGCACCGCCGAACGACGGGCACGGAGCCCCGCGGCATCCCCTCGGTCCGCGCGGCTCGCCGCTCTGGGACTCGAGCGGCTTCCCGGCGTCAGTCGCGCATGCCCTGGCGCAGGATCAGCAACCTCACCAGGTGCATGAGGGCGGTGGCCGTGGCCGCCACGTAGGTGAGGGCGGCGGCGTTGAGCACGCGCCGGGCGTCCCTGGCCTCGTCGGCGCGCAGGTAGCGGCCGTCCACCAGCTGGGCCATGGCGCGGGAGCTGGCGTTGAACTCCACCGGCAGGGTGATCAGCTGGAAGGCGACGACGCCGGCGTAGAGCAGGATGCCGATGTCGACCATGCCCGGTGACTGGAAGAAGAAACCGATGAGGAACAGGGGGAAGGCCGCCCAGGAGCCGATGTTGGCCACCGGCAGGAAGCTGTGGCGCAGGTTGAGGGCGAAGTAACCCGTGGCGTGCTGGATGGCGTGGCCCACCTCGTGGGCGGCCACCGCCAGGCCGGCGAGATGGCGGCCGTGGTAGATGCCCGAGGAGAGGCGCACGACCTTGGCCCGGGGATCGTAGTGGTCGGAGAGGGTGCCGCCCGTCTCCTCGACGGCGACGTCGACGATTCCCTGCTCGCGCAGCAGGCGGCGGGCCGTCTCGGCGCCGGTGATGCCGGCGGCGGACCCGACCTGGCTGTACTTGGAGTAGGCGCTGCGCACCTTGGACTGGGCGTACAGGGCCAGGACGATGCAGGGGATCAGCAGGATCATGGTGGAATCGAAGAAGAAGAAGGGCACCTCGAAACCTCCTTTGAAGTCGGTTGCCTGCGGGGTTCGGCCGGACTCGCCGGCACTCCTGCTCTGGAATATATGAACCCGGACCTTCCGCGCCGGGTCCGCGCAACCGCGGACGCTCAGCCGCGGGAACCTCCCCCTTCCCGAGCCCCCACAGGAGGGGTCAGGTGGACGCCTCCGTCCATCGCGGCCGGTTCCTCGGTGGCGATCCGCACCTGCCTCTCGATGGACCCGCCGCCGTTCGGCTCGCCCTCATGGGCCACGTTCACCGGCAGCCGCAGGGTCGGAGGCACGGCGACGCCGGCGGAGACGATCATCTGGAAGGCTGCCTCGACGCTCAACCCGGTGGGCTCGATCTCGTTGCGCGGCACGATGAGCATGAACCCGGTGGTCGGGTTGGGCGCCGTGGGCACGAAGATGCTGTGCGCCGGCGGCCGCCCGTCCTCGAAGGGCACATCGCCGGCGAGGAACCCGAGGGTCCACAGCCCCTTCCGGGGGTACTCGAAGAGGACGACCTGCTTGAACCCCGCCTTGTCGGGAGAGGTCATCGTCTCCATCAGCTTGCGCACCGGGCTGTAGATGGTGCGCACCAGGGGCAGCCGCTCGATCGCCTCGCGCGCGTCGTGCAGCAGGCGGCGGGTGAGCACGTGGGTGGTCACCGTGCCCACGACCCAGAGGATGAGGATGGTGAGCAGGAACCCGATGCCCCGGTAGTACCAGTCGGGATCGCCGGCGATGGCGGCGAAGGGGCGGATCAGGGGACGGGAGAACCGGTCGGCCCAGTTGAACAGTGTCCACAAGACCCAGCCGGTGATCCACAGAGGGGCGATGACGGTGATGCCCGCCATCAGGGTGTTGCGCAGCCGGTGCAGGCGGTTGGACCTGACCGGACCTGGTCTCTTCATATCCACGACGATTACCGGAGGGGAGGCTCTATGGCCTCGGGGTCGGGCGGCACGGGCGAACCTACCCAGGCCCCGAAATGGTGTCAAGACAGGTCGATGGCCGGATCCCCTCTCCTTTGACACCCTGAAACCCCTCCTCTACCATCGCCCGACAATGACCCCCGCCTCCGAACCGGCCGTCCTCCTGCTGAGCGGCGGCATGGACTCCACGACCCTGCTGTGGCATCTGCGCGCCGAGCGTCCGGACCACCCGGTGCACACCCTCTCCATCGACTACGGGCAGCGTCACCGGATCGAGCTCGAGTCGGCGGCCGCCCTGTCGGCCCGCGCCGGCGCCGCCTCGCACCAGGTCCTGCCCCTCGATCCGGGAGCCTTCGGCGGCAGCCCCCTCACGGATGACTCCCTCGACGTTCCCGCCGCCTCGGAGGACCGCCAGATCGACACGGTGGTTCCCTTCCGCAACCTGGTGTTCGTCACCCTCGCCGCCGCCTGCGCCGAAGGCCTGGGGGCCGCCGACATCTACATCGCCCCGGTGCGCGACGACCACGAGGCCTACCGCGACTGCCGGCGGGAGTTCTACGACAGCCTGGAACAGACGCTGAGGCTCGGCGCCGCACGCGACACGGCCTTCCGCATCCACACGCCTTTCGTGGAGCGCACCAAGGTGGAAGTCGTGGCCCTCGGCATGAGGCTGGGGGTGCCCTGGGAGCTGACCCACACCTGCTACACGGGGCGGCGCCCGGCCTGCGGCCGCTGCGACGCCTGCAGCGAGCGCCTGGCCGCCTTCGCCGCCAACGGCGCCGTCGATCCCCTGCCCTGCGAGTTGGAGCGGACTGGAGGCGCGGCCCCCCGGGAAAGGCGGGGTCAGTCCACCGGCGCGAGGGTGCCGTCGCCGAGGCGGTAGCGCTTCCCGGTGCGGGGGCAGCGGAAGCCGTCGGAGCCAACGCCCTGCAGCGGGTGGCCCTCCTCGCTGACCCACCCGGACTGGCGCCCGGGCACTCCGTAGACGACGGCGTGCGCCGGCACGTCGCGGGTGACCACCGATCCGGCGCCGACCAGCGCGTACTCCCCGACCGTCACGCCGCAGAGCACGGTGCTGTTGGCGCCGAGGGTGGCGCCCCTCTTCACCAGGATGGGCTGGAACTCGTGCTTGCGCTCGATGAAGGCGCGGGGATTCACTACATTGGTGAAGACCATGGAGGGGCCGCAGAACACGTCGGACTCCAGGGTCACCCCTTTGTATACCGACACGTTGTTCTGCACCTTGCAGCGGTCGCCGATGACGACATCCCGGTCGACATAGACGTTCTGGCCGAGGATGCAGGACCGCCCGATTCGGGCCCCCGGCATGACATGGGTGAAATGCCAGATACGGGTGTCCTCGCCGATCTCGACGGGCTCGTCGACGACGGCGGTTTCGTGTATGAAGGGTTTGGATCCCATGGATGAGGCCGTTGTTCCGCGGCGGCTGCAATATACGGGCGCCCGCCGGCAGCGGCTACGCGCATCGACAGCACACCCCGGGAGGAGGTAGACCCAGCATGAAGCTCACCACTTTCGCCGTCGACAAGCAGGAGCGCCTCGGCGCCGTCGCCTGCGGCGACCGGATCGTCATCGACCTGGCCGCCGCCGAACGCAGCGCCGCCCGCCGCGAGAAGCGCAAGTCCAGTGCCTTCTACGGCGACATGATCTCCTTTCTGCAGGCCGGCGCCAAGGGCATGGCCGCCGCCCGCAGGCTCGTGAAGGCGGTGTCGGAGAAACTCGGCGACGAGCCCAAGGCCGACGGCCGCAGCACCCACCTCCTGGGCCGCGTCAAGCTGCGCGCCCCGGTGCCGAACCCCGCCAAGCTGTTCTGCCTGGCCGGCAACTACCAGGACCACATCGAGGAGGGCGGCGGCCGCATGGCGGCCCAGGACAAGGAGACGCCGCGGGTCTTCATGAAGCCGCCCACCACGACCGTCGTCGGCCCCGGGGACCGCATCCTCATTCCGCCGGTGGCCCGCGCCATCGACTGGGAGGGGGAGCTGGCCGTGGTCATGGGCCGCCGGGGCAAGGCCGTCAAGTCCGCCGACGCCCTCCGCTACGTGGCCGGGTACACCATCATGAACGACGTATCCGAGCGCCAGCTGGTGATCAAGGAGCGCTCCGCCAGCCGGCCCAAGGACGAGTGGTTCGACTGGCTCAACGGCAAGTGGCTGGACACGGCGGCGCCGCAGGGGCCGTGGCTGGTCACCACCGACGAGATCCGCAATCCCCAGGACCTCGACATCAGCACCTACGTGAACGGCGAGCGCAAGCAGCACAACAACACCGGCCAGATGCTCTACTACGTGGCCGACATCATCGAGTACATCTCGGCGATCATCACCCTGGAGCCGGGGGACATCATCAGCACCGGCACGATCTCCGGTGTCGGCGCCACCACCGGCACCTTCCTCCAGCCGGGAGACCGGGTCGAGATCGAGATCTCGAAGATCGGCGTGCTGAAGAACAACGTGGCCGCCAGCAGGAAGTGAGCGGCGACCCATCGGCCTCGACGGGCCCGGCTCCCGTGGGACTGTGGAGCCGGGCCTTCGTCGTTCTCTGCGGCCTCTCCTTTCTCGGCGGCTTCGCCACCGCCCCGTACCACTCCCTGCTGCCGGTCTACGTCGACGCCGACCTCGGACGCCTGGCCCTGTTCACCGGGTACCTGCGCGCCGTCGCCCTCGCCCTGGGCGGCATCTTCGCCATCGTCGCGGGCCGTCTCTGCGACCTGCTGGGCCTCAAGGTCACCCTCCTCCTCGGCCTCGCTGGCAGCGCCGTGACGGGCCTCGTCTTCCACACCGGCGACGTCCTCCTCCTGACCCTGCTCACCCTCGTGGCGGGGGCCGCCGGCGGCCCCCTGAGCACCTCGGGCCAGAGCTACCTCATCGCCGCCGCCGGCCCGGCGCGCCTGGGTCTGGGCGGCGCCCTCTACTTCCTCAGCAGCACCCTGGGGCAGTCCGCCGGCAACCTCGCCACGGGACTGGTCAAGGAGGACTGGAGCTTCGGCCAGATCGGCACGGCCATGGCCCTGCTCTCGGCGGCGGTGGTCCTGGCGGGGATGCTGCTGCTGCCGTCCACCCCCGTTCGTGAGTCCCGGCGGAGGGCTCCCCGGCTGGCCCTGTGGTCGTCGTACCGGCCGCTGCTAGCGCAGCGGAACGTGCACCTCCTCGTCGGACTGCGACTGACGATCACCGGCTTCTGGGGCATGGCCAGCCTGGCCCTGCCCCTGCTCGTGTACCGCGCCAGCGGCTCGGCGGCGACGGCCGCCTTCTACGGGTCCGTGAGCCTCGCCGTGGCCGCTGCCGGCCAGTTGCTCACCGGCCTGCTGCGGGACCGCTTCGGCCGCACCCGGCCCCTGGTCCTGTCCGCCTCCGGCATCGTCGCCAGCGCCGTGGGCCTGGCCTTCGGCACCGGGTCGGTGACGGCCCTGTTCGTCCTCGGCACGGCCCTGTCGACGACGGCTTGGGCGGTCTCGGTCCTGGTGCCCGGCCTCATCGACGAGGTGGCTGCCGCCGAGGAGCGGAACCGCCTCGTCGGCCTGGGTCACATGGTCTGGAGCGGCGCCATGGTCACCGGCAGTGTCGCCGGGGGCTGGCTGGTGGAGGTCGCCCCGCATCTCCCCTTCGCCGTCGGCGCCGTCTCCTCGACGGTGGGAGCCTTGTGTCTGTGGCGTCTCTGCGTCCGCCTCGACTCTCTCCGGGCGGCGGGGTAGCGGAGCATGCAACGGCTCAGGCTGCTGCTGGCCTCGGTGGCCCACTTCTGCGTCGACTCGTACGCCACCATGCTGGCGCCCCTGCTGCCGCTGGTGATGACGCGCCTGGGTCTCGGCATCGCCGGCGCCGGGTTCCTGGGCACCCTGGTCACCCTGTGCAGCATCACCCAGCCCCTGCTGGGCCTGTGGGGGGACCGCATGCAGCGCCGCCGGCTGGTCCTCGGGGGGATGGCCATGACCGCGGTCTTCACCCCCCTCATGGGGATCGCGCCGAGCTACTGGGTCCTCGTGGGGATCCTCTGGCTCGGCGGCCTCGGCGTCGCCGCCTTCCACCCGCAGGCGTTCTCCCTGGCCGGCGAGCTGTGCGGCCCCCGGCGCGGCTTCGGCCTGGCCCTGTTCATCTTCGGCGGCACCCTCGGCCTCGGGGTGACGCCTCTCTGGGTGCGGCCCTTCGCCGAGGCCGCGGGGCTGGAGTGGCTGCCCCTGGTGGGCGTGCCCGGGTTGCTCGTGCTGATCCTGGTCTGGCGGTTCCTGCCCCTCAACAACCCCCAGGCCGCCGCCCGCGAGGCCGGCGGCACGGCCCCCGCCGGCGACGGCGTCCGCCGGGGCCTGATCCTGATCACCGTGGTCGTCATCCTGCGCTCGGTCACCGGTCTCTGCTTCGGGATCTTCCTGGCCGTCCTCGCCGGAGAGCGGGGACTGTCGCCGGAGGAAGGAGATCGCTGGCTGGCGATCTACAACATCTCCGGCGTTATCGGCGCCCTGCTCTTCGGCTACCTCTCCGACCGCCTCGGCAAGCGCCCCCTGGTCTGCTTCTCCCTGCTGGCGGCCAGCCCGGCCCTCTTTTTCTTCCTGCAGGCCGAGGGCTTCACCGCCTACCTGCTGCTGGGCGTGGGCGGCGGCTTCCTGCTGGCCTCCAACTCGATCCTCGTCGCCCTGGCCCAGGAGCTGGCTCCCGGGCGCTCGGGGCTCGCCTCCAGCCTCCCCCTCGGCTTCAGCTGGGGCGTCGCCAGCCTCGCCCTGGGGCCGACCGGGTACATCGCCGACCGCGTCGGACTCTCCCTGACCCTCGAGTGGCTCGCCCTGCTGCCCCTGGTGACCGCCGTGGCCGCCCTCTTTCTTCCGGACCCCTCGCGGCAGAGGTGACGTCCGCGAACCCCTGCGAAGGAGACCGCCCTTGTACGAACTCTGGAAACCGATCTACACGGCGCTGGCCGCCGACGTCATGGACGCCCTCGGGTACCGGGAGCAGGCCCTCGACCACGGCGTCCGCCCCGCCCATCCCGCCAGCTCCTTCGCCGGCCCGGCGGTCACCATCGACGCCCACCGCCACGAGGAGCCCCACGACGATCCCTACGGACACATCTTCGAAGCCTACGACCGCGTCCGCCCCGGGGACGTGATCCTGGTGGCCACCAACGGCGAGGTGCGCTCCGGCCTGTGGGGGGAGCTGCTGGCCACGGCCGCCGCCGCCCGCGGCGTCAACGCCGTGGTCACCGACGGTCTGGTGCGCGACGTCCGCCTGATGAACGACATGGGCTTCCACTGCTTCTGCCGCGGCTTCTCGCCCCTGGACTCGGCGGGGAGGATCCTGCCCACCGGGGTGCAGGTGCCGGTCACCTGCGGCGGCGTCCGCGTCGAGCCCGGGGACTTCGTCCTCGCCGACTACGAGGGGGTGGTCGTCATCCCGGCGGGGATCCGCGAGCAGGTGCGGACCCGGTGCCTGGAGAAGCTGGAGGGGGAGAACCGCGTGCGCGACGAGCTCGCCTCGGGGCGCTCGCCGCGGGAGGTCTTCGACGAGTACGGGATCCTCTGAAGCCGGCGAGGCCTCGCCGGCCCCGGGGACCTCACCGGAGAAAGGCCGCCACGCTGGTGCGAAGCTGCGACGGGCGTGCGCCCGGGGACCTCAGCTCCCGGTCGCCAGGGCCGCCTCGAAG
>JAJDTN010000047.1 GCA_022827165.1 Candidatus Latescibacterota bacterium
GAGCACGGCCAGGTTGACGGAGGCCCGCAGCTCCGCGAAGGGCGAGACCCCCGAGGCCAGCGACAGGGAGGCCCTGAACTCCTCCTCGGCCCGGGGGAGCTCTCCGAGGGCCTGGGAGGCAATCGCCTGCGTGCACATGACCTGGGCCAGCGCCGCCCCCTCCCCGGGGCATTCCGCCATCGCTCTCTCGCACTCCTCGCGGGCGTCCCCGTAACGGCCGTGGCGCAGCCGGAGGGCGGCCTTCTCTTGGAGTCCCGCGGCCAGCAGCCGGGTCTTGCCGGCGAGGCTCGCGGCCTGCACCACCCGGTCGAGGGTGGACTCGGCGCCGGCGGGGTCGCCCAGGACGTAGTGGACGTACCCCAGGTTCAGCCGGCAGGCGAGGGCGGCGTCGGGCAGGCCCCGCTCCTCGAGCCGGCCGGCGCTCCCGGAGAGCTGGGTCAGGGCGCCGCGCCAGTCCGACGCCAGGGCGAGGGCGACGCCTTCGGCCATGGCAGGCAAGGGATGCGGCCAGTGCGCCTGCACCGCCTGGAAGGAACCCGCCGCCTCCCGGGCATCGCCGCCGGCGAGCTCGCGGTGGGCGTCCTCGAGCCGCTGCCGGATCGAGGGGGATGCCCCCGCCTCTCGGGCCGACTCGAGCAGGCTCCCCGGCGGCGGCGTGAGCAGGGCCGTGCCGTCGTCGGGGAGGCAGATGGATTCCAGGGACTCCGGCTGCACTTAGGGCATCCTTTCGGGCGCGCTCAGGCGGCGGCGCGGGCGGCGGTGATGGAGGAGAACAGCTCGAGGTAGCGGTCGGCCTGCGCCCGCAGCGGGAAGGCGCGGCACACGTGCTCGCGGCCGCCGCGGCCGAGGCGGCGACGCAGGGCGTCGTCGTCGAGGAGGGAGAGGATGGCCCGCGCCACCTTCACCGGATCCCGGCCGTCGACCAGGAGGCCCCCGGTGCCGTTTCCGAGGACCTCGGCCATGCCCTCGCCGCGGGGGGCCACCACCGGTGTCCCGCAGGCCAGGGACTCGGCCGGCGCGGCGCCGAAGTCCTCGCCCCCGCCGGCCACGACGCACAGGTGCGAGCGCGAGTAGAGAGCGGGCATGTGGCGGGCCTTGAACACCCCCCCGCCGAAGCGCACCCTGGCGCCCAGCTCCTTCATCTGCACCAGGGCGGACAGGTAGTCGGCGTAGGCGTTGCCCACGAGGGGGTGGCGGAGGCCGGCGTGGCCCGCGATCAGCAGGGTGGCGTCGGGGCGCAGGGCGACGACCAGCTCGAAGGCCTCGATGAGCGGCTCGAGGCCCTGCCTCGGGTCGATGCGCACGGGGCTGGTGACAAGCGGGCCCGGAATGCCGCCCAGCACGGTGTAGCGGTGAAGGGCGGCCTCGGCGGCCGGCGCCGCCACGGGCCGGTAGAGCTCGGTGTCGACGCCCATGGGGACCGGGGTCATGGGCAGGCCGAAGCGCTCTTCGGCGCGGCGGCACTGGGAGCGCGAGAGGCCGACGAAGAGATCGGCGCCGCAGCCCAGGACCTCCCGGAAGCGGGCGTCGGACGGCGCGGGCAGATCGGGGAGGACGGCGATGAAGGGGAGTCCGAGCCGCCGGCGGATCTCGGCGCCGGCCAGGGCCGTAGAGGCTCCGAAGCTGCAGACCGCGTCGGCGTCGGCCAGCAGCGAGCACCAGTGCGGGGCGAGCCCGCGGCAGGCGCCGGCGGTGAGCCTCGGCTCGGGGTCGTCCGCGCCGGGCACCGAGGTCCGGTGCACCTGGATGGGGGAGCCGCCGGGTCGGAGCAGGATCTCGTCGCTGGCCAGCCCCCGCCCCTCTCCGACGATGGACAGGACGCGGACCCCGCAGCCGCGCCGCGACAGGCCGGCGGCGCAGTCCAGAACCTGGCGCTCCAGGCCCCCGGAAAGGGGCGGCATCTCCTGACCGATCAGGGCGATGTTCATCAGCGCGTCTCCGCGGCGAGAGGGGGTGGGCCGTGGCCCTGGGCCTTCTCCCATACAAACGCCGTGCCACCACCCCCGCGGCCCCGCCGCGTGCTGGGCGGCAACGACTTGTGGCCTCCCCCGGGGCCGGCCGCCCGGCCGGGTGTGAGTGACGGGTGCCACCGGTGCGGCGTGCAGGTGACACCCCCGGGACCGGGGCCCCCGCTCCCCGTGGGACGACTCTGCCTGCCTACCATTCCACGGCCTCCGCCAGTCCCGCCAGGGCCTTGCCTTCGCGGGCCTCGATGTCCTGGAGCCGGGACTGAATGCGGGGCAGGAGACTCCGCGGCTCCTTGAGGGCCCCCTTGAGGCACAGGCTCTTCACCACGAACCAGCCCTGGGAGATCGTCCCGAGCTCGGCGCCGAGAGCCGCCAGACGGGGCTGGTCGAAGAGCCGGCCCACGTGCCCCAGGAAGCGGCCGTGCCCCTCGCGGAGCACGGCGATCTCCAGCAGCAGCCGGGCGCAATGCCGCAGATGGCTCTGCAGGTCGGCGTCCTGCCGCCCCGCCCAGGCGCCGGCATCGGCGGCGAGCTGCCGGATCCCCTCCAGGCCCGTCGCCAGGCCCGCCTGGCCGCGGGGGGCCGACATGCTCCGCAGGTTGCGGCGCAGGAGGGCCTGAAGGGGGCCGCGGCCCAGGGAAGGGGGGTGCGCGGGCGCCCGCAGCCAGGTCCAGTTGTAGCGGCCGCGCACCCCGGAGAACGCGCTCATGTCCCAACAGGCGAGGAACAGGCCGAGGGGAATGTCCCGCGCGGAGGGCTGCCAGGGCGACGGATCGATCAGGTGGACGGTGCCCGCCGGCTCGTCGTACCCGGCGGCGATGTACTGGTGGTCGGCGTGACGCAGGCGGGGATAGAGGCCGGCCCGGGCGAGGGCGAAGACGTCGACGTTGACGGCTACCGGGGTACCGGTGTCGAGCCGCGATCTCACGGCCTTCCACGCGGCGTCGGCGTCGGCGGCGGCGCGGTGGAAGAGGCCGATCCCGAAGGCGCCGAGCATCCTTGCAAGGGGGATGGCGCGGCCGTCGATGGCGAAGCGTCCCTCTTCCCGGAGGTAGAGGAAATCCCAGTTGGAGAAGCAGGACACGGTGGGCTCGTGGCCGTGGAAGCGCAGCAGACTGTCGAGCACCACGTAGACGCAGTTGTAGTGCCGGTTGGTGCAGAAGGGGATGCCGGTGATCCGCTTGTTCACGGGGAGGCCGGGTCCGCCGCGGCCAGGGTGAGGGCGAAGAGGTGCATGGACGGGTTGTCCGGCAGCACGAGGGCCGTGAGGGGCCGGGGCCGGGGCAGGTCGATCACCTGGTGCCAGATCCCGGCCTCGATGCGGGTCTCCTCCGTCTCGCATCCGGCTTCGGGCGGCGAGGAGCCGATGAGAGAAGAGAGAGGGACCGACGTGTCGGGAGTCATCAGCGGACACGAGAGGGCCGCTCTTTCGCCGTACTGGAGCCCTCCGTAGCGCGGCGCGTCGCTCAGTCCCAGGCGGGTCTCCGCCAATGTGTCGTCGGAGGCCTGCAACCGGAGGGGTTCCTCGAAGGCCCGCCAATCGCACATGCCCAGCACGTGCAGGGCGCCCCAGGGGCCTGGCGGCAGGGGGATCACCTGGGCCTCGCAGGCGATGTTGTCCTCCGAGCCGGGGGTCGCGCCCGGAAAGAGGAAGGGGGTCCCCTGGCTGAGGATCGTCCCACCCGGGGCCGGCAGACTCTGGGAGCGGAAGGCGGTGCCCATGCCGTCGAGACCGCCCTCCGCCGGCCGCCCGTCCGGGGCGATGCCGCCGTTGTTGAAGTGGCAGGAGAGATCGAGCGGGACGGGACGGCCCTTGGGCATGGCAACCCTCAGGCCGGATGGGCCGGGTCACGGGAGAGTTCCCGCCCGTCGCCGGCCGCGGCGCACCCGGGCCCCCGCGGCGCCGTCGCACGCTGCCAGGCGGCGATGAAGCGCGCGTCGAAGTCGAGGCTGCCGGCCCGTGCGCCCTCGTCGAGGACTCGGCCCTCGACCCGGAGGCGCCCGCCGCCCGCGAGCCGGCGCACGGCGTCTGCGAGGCCCTCTGCCGTCGGGGTGAACCGGTGCCGGGGCGGGACCAGCATCGCCGCCTCGACCCTGTCGGGCGTGTCCGCCACCAGCGTGCAGACCCCGCGGGCCGCCGCCTCCAGGGGGGTGAGGCCGCAAGTCTCGTAGCGCGAGGGACAGACGAAGAGGCCGCGGCCGGCCAGATCGTCGAGCAGGTGGGCCAGGTCGTCGCGCGACACCCTCGGGGAAAAGCGGAATCGGTGGGCCAGGCCGGCGTCCACCAGCCCCTGCAGCCGCCGCCGCTGCGCATCATCGGGAGGCCCCCCGATGACCAGCGCGCGCAGGTCGAGGCCCGACCTGGCCAGCCCCACGGCGGCCCTCACGAAGAGCTCGACGTTCTTGAAGGCGTCCAGCCGCGAGCAGGCCGTGCACAGGACCAGCCGGGGGCCGCCCCGGGCGATGAAGCTGCGCAGGCGCGCCCCCTCCCCGGAGAGGCCGTTCACCGCGTCGGACTCCAGGGGAGGGTGGATCCTGTGGATGAACCGGCCCTCCACGCCGTGGGCGCGCAGGTACTCCGCCTGGATCGACGAGATCTCCACGGCGGCACCACGGCTGCGGGCCAGGTGCTTCAGTCCGAGGCGCTGGTTGACCCTCAGGTGCTCCAGCTTCTCGCGCCCGGCGCCGAAGGCTTCCGCCGCCAGGCGCGGCCCATGACCTCGACCACGTGGTCGACGAAGGGCGCGTGGTGGGTGACGACGAGGGGCCGCCCGGGCGGGTGAAAGGGCAGCAGCACGTTGGTCTGGTAGTAGAGCCGGCCGCCGCCGAGGCGCGCGCGGGCGGCCTCCAGGGCGGCGCCCAGGACCTCGCGGTCCATGCCGAAGTGAAAGCCGAGCTGGAGGGCCGGATACCCGAGCAGCGGCACCGGGCCCAGCCGCGGCCGGTCCAATCCCTCGTCGCGCCGGTAGAGGAGGAACCCCGCCAGCAGGCCCGGGCGACGCAGGGCCTCCGCCGCCCTCAGGGCATAGCCCACCGCTCCGTACTTGAAGGGCCCGGCCGCCGATGCGGGGACGAAGTTGCCGTTGAGAACGATGATGCCTCGCGCCCAAGGGCGGGGACGGGCGCGGCCTGCGCGCGCAAGGCTGTCTGCCGCCCTCTCGGGCCGCTGCCTGACGGCGCGACCGGGGGACCCCACCGGGCGCGGGGCCCGCGGACGGTCGAAGGCTGGGGACCGCCTGGCGGGAGCTGATCCGGGATCTGCGATGGCGGCGACCTATCCCGTGGATGGGGTGGGAGGAGGGCTCTGCCGCCGCATCCATACAAACGCCGTGCCAGCGCCGCCCTTTGCACTCCAGCGGTTGGGGGGCAGGGACTTGCGGACTCTTCCCCGCTACCTGGGGCGATGCCGGTGTGTGCTCTAGCAGTCGCCGGTGTGTGTAGTGCGTGACACCCCGCGGTGGCGCACCCTCTGGAGATCCCGCCGCTCTCCCCTCACCCCTCCCCGAACAACTCCAGCTGATCCTCCCCCTGCTGGCGGAACCGGTGCACGGCCAGCTCGTGCCCGCCCCGGTCCAGCCCGTGGCGCCGCTTGGCGATCTCGAAGAACCGCGCCACCAGCCGCGCCAGCTCCCCCTCGCCCCGCATGCGGGTGCCATATCGCGCGTCCGAGAGCTGGCCGCCCCGCACCGCCTCGAGCCGGTGCACCACCTTGTCCGCGCGGTCGGGGTAGTTCCGCTGCAGCCAGTCCAGGAACAGGGGCCGCACGGCCCCGGGCAGGCGCACCAGGATGTAGTTGGCCCAGCGCGCCCCCCTCGCCGACGCCGCCTCGAGGATGGCGGGGATTTCCGAGTCGTTGAGCCCCGGGATCAGGGGCGCCACGTTGACCCCCGCCGGCACCCCCGCCCCGGAGAGCTGCTCCAGCGCCTGCAGGCGCCGCTCCGGCCGCGAGGTGCGCGGCTCCATGGCCGCCGTCAGCCGGCGGTCGAGGCTGGTGATCGACAGGGTCACGTGCACCAGGTCGAGGGCCGCCATTTCCCCCAGGATGTCGAGGTCGCGCGTGACCAGGTGGTTCTTGGTGATCAGGCTCACGGGGTTGCGGAACTTGAGGAACACCTCCAGGCACCGCCGCGTGAGCTGCAGCCGCCGCTCCACCGGCTGGTAGCAGTCGGTGTTGCCCGACAGGGCCACCACCTGCGGCTGCCACGACCTCTTGCGCAGGGCCGCCTCCAGCAGCTCCGGGGCCTGCTCCTTGACCAGGATCTTCGTCTCGAAATCGAGCCCCGCCGAGAACCCCAGGTACTCGTGGCTGGGCCGGGCATAGCAGTAGACGCAGCCGTGCTCGCAGCCGCGGTAGGGGTTCAGGCTGAAGCGGAAGCCGACGTCCGGCGAGTCGTTCTCGGCCAGGATCGAGCGGCTGGCGTCGACCAGGTACTGGGTGGCGACCCGCTCCTCGAAGCCCTCCTCCCCGGGCTCGGCCGGGTCGGGCTCCAGGTGCAGGGGCTCGAAGCGGTTGGGGGTGTTGAAGCCGGCGGCGCGGCCCCTCCTGGCGGGAGGCCGGGGGGCGGTGGGGTCGGGCATGGGGGGCTGTCTTTGGCGCGGGTGCCGGAGGGTGAATAAATGTTCAGTATAGGTGGGTGGACGATCGGGAGCAAGCGGGGGCGGGGCATGGCTCAGGGACGCACCCGGAGGGCGGCCTTGATGCGCCCCCAGGAGGACGGCTCCACGGCGGAGACGTCGTCGTAGCGGGAGGGGTCTTCCCCGGCGCCGACGAGCAAACCGTTGGAGAAGAGATCCGCCTTGATCATCACCTGCCAATTGCCAGATAGCGAAATTGATACACGCGCGGGCCCTCCCCAAGCCACAGCATCGTTGTCCCACATTGAGATCGAAAACCCGATGACCTTGCCGGGGTAGAGTTCGGAGGGCGTGGACGCCTCCTCGTCGTTGTAGATGAGGTCGTCAAAGGGGGTCAACATGAACTCGGTAACCGTCGTCGCAGGGCTCTCGCCCATGACCCCGCCGCCGGCTGCGGCATACGGCGCCCGGATCACCCAGTCACTGGCGCCGTCGTAGTCCAGGATGTCGCCGCCGCCGGGCGCCTCGGCGATCGCCATCCACCGCTGCGCCTGCCGGTGGTTCCACAGGACTTGCTCGTCCGTGCATTCCTCGCAGTTGATCCCGAGCAGCTGGCCGTAGATCCCGCCGGTGTGGTCGCCGTCGACCATGAAGGCGATACTGGAGTCCCAGCCCACCATCTCGTGGAGGCCGGCCCCGTCGTACTTGTTGAGGTAGAGATCATCGAAGCGCTCCATGGCGACCCAGAGGGTTCCGCTGCCCTGGTGCCAGGCGAGCCAGATGCGGAAGTCCACGTCCGACAGATCGTAGGCACCGAACAGCCAGAAAAAGTCGATGGCCGTCAGCGAGGGCTCGCCGACGACCTCGATCCAGTCCTCGACGCTGCCATCGGTCAGGTCGATGTGGTCCAAGTCCTCGTCGCGGAGCTCAAGGAAGGGGTAGATCTCATCGCCGACGTGGCCATAGGTGCCGGGAGCGAGGGCCAGGATCGGGCCTAAGGTCAGGAGGGATACGAGGCAGGTGCGCATGGTGCTTCCTTGCGGCTGCTCCTCAGGAAGAGCGGCTCTCTACGAGGCTACTCGAGGGCGGCCTTGATCCGCCCCCAGGAGGCCGGTTCCACGGCGGAAACGTCGTCGCCGCGGGAGGGGTCTTCGCCGGCGCCGACGAGCAGGCCGTCGACGAAGAGATCGGCGAAGCGGGTGGCCGCCCCCCTGTCGCCGAGCAATTGAAGGTCGGCCGGCCCCAATCCGTCGGGGTACTCGGTGGCGTCGTTGTCGATCGTATGGATGGTGAAGCCGATGACCTTCCCCGGATACAGTATCGAGGCTTTGGAAGCGGCCTCGTCGTCGTAGACGAGGTCGTCGAAGGGAGTCACCTTCAGTTCGGTGACCGTCGTGACGGGGGTGACGCCGAGCACTCTGCCGCCGGCGGCGGCGTACGGCTCCCTCACGGCCCACTCGCTGGCGCCGTCATAGGCCACCTGCCGGGCCCCCTCCGCCGCCTCGGCGATCGCCATCCAGTGCTGGGCCTGGCGGTTGTTCTGGAGCTTGGTTTCCTCTTCAAAGGCCAGGTACTGTCCGCCGGAGTGATC
>JAJDTN010000230.1 GCA_022827165.1 Candidatus Latescibacterota bacterium
CTTCGAGGATGCCTTCGGGCGAGGCCATGCGGCCCCGGCCGGAGGCCCCCGATGCGAGCTCTCCGGACTCCGGCTCGATCCAGCCCACGCCGGCGGCGCGCAGGCTCGCGGCGTTCGCCTGCACCCGGGGGTGCTCGAGCATCTCCTCCTCCATGGCCGGCGCCAGCAGGACGGGGGCGGGCGTGGCCAGGCAGATCGTCGTCAGCAGGTCGTCGGCGATGCCGGCGGCCATCTTCCCCAGCAGGTTGGCCGTGGCCGGCGCCACCAGGAACAGCTCCGCCCACTTGGCCAGACCGACGTGGAGGACGGGGAACTCCTCGTCGGCGGCGAAGAGGTCGCCGTGGACGGGAGGCCCCGAGAGCACCGAGAGGGTGGGGTCGGTGACGAACCGCGCCGCCGTCGCCGTGCGCACGACGCGCACCTCGGCGCCTTCCTCGCGCAGCAGGCGCAGCACGAGGGGCGCCTTGTACGCGGCGATGCCGCCGCTGACCCCGAGCAGGACCCGCCGCCCCTCCAGCCTCATGGACCTCCCTCCAGCAACGGCTCGACCTGCCGGACCAGGCCCTCGGGATCGCTCCGGTCGGAGTGCAGGACCAGGTCGTAGATCGACAGGTCGGAGAGGTCGATCCGGTGGTGGTCGGCGAAGCGCCGGAGTTCGGAGCGCTCGCGCGCGAGGATCGCCGTCTCGGCCTCTTGTGGAGACTGCCCGTCGCGGCTGGCGACGCGGCGCGCCCGGGTGGCGAGATCGGCCTGCACCCAGAGCTTGAGGGCCTCGAGATCGTGGCGGTGCATCATCCAGCCGGTGATCCGCCCTTCGAGGAGGCAGCCCGGACCCTGCCGGGCGCGCTCGGTGAGGCGGTGGTCCAGGCGCCGGTCGATGCCGCCGTCGGCCTCGGCGCGGCTCCCCAGCTCGGAGAGGGAGATCCCCAGCTCCGCCGCCAGGTCGCGGAAGATCCGGCCCACGTTGACGTGTTCCAGGCCGGTGCGCTCGGCGAGGCGCCGGCACAAGGTGCTGGTGCCGCTCCCGGGAAGGCCGCTGACCGTGATCCGCGTCATGTCGACGGGCTCCGCCTCAAGCCAGGTTCTGCACCTGCTCGCGCAACCGCTCCACCTCCTCCTTGGCCGCCACCGCCCGGTGGATGATGCCGCCGGCCGCGGATTTCGAGGAGAGGGTGTTGATCTCGCGGTGCATCTCCTGGAGCAGGAAGTTGAGCCGCCGGCCGACCTCCCCGCCCTGGTCGATCGTCTCCAGGAAACGGTCGAGATGGCTGCGCAGGCGCACGATCTCCTCGGTGATGTCGCTGCGCTCGGCGATGAGGACGATCTCGGTGGCCAGCCGGTCCTCGTCGACCGCGCCCGGCTCGAGCAGGGCTTCGACCTTCTCCCGCAGGCGCCGGCGAACCTCCTCCCGGCCCTCGGCCGCGAGTCGGTCGATGTCGTCGGTGAGGCCGGCGATGGCGGCCAGCCGGGTACGCAGATCCGCGGCCAGCACCTCGCCCTCGGAGCGGCGCATCTCCTCGAGCCCGGAGAGGGCCTGATCGAGGGCCTCCGCCACCAGCTCCTCGAGCCGTTCCGGAGCGGGGGTCCGGCTCCCGGAGCGAAAGACCCCCGGCATGCGCGCCACCACCTCCAGGCCCACGGGGGGCTGGCCCGTCTCGCGCGCCAGGCGATCCAGCTCGGACTGGTAGCGCTCGGCGACCTCCGCGTCGAGCTCGGGGAGGCCGGTCGAATCAGCCGTCTCCTCGCACTCGATCGTCCCCGTCACCTTGCCCCGCGTCAGGCGGCCCTGGAGGCGCTCCCGGACCCGCGGCTCGAGCTCCTGCAGGGGCCCGGGACAGCGGACCGAGAGGTCGAGGAAGCGGCCGTTGACCGAGCGCAGGACCGCCCGCACCCGGAGCCCCTCCGCCTCGGCACGGCCCGTGCCGAACCCCGTCATGCTCGTAATCCCGCCCACCGGATCCCCTATCTCCCCGGGTCCACGGCCACCTGCACGATGGAGCTAAACCCGGTGAGGCGGGCGCGGTACGTCAACCCCCCGAGGGTGATCTTGCTGAGCTCGGTCTCTGCCGCCACCCAGAGCTGCTCGTTGACGCCGTCGATCACGACCCCCCTGCCGGCCTCGGCCTCCGGCCAGTGCAGGAGCGCCCCGCCGTCGGGCGGCAGGGCGGCGATGCCGTCCTCCCCGGCGATCCAGAGATCCCCCGTCGTCGAGTCCACGTCCATGTGGCGGGCCGGGGCGAAAGGCAGCTCCCGCTCCTGGCGGCCGCTCTCCGGCAGGAGTCGAAGGAGGCGGTTGCCGCCCGCGATCAGGACCCATGCCTGGCAGCACTCGCCGGCCACGGGATCGACGTCGACGATCCCCTCCAGGCCTTGCCACTCGCCGAGGCGGACGCCGTCGGCGTCGACGTGCAGGACGCGTCCGCCGGGCCCGTCGGCCACCCAGAGGCTGCCCGCTGCTCCCAGGACGAGACCGACCGAGTCGGAGAAGGCGGCGTCGAGCTCCACCAGGGGCAGGGTGTCGCCGAGGGCGGCCACCGGGAACCGGTAGACCCGGCGGCCGGCGGCCGCGACCGCCCAGCCGGTCCGCCCCTCGGGGTCGATGACCGTGGCTCCCGCCTCCTCCACGGCCGATTCCACGGGGTGGACGTCGCCGTCCTCGGTGATCCGGTAGAGCCCGATGGAGCCGTCGCCCACCCAGCAGTCGCCGGTCTCGCCGTCGATGGCGATCGCCGACAGGGACGGGAAGTACCCCCGGGCGAAGAGGCCCTGGCGTCCGTCGGGGGTCAGCCGCCAGACGAGACCGCTGCCGCCGTCGGCCACCCAGACCCGCTCGGGGCCGGGGGTGGCCAGGTGCTCGCCGGCGATGGCCAGCTCCGGCTCCCCGGTCACCTCGAGGGCGATGCGGTAGCTGTAGACGCGGCCGTTGGTCACCGACCGGTCGACGAAGCTGGTGTCCGCGGCCGGCAGTTCCCGCGTCAGGGTGCTGTCGCCGCTCTGCCGGTAGAGGCGCACGGCGCGCACGTCCTCGAAGCGAGTGAAGTCCCAGCGCAGCTCGACCTGTCCGTCGCCGGCCAGGGCCCGCAGAGGGCTGGCCAGGTCCAGGGGCTCGGAGGCGCCGGCATCCAGCGGGTTCCGCCGCGAGCGGTCGGCGCAGGACAGGACCACCAGCGCCGCCAGGGCGAGGCCCGCCGCGGGCAGCCGGAGGCGTCTCGGGATCATCTCTCTTGCGACCTTCAGAAGAACACGAGGCAGGCGGTGAGCACGACCCCGGCTTCCATGGCCAGGAAGGCCGCCCCGGCGATGCGGTCGTAGCGCTCCGCCCGTTCGAAGGCCTGCTGCTGGCGCCGGGCGCCCGCGGAGCGCAGGTAGCGGTCGTACGCGGCGTCCGCCTCGCCGGTGCTCCACCAGCCGACGGCGGCTCCGGCGACGGCCACGGCCGCGGTGGCCGCCAGGGCCGGGCGCCAGGACCTCTCCGGCCGCGGCGGCGGATTCGTCTGCACCCGCTGTTGCGAGAGAGGCTCCCCGGCCATCAGGGGAGACGCCATCGGCGGTCCGGGTCCGAGCCGCGCTCGCAAGAGGCCGGGCTCGAGGGGCCGCGCGCCTTCCGCCTGCGAACCCGCCCACAGCACCGGGAGGGCCATCGAGCCCCCCCGCCATGGCCCGTCGCCCTGTGGACGGGGACCCGGCCCAGGGGCGGCCAGGGCCGCCGCGCCCGAGAGCAGGATCACCATCGCCAGCCGCCCCATCTCATCTCCCCCGGAACAGGTAGAGGGTGCCGGCGTCGCTCGTCACCGCCAGCCGCCGGCCGCTCACGGCGACGGAGGTCAGCACGGGCCCGTCGAGGGCATAGCGCCAGCGGCCCACGCCCCCGTCTCCGTCGACGGCATGGAGAACGCTGCCTCCCGAGCCGATGTAGAGGGTACTCGCCGTGCCCACGGCAGGGGCGCGGACGACACCCCCGGTCTCGAAGCGCCAGCGCTGCCCGCCGCTCTCCGGGTCGAAGGCGTACAGGGCCCGATCGCTCGAGCCCAGGGCGAGGACCCCGGCGCCGAGGCTCAGGCCCTCGGCGGGGAGCCCGTTCACCCGGGCCGTCCACAGCGTCGAGCCGTCCTCGGCCCCCAGGGCGTGGACGGCGCCGTCGGCCGTGGCCGCCCAG
>JAJDTN010000041.1 GCA_022827165.1 Candidatus Latescibacterota bacterium
GGTTGGAGGGTGGCGAGGAGGTGAAGTGGCACCAGGACATCACGTTCTGGCCCCACACCAACTACAGCCCCCTGACGATCGGCGTGTACCTCACCGACGTGGGGCCCGACCAGGGGCCGCTGGCCGTGGTCGAGGGCAGCCACGAAGGCGAGTTGTTCAACCAGTATGACGAGGACGACAACTGGGTCGGCTGTCTCAGCGACGAGGACGCGGCGCGGATTCCGGCGGACAGGGTGCGCTACCTCGAAGGGCCGGCGGGGTCGGTGACGGTGCACAACTGCCGCGCCATCCACGGCTCGAAGAAGAACCTCTCCGCCCGGGGCCGGCCCCTGCTGCTGAACGCCTACTCCGCGGCCGACGCCTTCCCCTACACGTCGCCGGGCATCACCAGCCCGCACCTTGGCGACATCGTCCGCGGCCGGCCGGCCCGCTGGGCGCGCCACGATCCGCGGCCGTGCCTGGTGCCGCCGGACTGGTCGGGGGGCTACACCTCGATCTACGCCCTGCAGCAGGAGGAGGAAGAAGAGGAGGGCTGACCTTCAAGGGAGGGCGCGGGCCAGCTCCTCCACCAGCGCCCGCAGCCGCTCCTCCCCCTGGTCCTCCGGGTCGCCCTCACCGCCGGCGGCGTCGTGGACGTAGCGGTAGACGTCGGCGGCGCCGGCGAACATCTCCGGCGTCAGTCCCATGCTGCCGAAGGTGGCAGCGATCTCCTCCATCTCGCCGACCCAGCGCCCCGCCTTCGACGGGATCCCCGGCAGAGACCGCCGGGTGTCGCCCAGGACCGCCTCCTGGCTGAGCTGCAGCTCCTCCACGAGAGCGTCGTAAAGGCCGAGCTTCGCCGCCGTCACGAGGGATTCCAAGTAGATGGCGTAGCGGCCCTTGGTCTGGGCGGCGTAGCACATCTTGAAGGCCGAGGCCTGGCCGATGTCGGGTCCGAGCAGACGCACGTCGAGTCCGTAGTCGCCGAGTACGGCGAAGCACGCGGCGTGCTCCCCCGAGGCGTAGAAGCGGGTGATGCCGGGACGCTTGGGAGGGCCGCCGATGATGCCGGCGTCAACCGGAAGCCCCCCGGCGGCGGCGATGATCTCCGCCACCTCGTTGCCCGTCGCAGGAGCCACGGCGTTGCAGTCGACGTACACGAGGTCGGCGCCCGTGGCCTCGAGGGCGGCGGCCACGCGCCGGGCGGTGCTCACGGCCTCGGAGGGCACGAGGATCGAGAGCAGCAGGTCGGCCCGCTCCACGAGGGCGGCGTCATCCGCCACCGCCTCGATCCCGGCCTCCCGGGCGCGGGCAGCGGTGGCGGGGCTGCGGCCTTCGAGGCAGGTGATCACCTCGGCCCCGTGCCGTTGTAGCACCCCGCCGACAACGGCGCCCATGGAGCCCGGGCTCAGCAGCGCGACGGTGGGCGCCATCAGTACCCCTTCTCCTTGTCGATGAGGCCCACCAGGGGCTCGCCGGCCTGGTAGCGGCGCAGGTTGTCGCACAACTGGTCGACGGCGCGGGCGTCGCGGGCCGGCGAGGCGCCGGCGGTGTGGGGGGTGAGGACGACGTTGTCCATCGTCCACAGGGGATGGTCGTCGGGCAGGGGCTCCACGGGGACCACGTCGAGACAGGCGCCGGCGATCCGGCCCTCGCGCAGGGCCTCGAGCAGGGCCTCCTCGTCGACGATGCGGCCCCGGGTGACGTTGACGAGGAGGGCGTCGGGGCGCATGCGGGCGAAAGCGTCGCGGTCGAACATGCCCTCCGTCTCCGGCGTCAGGGGGGCGCACACGGCCACCACCCGCGAGCGCTGCAGCAGGTCGTGGAAGCGGTCCATGGAGCCGCACTCGGAGACGCACTCGGGGACCTCCACCGGCTCGGGGTCGACGGCGATCACCTCCATGCCGAAGGCGGCGGCGCGCACCGCCAGCTCGCGGCCGGTGCCGCCGAGGCCGACGATGCCCATGCGCTGGCCGTAGAGCTCGATGGAGGAGTCGCGGATCGGCCACTTGTCATCCCAGGTGCGGGTGCGAGCGGCGCGGGCGATGCGCCGGCTCAGGGCCAGCAGCAGGGCCATGGCGTGCTCGGCGAGGTGGATGCCGACGAAGCCCTTGGCGCTGGTGAGGATCACGTCACTGACGCGCAGCTCCGGCGACAGCACCCCGTCGACGCCGGCGGCCGGCGCCTGGATCCAGCGCAGGGACCCGGCCCTCCGCAGCTCCTCGCGGGAGATGCCGCCGAAGACGATCTCCACCGTGGGCACGACCTCGGCCCGGGCGTCGTCCGTGGCCGGTTGCAGAACCTCCACCCCTTCGACGGCGCGGATGCGCTGGACGAGATCGGCTTGGAGATCGCCGGGGACGAGCAGCTTCATGGGGGTTCCTCCTGTCGGCCGGTGGATTGAGCGGCGGCAATGTACGCCGCTCGGCGGCCGGCGGCCCATCTCCTTTGACGCGCCGGAGCGCCGGGCCTAGTCTGCGCCGCCAACAGGAGGACAGCATGCCGGAACGCATCAACAAGGCGATCGAGCTGCTGGCGCAGGACCAGCCCGTGTACTACGCCAGCGCCCACGAGGTCGACTACGAGACCGGCCGGCAGATGGCCGGCACCCTGGCCGACTACATCAACGTCAGCATGGAGCACGGCGCCTTCGACATGCCGGGACTGGCCGCCTTCATGCGCGGTCTCGTCGACGGCGGGCCCACCGCGAGCGGCCACCGCACGCCGGCGGTGATCGTCGACCTGCCCCCGGAGGGCACGAGCGCCGCCGACATCCGCGCCAACGCCTGGGTCTTCAAGCAGGCCCTGGCCCGCGGCGTCCACGGCATCCTGCTGTGCCACGCCGAGGACCCGGAGGCGGTGCGCACCCTGGTGCAGGTCTGCCGCTACGCCTTCCGCGGCGAGACCGGGGGCGCCCCCGAGGGCCGGAGGGGCGCCGGAGGCCAGGGCATGGCGGCCCACGCCTGGGGCGTCGACGTGGACGAGTACGCCCGCCTCGCCGACCCGTGGCCCCTCAACCCCGAGGGCGAGCTGTTGATCGGGCTGAAGATCGAGAACCGCCGCGCCGTCGAGCGCGTAGACGAGAGCCTGGCCGTGCCCGGCGTCGCCTTCGCCGAGTGGGGGCCGGGGGACATGCACATGTCCTTCGGCCACATGTCGGCCGACCGCAGCTACTCGGAGGAGATCATGGAGGCGCGGCAGCGGGTCTTCGACGCCAGCCGCCGGAACGGCCTGTTCTTCCTCGACGGCACCGGCGGCCTGGTGGAGCGCATCGACGAAGGGGTGCGCATCATCCCCGGCGCCGGCGAGGAGCAGACCCGCCTCGGACGGGCGCACTCCGGGCGGACGATGCCGGTCTAGCTCAGTCCCCCTCGTCCCGCCCCAGGGCGCGGGCCTCGAAGGCGGCGGCCATGAGCGCCTTCGTGTAGTCGCTGGCCGGCGCCTCGAAGAGCTGCCGCGCGGGACCGGCCTCCACCACCCTCCCCTCCTTCATGACGATCAGCTCCTCCGCCAGGGCGCGGACCACGCGCAGGTCGTGGCTGATGAGGAGGTAGCCGAGGCCGCGCTCCTCCTGCAGGCGGCGGAGCAGCTCCAGGATCTGCAGCTGCACGGTGCGGTCGAGGGCGCTGGTGGGCTCGTCGAGGACCAGGAACCGCGGCTCCAGGACGACGGCCCGGGCGATGGCCAGCCGCTGGCGCTGGCCGCCGGAGAACTCGTGGGGGTAGCGGTCCATCGCCTCCGGGTCGAGATCGACCTCGCCCAGGACCCGGGCCACCAGCTCCCGGCGCTCGGCGGCGGTGGCGCCGATGCCGTGGACGAGGAGTCCCTCCTCGACGATCTGGAACGCCGTCAGCCGCGGGCTCAGGGAGCTGAAGGGGTCCTGAAAGACGATCTGCATGCGCCGCCGCAGGGGCCGCAGCCGCGCCGACGGCATCGTCCGCAGATCCTGCCCGTCGAAGCGCAGCTCCCCCTCGCAGGCCTGCAGCCGCAGCAGGGCCAGCCCGAGGGTGGTCTTGCCGGAGCCGGACTCGCCGACGACGCCGACGCTGCGCCCGGGGCGCACCTCGAGGCTCACGTCCTCCACGGCGCGCACGTGGCCGGTGGTGCGGCGCAGGACGCCGGTGCGGATCGGGAAGTGGACGCGCACGCCGCTGGCTTCCACCAGGGGCGGTCCCTCGGCCTCGCCGGCGGACTCGCGGGGCGGGGGCTCGCTGGCCAGCAGCCGCCGCGTGTACGCGTGTTGCGGGTCCGCCATCAGGGGGCCGGTCTCGCCGTGCTCGACGATCCGGCCTTCGGTCATGACGAAGACGCGGTCCGCCAGGCGGCCGACGATCGTCAGGTCGTGGGTGATCAGCAGGATCGACATGCCCAGGCGCCGCTGCTGGCTCCGCAGCAGCTCCAGGATGCGGGCCTGCACGGTCACGTCGAGGGCGGTGGTCGGCTCGTCGGCGATAAGCAGGTCCGGCTCGTTGGCCAGGGCCATGGCGATCATCACCCGCTGCCGCTGTCCTCCCGACAACTGATGGGGCCAGGCCTCCAGCATGCGCTCCGGCTCGGGCAGGCGCACCTCGTCGAGCAGCTCCAGCACCCGGCGGCGGGCCTCGCCGCGGTCCAGGCCCCGGTGCACGCGCAGGGTCTCGGCGACCTGCCGCTCCACCGTGTGCAGCGGGTTCAGCGAGGTCATCGGCTCCTGGAAGATCATGGAGACGCGGTCGCCGCGGACCTCGCGCAGCCGGTCGGCGGGGGCCCCGAGCAGCTCCTCCCCCCGCAGGCGGACGGAGCCGCCGGGGTGATGGGCCTTCGGGTAGGGCAGCAGCCCGAGCACGGAGAGGGCGGTCACCGACTTGCCGCAGCCGGACTCGCCCACGAGGGCCACGGTCTCGCCCTCGCCGATGTCGAGGCTGGCGCCGCGCACGGCGTCGACATCGGGCTGCCCGCCCTCGCCGCGGAAGGAGACGTGGAGATCGTCGACGGCGAGGAGGCTCATGCCGGCTCCGCCGTCCGCCGCGGGTCGAAGGCGTCGCGCACCGCCTCGCCGATGAAGACGAGCAGCGACAGCAGCACGGCCAGGGAGAAGAACCCCGTCAGCCCCAGCCACGGGGCGTGGAGGTTGCGCTTCCCCTGGCCGAGCAGCTCGCCGAGGGAGGGGGAGCCGGCGGGCAGACCGAAGCCGAGGAAGTCGAGGGAGGCCAGGACCGCCACCGACCCGGTGAGGACGAAGGGCAGGAAGGTGAGGGCGGCCACGGCGGCGTTGGGCAGGACGTGCCGGAAGAGCACCTTCCCCTCGGGCACGCCGAGGGCGCGGGCGGCGCGCACGAAGTCGAAGTTGCGGGCCCGCAGCACCTCGGCGCGGACCACGCCCACAAGCTGGATCCAGCTGAAGAGCAGCATCAGGCCGAGGAGCCACAGGAAGTTGGGCTCCACCAGGCTGGCCAAGATGATCAGCAGGTAGAGGGTGGGCATGCCCTGCCAGATCTCGATGAGACGCTGCAGCAGCAGGTCGACCCAGCCGCCGAGGTAGCCCTGCACGGCGCCGGCGGCGACGCCGACGACGGAGCTGACCGCGGTCAGGCAGAACCCGAAGAGCACGGAGAGGCGGAAGCCGTAGATCAGCCGCGCCAGGACATCGCGGGCCTGGTCGTCGGTGCCGAGCCAGTTGGCGGCCGAGGGCGGCGCCGGCGCCGGGCGTCGCAGGTCGAAGTTGACGGTGCGCGGTCCGTAGCGGACCGGCGGCCACAGCATCCACCCGTCCCCGGCCTCGACCAGTCCGGCCACGAAGGGGTCGCGGTAGTCGGCCTCGGTCTCGAACTGGCCGCCGAACTCGGTCTCGGCGTACTCGGCGAAGACCGGGAAGTACCAGCGCCCGTCGCAGGAGACGACCAGGGGCCGGTCGTTGGCGACGAACTCCGCCGGCAGGGTGACGGCCACCAGTCCCAGGAACAGCCACAGGCTCCACCAGCCCCGGCGGTGGCCGCGGAAGACGGCGAGGCGGCGGCGGTTCAGGGGCGACAGCTTCACGACCGCGCCTCGAAGTCGATGCGGCGGTCGACGAGGGTGTAGGTGAGGTCGCCCACCAGCTGCAGGACCAGGCCCAGCAGGGTGAAGACGTAGAGGGTGCCGAAGACGACGGGGTAGTCGCGGTTCACGGCCGACTCGTAGCCGAGGAGGCCGAGGCCGTCGAGGGAGAAGATGATCTCGGTGAGCAGGGCGCCGGTGAAGAGGATGCCGACGAAGGCGGCGGGGAACCCGGCGATGACGATGAGCATGGCGTTGCGGAAGACGTGGCCGTAGAGGACGCGCCCCTCGCCGAGGCCCTTGGCCCGGGCCGTGACCACGTACTGCTTGCCGATCTCGTCGAGGAAGGAGTTGCGCGTCAGCAGGGTGAGGCCGGCGAAGCCGCCGATGACGAGGGAGAGGACCGGCAGGCACAGGTGCCAGAGGTAGTCGAGGAGCTTGCCCGCCAGGGACAGCTCCTCCCAGTTGGCCGAGACCAGCCCCCGCAGCGGGAACCACTGCCAGTACTGGCCGCCGGCGAAGAGCACCACCAACAGGATGGCGAAGAGGAAGGTGGGAATGGCGTTGCCCACGACGATCGCCCCCGAGGTCCACACGTCGAAGCGCGAGCCCTGGCGCACCGCCTTGGCCACGCCGAGGGGGATGGAGATGGCGTAGATGAGCAGGGTCGTCCACAGGCCGAGGGAGATCGACACCGGCAGCTTGTCGAGGACCAGGTCGACGACGGAGCGGTCCCGGAAGAAGGAGGTGCCGAAGTCGAAGCGCAGGTAGCGGCCCATCATCTCGACGAAGCGCGCGGGGGCCGGCTTGTCGAAGCCGTAGAGGGCCTCCAGCTCGGCGATCAGATCCGGGTCGAGGCCGCGGGCGCCGCGGTAGCGGGCGGTGGCCTCGGTGCCGGCGATGTCGGCGGCGGCCACCTCCCCCGCGCCCCCTGTGACGCGCCCGGCGGCGCCGAGGTCGTGGCCCTGCATGCGGGCGATGACCTGCTCCACCGGACCGCCGGGGGCGGCCTGGACGATGATGAAGTTGAGGACCATGATGCCGAGCAGGGTCGGCACCATGAGCAGCAGCCGCCGCAGGATGTAGGCGGTCACCGCGTCTCCTCCAGGGCCCGCGCCAGGGCCGGGTCGATCCACCAGGTCTCGGGGAAGCCGAGGGAGATCATCGGCACCACCGCCGGCCGCGCGAACCGGTTCCAGTAGACCAGGCGGTGGACGGTCGTGTGCCAGTGGGGGATCACGTAGTGGCCCCAGGTCAGCACCCGGTCCAGGGCGCGGGCGGCGGCGACCTGGTCGGGGCGGGTCTGGGCGGCGATGAGGCCCTCCACCAGCTCGTCCACCACCGGGTCGCGGACCCCGGCGTAGTTGCGGGTCCCCGGCGTATCGGCCGCGTCCGAGGACCAGTAGTTGCGCTGCTCGTTGCCCGGCGACAGGTACTGGTTCCAGGCGCGGACGATCACGTCGTAGTCGTACTCCTGCAGCCGCCGGTAGTACTGCGACGCGTCCACGGTGCGGCTCGTGGTGGCGATGCCGAGCCGCTCCAGGTGCAGCCGCACCGGTCCCACGACGCGCTCGTACGAGGGCCGCACGAGGAGGAACTCGAAGGCCATGGCCTCGCCCGTCTCCTCGTGGACCAGCTCCCCATCGCGCAGCACCCAGCCGGCGTCGCGCAGCATGCGCCGCGCCTTGCGCAGGTTGGCGCGGATCGAGCCGTCGCCGTCGGTGGACGGCGCCCGGTAGGCCTCGCCGAAGACATCGTCCGGCACACGGCCCCGGTAGCTCTCCAGGATCTCAAGCTCACGGCCTTCGGCCCTGCCCGTGGCGGCCAGCTCGGAGTTGGCGAAGTGGCTCTCGGTGCGCGTGTAGAGCCCGTGGAAGA
>JAJDTN010000172.1 GCA_022827165.1 Candidatus Latescibacterota bacterium
CGTAGGCCAGCAGGCCCACCAGCTTGACCCCCACGTTGCGGCGCCCGAAGGGGATCTCGTACCAGCCCTCCGAGGCCAGGTGCCGGTCCGCCTGGTAGCGCAGGTAGGCGAGCTCCATCGGGCCCAGGGCCTGCACGCCGCCCGCCTCCTCGAGGCGCCGGCGCACGTGGTGCAGGAGGCGGTTGGGGTCGGCCGGCACCCCGGGGGGCCCGGCCACGGGGGCCTCCAGCTTCAGGACCGGTGGACGCCGGTCCTGCCTCAGGCCGTCGATCTCGCCGAGGATCGCCTCCAGACTGTCCCGGCGCGGCGCCGAGGCGGCGGCGGCGGCCATCCGCCGGCGCTCCTCCGGCCGGTCCAGGAGCTCCAGGACCGCGGCGGCGAGCCGGGATCCGCCGACCCCCATCTCGACGCGCTCCTCGCGGGGGCGCCAGCTGGCCTCCTCGAAGAGGACGCGGGCGGCCCCGGCCGCCTGAAGGGCCATGGCGTTGATCGCCTGGTGGTCCTCCGCCGCCGTCGACAGCGGCAGGATCAGCGCCGGCAGGCCGCAGACGCCGACCTCGGTGAGGGTGCTCATTCCGCCCCGGCAGACCACGAGATCGGCGGCGGCGTAGGCGGTCTCGATCTCCTCGATGTAGTCGAACCGGCGGTACCAGTGGTCGTAGTCCTGGAGGCCGGTCGCTTCCAGGGCCCGCGAGGTCTCGGCCACGGGGTCGTAGCCCTCCGAGACGTGGGCCCCCGTGCCGTGGAGGACGATCAGCTCCTCCGCCCGGGAAGCCAGCAGCGGCAGGGCCTCGACGACGGCCTGGTTGATCGTCCTCGACCCCTGGGACCCTCCGAAGACGAAGACGACCATCCGGTCCCCTTCGATGTTCCAGGCCGCCCGTGCTGCCTCCCGGTCGAGGCAGGTCAGCTCGCGGCGCACCGGGAACCCGACCACGGCCACCCGCTTCGCGTCGAACCAGCGGGCCGCCTGCTCGAAGACGAGGCCGACGCGGTCGGCGATGCGGCCCACGGCCTGGTTCAGCAACCCGGGATGGGCGTTCGGCTCGTAGGCGAAGATCCGCGTTCGGCTGAGTCCGATCCTGCGCAGGAGACCGCTGGCGAACAGGATCGGGGCGCTCGCGAAGCCGCCGGTGGCGAAGACCACGTCGGGGCGGAAGCGCAGCAGGACCAGGATCCCCCCGGCGACGCCGACGGCCAGGGTCAGGCCGAACCGGAGCAGGGGCAGGAGCCGCCGGGTCCTCGGGAAGGGCCTCGACGGCAACCGCTTGAGCGGGTAGCCCCGGCCGGGCACGACGCGCTCCTCCAGCCGGCCGAGGACACCCACGTACAGGAACCCCGCCTCGGGTTGGCGTCGCCGGATCTCGTCAGCCACCGCCAGCGCCGGGTACACGTGGCCGCCGGTACCGCCGCCGGTGAACAGGTATCTCACGGACGGGCCGATCGCAGGGGCCGCCCGCAGGGGGTGGGCGAGCGACGATTGCTGGACGGGGAGCTGTTCGGGGAGGGATCTGTTTCCAGTATACGGACGAGGTCCGGGTCCGACAACTCCGGGAACCCTCAAATCACGGTCACGAGCTCACCGGGCAGCCAGCCGCCGAGACCGTTGGCCAGGCGGACCAGGACCCACTCCCCCTCGCGGCGCTCCACGGTCACCTTGGTGCCCTCGTGGACGACGAAGACGGGTGTCTGCCCCGGGTCGGGGCCGCTGCGCGCCTGACCGTCGGCGGCGGTGACCACCGCCTCGGAGAGGGTGACCTCCTGGTAGAGGCGCGTGCCGGCGAAGGCTCCGGAGCCCAGGATTCCGCCGAGGCAGAGGCCGAGAGCCACCGCCGCCGCGGCCCGGGGGGCGCCCACGAGGCGCCAGCCGGCCACGGCGCACAGTCCGGCCAGGCTCAGGGAGAAGGCCGCGAAGAGCTCGTTCAGGGTGGGCCACTGGTAGAGCCGGTAGAGGAAGCCGCCATCCCCGCCCTCTTCGCGGTCGCGCTTGATCCGGCGCAGGAAACGCAGGTTGGCCAGCACGTCCTCGTCCCGGGGCGCCAGCCTGCGGGCGCGCTCGTACCAGACGACCGCCTCTCCCAGCCGGCCGTCCTTGAAGCAGGCGTTCCCGAGATTGTAGAACAGGCGGGCGTCGCGGACCCCGGTCGCGGCCGCGGCCAGGTAGCGCGTCCGGGCGGCGGCGAAATCGCCCCCCCGGTAGAGATCGTTGCCCTCGGAGTACAAGCCCAGCGCGGCTGACTGGGCCGAAGCCTCCCCCGGCGCCAGAGCCAGCCACAGCACCGCCACGAGCCACGGCCCCCTCATGTCAGCGCCTTGCGCAGGAGGGCGGCGACCCCTTCGGCCTCCGCCAGCAGTTCCTCCCGGGCGGCCCTGTCGCTGGCGGCGGGGGAGTAGCGGCCGAACTCGCAGCGCTCCAGCACCGCCGCCACCCGGTCGACGAGGTCGGTCCCGAGGCCGCGGTCCTCCAGCTCGGTACGGCAGCGGTCGGGGGTCAGTCCGGGCGCCGGCAGGTCGGCCTGGTCGGCGATGAAGGCCACCACGGCCTCCTGCAGAGCGGCGTGGAAACCGTCCCCGTCGGCGGCCCGCCGCCGCGCT
>JAJDTN010000178.1 GCA_022827165.1 Candidatus Latescibacterota bacterium
CTTCGACTACGGCTACCACATCCCCCTCGAACTGTCCGAGGCCAACGGCTCCCACCGATTCTCCCTGGCTTGGCAACTGTAGGGGCGGCACTCAGGGTTTCAGGACTACGACACCGGGCCGTCCCCTTGCGGGGGCGGCCCGGTTTTTCTGCCGGAGGTCCCGATTCCTCTCCTCAGGCCACCCGGTACCGTTCGACCACCTCGAGGTCGACGTCGATCCCCAGGCCGGGCCCCTCGGGCACGATGAAGTGGCCCCCTTCGACGGCGAGGGAACCATCGCAGATATCGGCGACGCGGGTGAAGGGCAGCTCGTCGCAGGGCAGCGTGGCGTTGGGAATCGTCGCCTGCAGGTGCACGGAATAGGCTGCGTGAACGCCCAGGCACAGTCCCCCCGCCTGCACCCAGATGGGCACGTTGGCCGCCTGGGCCAGGGCGGCGCAGGTTCGGATCTGCACGGCGCCCCCTCCGATGTTCAGGTAGTCGACGGCCTCGGCCTTGAGCGCCGCCAGGACGGAGGGAGGCGAGCCGAGGTGGAGTGCCTGGGGGATCCATGTCTTCTCACGCAGCAGCCGGTACCAGTCGAGGTTGTCCTTGAGGACCGGGTCCTCGAAGTTGGCCACCGTTCCGAGGGGCTCGAGTTCGGCGGCGAGCCTCGCCGCCTCGGAGGGCTGCACGAACTGGGTGTTCGGATCGACGCCGACCGTGTAGTCGGGTCCGGCGGCCTCCTTCATCAGCCGCACCGTCTCGACGATGTCCCAGGGCCGCGCCTTGAGCTTGTGGTTGGTGAATCCCAGGCGCGCGCCGACCTCGGCCTCGGCAGCCGTCTCGGCCGGCTCCATGTGGCAGGACCAGTAGGAGACCGGGACCCTGTCGCGCACCTTGGCGCCGAAGAAACGGTGCAAGGGCACGCCCCAGGCCTGGCCTGCGATGTCGAGCAGGGCGCAACAGATGGGGTCCGGCTGGGCCATGGCGTCGAGGCCCAGCGGGTCCTGGCCGGCGAAGGCGGAGAACCCGGCCTCGAGATCCGCCTTGCGGCCCTGGCACTCCCCCCAGCCGGTCAGACCTTCGTCCGTGGTCAGGCGGACGAGGGTGAGATCGTAGATCTTGGGGACGTACCTGGCGATGGGAGGTATGGGGGGGATCTCCACCTCGAAGAGATCCACTTCCGTGATCTTCATGGGGTCGGCCTTTCTCGGGAGTCGCCGCGGGCTGCGCCGGAGCACAAGATAGGAGGTTCCGTTGGAAGCCGCCTCGACGACGCACCTGGGAATCCTGAACGCGGTCTTGGGCCTGGCAGCCCTCGTCGCCTCGGTAACCGGCTTCGGCTACGCCCTGGTGGCCGTGCCCTTGCTGGTGGTGCTGCTCCCCCCGCTTCAGCTGGTGCCAGTGGTGCTCATCAGCTGGGTTCCCCTCGCCCTCGTGCTGATCGCCCAGAGCTGGAGGCACCTCAACCCGGGGCGGCTCCTCCAACTCCTCGCCGGCGCCCTCCTCGGCGCGCCCGTCGGCCTGTGGCTGCTGTCCTCCCTGGCCGAGGGCACGATGCGGTCCGTCATCGGCGGCATCACGCTCCTGGCCGCGGGAGCCCTCGTGGTCAGGCCCGGCCGGCCCTTCGCCCGCGAGGGACCGCCCCTGTTGGCGGCAGGTCTGGCCGGCGGGATCATGGGGGGCGCCAGCGGCATGTCGGGTCCTCCCATCGTGCTGCTCGGCCTCAAGCAGGGCTGGGAGCCCCAGGGCTTCCGCGTCGACCTGCTCTGCTTCTTCCTACTGCTGCACGGTTCGGTGGCGGCCGGGCTCGGTGGGTTGGGGCTCCTCTCCGCCGGGACCTTCCGCCTCTCCCTCGCCGTGCTCCCGGGGGTCTTTCTCGGCTTTGCCGCCGGCATGAAGCTGAGGGGGCGCATCGACGCGGCCATGTATCGGCGACTGGCTGTCATCCTCGTGGTGGCCGGAGGGATCTGGGCGCTTCTCGCCCCCTTGACCGAAGGCCTGTAACGCCCTCGCGGTGCACATGGGTGGCCGCTCCCGCCACCATGGACCGGGGCTCACGATCCCGGCTCCGGCCATCCGGAAGGAAGGGGTTCTGATGGACGGGAAGACGGCCGCCCTGCAGGCCACCGACAGCGTCCGCCGCTACTACGAGGAGCGGGGGATCTTCATGCGGCGATGGGGTTTCGGTCGCAGCCCGGCACTCGTCGTCATCGACATGGCCTACGGCTGGACCGACGCGGCCTACGCCACCGGCTCACGGAGGCTGGACGAGGCCGTGGAGGGCATCGGCCGGCTCCTGCCCCTCTGCCGGGAGAGGGGGGTGCCGGTGATCTACACCACCTCTCCCTACCGGCCGGAGGAAGAGGAGGAGCCCATGCCCCGGCGCGGTGACCCGGCCTCGCGGCCCTGGGACGCCCGCGCCTGCGAGATCGACGCCAGGCTGGCGCCCGACCCGGGGGAGCTGGTGATCCTCAAGGAGAACGCTTCCGCTTTCTTCGGTACCCATCTGGCTCCCTACCTCGTGGAGCGCGGCGTCGACACGGTACTCGTCACGGGGTGCTCCACCAGCGCCTGCGTGCGCGCCACGGCCACCGATGCCCGGGCCTATCGCTTCCGGGCGATCGTGCCCCGCCAGTGCGTGCAGGACCGCTGCGAGGCCGCCCACGAGTACAATCTATTCGACATCGATGCCAAGTTCGGGGACGTGGTCGACATCGAGGAGGCCGCCGGATATCTCCGCGGCTTACCCCAAGAGGACTCCCTCGGCGCCTCGTGAGAATCCTGGTCACCGGCATCACGGGCCGCATCGGCGCCAATCTGGCGGCCCGGCTCGCGCAGGGCGGGCACGAGGTCCGAGGTCTGGTGTGGGAGGGGGACCGGCGTACCGGCAAGCTGGAAGGCCTCGGCGTGGAACTGGTCGAGGGCAGCCTGACCGAACCCGGGGACGTGGACTCGGCAGTGGACGGCATGGAGGCGGTCTATCACCTCGGGGCGGCCTTCCAGGGCGGGGGGCCTTTCACCGAGGAGGACTACTTCCGCGCCAACGTGGGCGGCACCTTCCACGTCCTGGAAGCCTGCCGGCGCCAGCCCGGGTTCCGGCACCTGCTCTTCGCCAGCAGCGACGCCCTCTACGAGAAGTACGTCCCGGGAGGCCTGGATGGCCCGATCACCGAGGACATGCCGCGGCGCCCTTCGGGCTGGTATGCCCTGTCGAAGGCCCTCGGGGAGGAGATGTGCGAGGGGTACTGGCGCAGTTGCCGGCTGCCGGTGACGGTCCTGCGCTTCTCCATGGTCCTCGGCGCCGGGGAGGTCCTCGACTTCCCGCAGTTCTACCTCAGCCGGATGAAGGAGGGCCGCCCCGAGCTCGAGGCTCTATGGGAAGGGGAGGAGCGCCTGGTGCTGTTGAAGGACGACGCCGGACGGCCCTGGATGAAGCACGTGGCCGACGTGCGCGACATCGTCCAGGGCTGCCTCTGCGCCCTCGGCAGGGAGCGGGCCCATGGCCGGCGGTACCAGCTGGCGGGTCCCCGGGCCTACACCTGGGACGAGGTCATCTACCGGCTCACCGAGATCCTGGGGATCCCTTTCGTCGAAGCCCGGCCGGGAGGGATACCCACCCGCTACGAGTTCGATCTGACACGCGCGATGCAGGAGCTGGGTTTCCGGCCCGAGTACGACATCGTGCGCATGATCGTCGATGCCCTTTCCCATCGCCGGGGGGAGCCGACGGGCGTCGTCCCTACACACCAGAGCCGGGCGGCCGCAGGAGAGAGGAAGGCATGGGGAGTGACCGGGAGCAGTTGAAGGACTCCGTCTGCGCCTCCGTCGAGGCCAGCCGTGAGCGCATCGTCTCCCTCGGAGAGTCGGTGATGGACGAGCCGGAGGTCGGGTTCAAGGAGCACCGCACCGCCGACCGGGTGAAATCGATATTCGAGGAGGCGGGCCTGCCCTTCGAGGAGGGCCTCGCCCTCACGGGAGTGCGGGCGGTCCTGGAGGGAGGGCGGCCCGGGCCCACCGTCGCCCTCATGGGCGAGCTGGACGCCCTGGTCCTTCCCGGCCATCCGCGCGCCGACGGAACGACCGGCGCGGCCCACGCCTGCGGCCACAACGCCCAGATCGCCGGTCTCGCGGGTGCCGCCCTGGGTCTGGCCGCGTCGAACGTCGCCCGGCAGCTGTCCGGGCGCGTCGTGTTCTTCGCCGTTCCCGCCGAGGAGTACGTGGAGATCGACTACCGTCTCGACCTCGTGCGCCGCGGCCGGACCACTTTCCTGGCCGGCAAGCCGGAACTGCTGCAGCTGGGCGCCTTCGACGACATCGACATGGCGGTGATGATCCACTCGGGAAGCGCCGACACCCTGGAGGGCTCCTACGCTCTGTCCGAATCGTCGAACGGCTTCCTGGCCAAGAGCGTCCGCTTCCGCGGCAAGGCCGCGCACTCCGGGCTGGCGCCCGAGCGGGGGGTGAATGCCCTGAACGCCGCGAACCTCGCCCTCACCGCCATCAACGGCCAGCGGGAGACCTTCCGGGACGAGGACTGCGTGCGCGTCCATCCCATCCTCACCAAGGGCGGGGACATCGTCAACATCGTCCCCGCCGAGACGCGCCTGGAGACTTACGTGCGGGCGCGCACCGACCCGGCCATGGAGGACGCCGCTGCCAAGGTCGACCGCGCCCTCAAGGGCGCGGCCATGGCCTTCGGGTGCTCGGTGGAGATCGAGACCCTGCCGGGGTACCTGCCTCTTGCCAACGACCCCGGGCTGGCCTGCCTGTTCCGCCACAGCGCCGGACGCCTGTTCGGCGAGGACGAATACCAGGCCCTTGGCCACGGCGGCGGGTCCACAGACGCGGGAGACCTGAGCCAGATCATGCCGGTCCTGCACCCGGTGATGACCGGGGCCCGCGGCGCGGCCCACGGCGTGGACTGGCACATCGCCGATGCCGAGGCCGGGTACATGGCGCCGGCGAAGACGCTGGCCATGATGGCCGTCGACCTGCTCGCCGACGACGCCGAGGGGGCCCGCCGGGTGCTGGCCGAGGCCCGGCCGCCGCTGACCCGGGAGGACTACCTCCGGCAGCAGAAGGCGCGGTTCCAGTCGGAGGTCTACGACCCCGAAGCCGCATGAAGCTCGCACCCCCGGCCAGGAGGCCGGCCGCGACTGCCCACGACCACCGACTACCAGTAGAGGAGGGGACGGAGATGCCGTATCGACTCGGGCTGGTTACCTACCAGCTGGCCAAGGACTGGGACGTGGAGGAGATCATCGCCAACTGCACCGAGACCGGCTTCGAGGGCGTGGAGCTGCGCACGACCCACGCCCACGGGGTCGAGGTCGAGCTCGACGCCGGGCAGCGTCAGGAGGTTCGGGCCCGTTTCGAAGGCTCGGCCGTGGCTCTGGTGGGGCTGGGCTCGGCCTTCGAGTACGACTCGGTGGACCCGGCCGAGCTGCGCAGCAACATCGAGGGCACCAAGGAGTACGCCCGCCTCGCCGCGGACGTCGGCGCCCCGGGGATCAAGGTGCGGCCGAACAAGGTGCACGACGACGAAGGCGTCCCTCGCGAGAGGACCTTCGAGCAGATCGGCCGGGCCCTGCGCGAGTGCGGAGAGTTCGCCGCCCAGCTCGGCGTCGAGATCCGTCTCGAGGTCCACGGCCGCGTCACCTGCGAGCCGGCGCATATCCGCACCATCCTCGACCACGCCGACCACGGCAACGTCTTCGCCTGCTGGAACTCCAACCCCCAGGACTGCGATGAGTCGGGCTCCATCGATGCCAACTACGCACTGCTGGAGAAGAAGATCCGTCTCGTTCACATCAACGAGCTGTGGAGCGGGTACCCGTGGTCCCGCCTCTTCCGCCTGCTGCGCGGCTCGGGCTACGAAGGCTTCACCCTCGCCGAGATCCCGCCGAGCCGGGACCCGCTGCGTCTGATGCGCTACTACCGCGCCCTGTGGCAGGCGAACGGAGCCGGCTGATGCCCGAGGTCGCCTACGTCAACGGTGCCTTCCTGCCCATCGAGCAGGCCGTGGTCTCCATCGAGGACCGCGGCTTCCAGTTTGCCGACGGCGTCTACGAAGTGGTCGCCACCTACGATGGCCGCCCGTACGCGATGGAGGAGCACCTGCGGCGGTTGGACCGCAGCCTGCGCGAGATCCGCATCGACTTCGACGTCAGCGGGATCCCGGACCTCGTGGAAGAGGGGATTCGGCGGTCGGGCTTCGACGAGACCCTGATCTACATCCAGGTCACCCGGGGCGCGGCTCCCCGCAACCACGAGTTCCCCGACCGTCCCCCGGAACCGACGGTGGTGATGACGGTGAAGCGGCTGGAGCGCCCTGAGTCGGACCTGTACGAGAGCGGCGTCAAGGTGATCACCACCCCGGACCTGCGGTGGAAGCGCTGCGACATCAAGTCGATCGCGCTCCTGCCGAACATCCTCGCCAAGCAGCAGGCCCACGAGGCCGGCGCCTACGAGTCCCTGCTGGTGGACGATCTCGGCCAGGTGACCGAGGGATCTTCGACCAGCGCCTTCATGGTCTCCGGTGGCGCCGTGTCCACCTCACCCGCCGGGCCTCACATCCTGCCCTCGATCACCCGCGGCATCCTCCTGGAGATCATCCGCGATCTGGGGATCCCGCTCCGCGAGAGATTCTGCCGGGTCGAGGAGTACCTGGCCGCCGACGAGGTCTTTCTCGCCGGAACGTCGACCGAGGCCATGCCCGTCGTGCAGGTCGACGACACCCGGATCGGCTCCGGCCGGCCCGGCCCCCTGACACTGCGGATCCGGGAGGCCTTCCTCTCCAGGGTCGGCTGAGCCCCGTACATCAAACGAGGGGAACCGGTCCTCCGGTCCCCCTCGCCAGTCCTTCAGGGCCGATTCCGATCAGTGGATGACGACCATCTTGGTCTCGGTCATCTCCTGGATCGTGTACTTCGGCCCCTCCTTGCCCATGCCCGACTCCTTCACGCCGCCGTAAGGCATCAGGTCCGCGCGCCACTGCGTGCCCCAGTTGATGTGGATGTTCCCGGACTCGACCTGCTGGGCGTACTTCAGGGCCCGGTCGATGTCCTGCGTGAAGATCGACGCCGACAGCCCGTAGTTCGTGTCGTTGGCCATGGTGATGGCCGCATCGATGTCGTCCACCCGCGTCAGTGCAACGGCGGGGCCGAAGATCTCGTCGCAGGAGACGCGCATGGCGGGGGACACGTCGGCCAGGATCGTGGGCTGATGGAGGGTGCCCTCGCGCCCTCCGCCGGTGACGAGGCGAGCCCCGCCGGAGACCGCGTCGGAGATCCAGCCCTCCACCCTCTCGGCATCGGACTCGCGGATCATCGGCCCCATGGTGGTCCCGTCCTTCAAGGGGTCGCCGGTGGACAGGCCTTCCACCTTGGGGGTCAGGGCGTCGATGAAGTCTCCGTACACGGCGCCCTCCACGAGAATGCGCTGCGCCGAGATGCATACCTGGCCGGCGTTTGCGAACCCCGAGGAGGTCACGCCCTCGGCGACCTTGTCCAGATCGGCGTCGTCCATGACCACCACGGGCGAGTTCGACCCGAGCTCCATGGTGACCCGCTTCAGGCCGGCGGTCCTGCAGATGTGCTCACCCACGTCCCGGGAGCCGGTGAAGGAGATCTTGCGCACCCGCTCGTCGGAGGCGATGGCGTCTCCTATCGCTGCGCCCGATCCGGTGACCACGCTCACCGCCTCCGGCGGGAAGCCGGCGTCGAGCATGATCTCCACCAGCTTGACACCCGACAGGGGCGTGTCGCTGGCCGGTTTGAGGAGCACGGCGTTCCCCGCGGCCAGGGCCGGCCCGACCTTGTGGCAGACCAGGTTCAGGGGAAAGTTGAACGGCGTGATCGCCGCCACCACGCCGCACGGCACCCTCAGGGTGAAGCCGAACTTCCCGGCCCCGTTGGAGGCGGCGCCCAGATCGAGGGTTTCTCCCGTCAGGCGCTTGGCCTCCTCCGCCGACAGGGTGATCGTCTCCTGGGCCCGCGCCGCTTCGCCCATGCCCTCCGGGAGGATCTTCCCCTCCTCGAGAGTGATGGTGCGGCCCAGGTCGTCCAGGCGCTCGGTCATCAGGTCGGCGGCCTTGTGCAGCAGCTCGTAGCGCTCGAAGGCGGGCATGCTCCGCATGATCTCCGCCCCGCGCACCGCGGTCTCGATCGCTTCGGTCACATCGCCGGCCCCCGCCCTTGGCACGGTGTCGACGACGGAGCCGTCGAAGGGATTGAGGACCTCGATCTCATCCTCCTTGCCGATCCACTGGCCGCCCACATGCATCTTCATGGCTTTGATCCTGTTGCTGAGGTGGTCGTTTTCGCGAAGACGCGAAGGAAGATAGTCACTCCGTCGATTCGAGGTCGAGGTGCTCCGCGTGGACCCCGCTCGGGCCGATCGTCAGCATTCCCGCCAGCCGGGGCTTCCCGAACCGCTTGCGCCCCGCGCTGGCCGGGTTGAAGTAGAGGACGGGGGTCTCGGGCGGACCCGCCCCCTGCAGGAAGGGGATGTGGCTGTGACCGAAGATGACGACCCTGGCGCCGGGCGGCAGCGGGTCTTCGGAGGTCCCGCCGCCGGGCGGCGTGAAGATGTGGGTCATGTAGATCGAGACGCCGGCGACCGAGAGGCTGATCGACTCGGGGAGGTGTGCGAGACCGGGACCCTCGTCGACGTTGCCCCGTACGGCGATCACGGGGGCGACGTTGGACAACTCTTCGAGGATCGACGGGTTGCCCACGTCGCCGGCATGGAGAATGAGGTCGACTCCGGCATAGAGCCGCGGCACCCGCGGATCCAGGAACCCGTGGGTGTCGGAGACGACGCCGGCCCGCATGCGGCTCAAGGATCCATGGCGCACCGGAATCCGATGCGCGGTCCCTTGTCGCGCGGTTTCCCGAAGGCCCGCATGGCGATGCGGATCTGGTGCGAGGGGGATTTGTAGGACCCTCCCTTGACCACCTTCTTGGTTCCGGTGGACGGCCCCGTCGGATCACGGATCGCCTCCTTGGCTCCGCCGGGGTCCCGGGCTTCCGCCAACTGGCGGTAGTAGTACACCGCGTACCAGTCGTGGACCCACTCCTCGGCGTTGCCCGCCATGTCCATGATGCCGAAGGGACTCACCCCGTCGGGATAGGAGCCCACCGGCGCCGTCCACGTATGGCCGTCCTGGTCGTGCCCGGTCCTGGGGCGGTAGTTCGCCCACCAGATGCCGTTGGAGTAGGGATGCCCCTCGCCCCAGGGATACTGCCGGTACTCCCTCCCCCGGGCGGCGTACTCCCACTCCGCCTCGGTGGGCAGGCGCTTCCCCGCCCAGTGGCAGTACGCGTAGGCGTCGTACCAGTTGAGCCCGACCGCCGGTAGCCGGTCCCCACGCAGGTCGTCGTTCAGGTAGCGCTGCCTGTGCTCCAGGTTCTCCGGCTGATCGGGATGGCTCCACTTGCGGCCGTGGGCGGCGACATCGTCGAGGAAGCGCCCGTACTGGGCGTTGGTCACCTCGTGCTTGTCCAGGTAGTAGGCGCTGAGGTGCACCTCGTGCTCGGGCCGCTCGGCGACATAGGTGAGCAGGTGGCCGTCCGGTGCCTGGCTGACCTCCTCCTCGCGACCCCCCATGGGGAAAGCGCCCTCCGGGATGAGGACCATCACCGAGCCGTCGTCGGCGGTGATCACGGGGTCGGGGCCGCAGCCGAGAACGACGAAGCCGGCCAGGGCCAGGAAGAGATGGCGGAGGCGATGTCCTCCTGTCATCGTGCGAAGTCTCCTTGGGTTGGCGTGATCAGGATGTAGAATGATGGCGCCCCCTCAAGGTTCCCGAAAGCTACCACCCGAGGCGCTCCCGAAGGGGGATCGGACGGCCGGAGTCGTCGGAGAGCCGGGACGCCGGGGAGGAGACGCGCGTGAGGCGGCTTGCCGCCAGCAGCGCAGCGAGGGACGGGAGGACGGCGAGCAGGTCGGGGGGCCATCCGGGGGGAAGGATGGACATGAAGAGCAGCCAGGAGGCGAATCCGGCGAGGATCGCGGCAAGGGACCCGACGGCGTTGGCTCCTTTCCACCAGATGCCGGCGGTCAGCGGCACGAAGAGGGTGGCGAGCAGGACCGACCAGGAGTCGACCATCAGGTCGTAGACCGAGGTCCGATGCAGGGCCAGCAGGAGGGCGAACACCCCGAGGACGACGACGGAGAGACGGGAGGCCAGCAGGCAGGTCCTCTCCGTGACCTGGGGCCGCAGCGCCCGGAGCAGATCCCAGCCGATCACGCTCGAAGGCGCCAGCAGGGCGCTGTCGGCGCTGGACAACAGAGCCGAGACCAGGGCGCCCATGAACAGCACCAGGGCCGCCGCGGGCAGGTACCGCTGGGCGATCTCCATCATCACCAGGTCGGGGTCGGCCAGGTCGGGGATGAGCACGGCGCCGGCCATGCCGAGCAGTACCGGCAGCAGGCCGACGGTCAGGTAGATCAGCCCCGACAGGTAGGCGCTGCGCACGGCCACGCGGTCGTCACGACTCGACAGGCTGCGTTGGATCAGATCCTGGCCGGCGAGGTTCCCGAGGCCGATGACCAGCCACTCGCGGGCATAGCCGAACCACTCGGTGGCGCCGGCTTCCCGGGGATAGAGGTGGAAGCGCTCCTCCGGGATCCGCGCGGCGATCGCCGCCCATCCCCCCATGTCGTGCAGGAGCAGAGGCGTGATCACGACCATGCCGGCGATGAGCACGGCGAGCTGCACGAAGTCGGTCAGGGTCACCGCCCACATGCCGCCGGCGAAGGTGTAGACCAGGACCACGGCGGCCCCCACCAGGATGGCTACCGTGGGATCCAGCCCGGTCAGGGATTCCAGGATGACGCCGAAGGCGACCATGAGCGCCGCCACCCAGCCCACATAGGCCGGCACCGTGCACACGCTGGCCAGCAGGCCGGAGCGCACGTCGAAGCGGCGCGTGAAGAATGAGGCCACGGTCATCACCCCGGCGCGGCGCAGGGCGCGGAGGTAGAAGGCCCCGGCCAGGAACAGGCACAGCGCGGCGCCGAAGGGATCGGCGATGACGGCGAGAAAGCCGCCCTCGTAGGCGGCGCTGGCGGCGCCGATGCACAGGCCCCCGCCGAACCAGGTGGCCGACAGGGTCGCCGTGGCCAGCGGCAGGGACAGCCTGCGGCCGGCCACCAGGTAGTCGGCGGAGCTTGCGACGCGGCGGCTGGCGTAGATCCCGACGGCGAGCATCACCAGCAGGTACAGGCCAAGACCGGTCATCACGAACATGTCGGCATTATACGAAAACCGGGGAAGGGGGCCGCAGGGACCTTCGGCTCCCCACTCGCGCGGTGACCGATGGCGGCCCCCGCCATCCACGGATGGCGGAGTTGGCGGTTCCCGCCGATTCGCAACGTCACATGACTTTCCGTTCGTCTCCAGGTAGTACTTGATAAGAGATTGAAGGAGAGAACGTTAGGATTCCATCAGAGCCTTCGTAGTGGTCCTGGCACCGCTCTTGCTCAGCAGGGAGGGCAGGTCCCGGACCCCTCGGTGGAGGGGGGGGCACGGAAGGGTTAGTTTTCCACAACTTGGCTACGAGAGAGGCGAGCGATGGCAAAGGGCATGTTCGCGCGCATGGCAGACATCCTGCGATCCAACATCAGCGAGGCCCTCGACCGCGCCGAAGAGCCCGAGAAGCTCATCCGGCAG
>JAJDTN010000365.1 GCA_022827165.1 Candidatus Latescibacterota bacterium
CACAAGGCTCGCACGGGCACCGTGGGCAAACCCTGGTCGAGAGCGGTCCACGTAGCGCCCCCGTCGAGGCTGCGGAAGACCCCGGACTCGCCCCCCGCGTAGAGCCGCAGGCCATCAGAGGGGTCGACGCCTACAGCCTTGACGGCTGACAGCCGCAACCCCTCGCCGACCGGCTCCCAGCTGGCGCCCCGGTCGCTGCTGCGGAACAGGCCGGCGTCCGTACCGGCGTACACCCATCCCGATCCGCCGTCCACGGCCAGGACCCATACCCCGACCCCGCCCAGCCCCTCGCTGGCGCCGGTCCACGTCTGCCCCCTGTCCTCGCTCAGGAAGACGCCGGCCTCTGTACCCGCGTACAGGCGCAGCGTATCGGCGGCCTCCACGGCCAGGGCTCGCACGGGACCGACCAGCCCCTGGCTGGAGATGTTCCACTCCAACCCCCCGTCCGCAGTCGACAGGAAGCCGGCGTCCGTGCCCGCGTAGGCGCGCAGGGTGTCGCGGGGATCGATGGCCAGGGCCGCCACCGACAGGAGCTCCAACTCCTCCCCGGTGGACCACGTCGAGCCACCATCGAGGCTGCGGAACAGCCCGGCGTCGGTGCCGGCCAACAGGTACAGAGGACGTTCCGGATCCACGGCGAAGCTCCGCACGACCCGGCCGGCGATGCCGGAGGCGATCCAGGTCGCGCCCCCGTCGAGGCTGCGGAAGACCCCATCCATCGTGCCGGCATAGACGACGTGCCCGGCGTCAGGCCGCGTTGCCAGGGCCGCCACCGGCCCCCCGAAGAGACCGAACGGACTCCAGACATTCTCCGCGCCCCAGGCCCTCGGCGCGGCTCCGAGGAGCATCATGCTCGCGAGCAGGCTTCGCCTCCCCCGCCCCGTCACGGCGGTTCCGCCTGTCCCCTCAGCAGCTCGAAGAGGCGGTTGCTCCCTTCTCCCTTCTGCAAGTACTCCAGCTGCGACAGTCCGGCAAGGTCCACCCGGCGGCCGGCCAGCTCGATGGGATCGCCGCGGCTGAGTCTGGCCGCTTCGCGATAGCAGTTGGCAGCGCCGGTGAAGTCACCGGAGAGTTCCGACAGCAGGCCGGCCACGTAGTAGGTGTGGGGGTAGCTGGGGTCCCGTCGCGCGGCTGTCAACAGCCACCGCTCCGATTGGGAGGTCTCGCGGCTCTCCAACCGGCTGTAGGCCCTCGCCACCGCGGCGACGGCCTCGGGGTGGTGCTCCAGGGCAAAGGAGCCCCGCAACCGCACCCGCTCCTCCAGCAGAATCTCAAAGGCATATCGCCCCTCGAGCAGATAGCCGCTGCCCTCAAGCCAGTCCGCGGCGGGCTGGAAGGGAAAGGCGACCCCGTGGTCGGACAGGTGCAGATCATCCGCACGGACCTCTTCCAGAACCACCCCGTCGGGGCCGTAGAGGATCAGTTTCAGACGTCGATGGTCCCAATCCCGGGCCGAGGTGGGATAGCGAAGCTCGATCTGCAACAGGGCTTCATCCGCCGGCCGCAGACGGGCCTCGGGGACCGGCTCTCCGTCGCGCTGCAGGCGCCAGCCATCGAAGTGGAGCGGAAACTGGTAGCGCCCCCAGGAGGCGGCCACCCCCAGGGTCCTGGTGTCGCCCAGGAAAGGCCGGTCCTCCACGATGTACTGCGCGGTGCCGCGGCCCGAGCCCACGGTCAGACCCAGGCGCCAGCTCGTGCCCACGCCCGAGGTCCGCTCGATGGCGCCGCCCAGGCTCAGGTCGAGAGGCCCTGGCGCCAGGGGCGCGCTGACACCAAGGGTCCAGCGCCCGCTGCGCGGCTGACAGCCGATCGACAGCAGCGGGCCTTTCCTCACCACGGCCGCGCTCAGAATCGGGCTCCATGACGCTCCGTCCAAGGTCGACCAGGCATTGCGCACCGTCGCTCCCAGGCGCAGTTCGAAGGCTTGGTCGAGTGCCAGGGCAGCCAGTCCTCCGACGTCCAGCCCAACGTCACTCCAGCTCTGGCTGCCGGTATCGACCCGGAGCCAGTGGATCCCCAGACCGAGTTGGGGCGGGCCTGCATCGGTCCAGGGCCGCAGCCCCTCAAAAGCCTTGCCCGCTGCCATCACGACCCGGGCTTCGCCATGGGATCCGTAGCCCTCGATATTCCCTTGAGGATCGGACCGCAGCACGCGGCTGGTGCCCAGGCGATCCAGGCCGATTCCCCCGCCCCACGAGTTGTTGCTGCGCACGAGACTGACCAGGTCGTGGCCGAGGTCCAGCCCGTCGAATACCTCGGCGTGCGAGAAGGCCGCGTGGTACCGTCGCTCCAGCCTTGCCAGACCCGCTGGATTCCAGTAGAGCCCACCCTGGTCCGCGGCCACCGCCACAGAAGCCGGCCCCAGCACCGCTGCCCGTCCCCAGGCCGCGGGATGGGCGAAGGCCCCCTCGACCTGGCCCTGGACCCGCCCGGCGCTCACCAGCAGGAGCGGCCCTGCCCACAGCAAGGTCCGGGCGCGGCTCATTCGAACAGTCCCACCAGGTCGTCCCTCCCCAGCATTCTCGCCAGGACCGCAGCCCTGTGGGCATTCTCCGCGGACAGCCCGCCGCGCCGCGCGATGCGCAGCATCTCCACCCAGGCCTGTCCAACCGTCACCGGCACCAACGCTTCGACCACGGCGCCGGGATCGACCTGCAGACGCTCGACGTAGTCGGCCTGGCCGGGACGCAGGACGTGCAGCTTGTAGGTCCCGGGCAGGAGAGTCGAGAGGCGGATGGGCAAACGGTCGCCGAAGCGGTTCTCCTCGGTCGCCTCCTGAAGGAAGAGCCCGGCCTCAAAGGCGACCTCATCCCCCAGATCGAGGGTATCGACCCGCGCTCTGACGCGCAGTCGGGCCGGCTCCTGCTCGAGGAGGATCCGCACCGTGGTTTCGTCGACCACCTCGATACGCTCGGGGGCGACCGGATAGCCGACCCCGTACTGAGCCGCCCGCAGCTGCAGCAGCATCAGGTTCGCCCGACCGCGGATCAGGCGCTCGTCGAAGACCACGAGGCCCCTTGAATCCGCCCGGCCCAGCAAGAGATCCGCGGCCCACAGCTCGATACCGGGCCAGGGTACCCCCTGCCCGCCGACCACGGTCACTGCCACGGGCTTGGGCTCGAACACGACCCGCAGATCGTAGACGCCCGGCTCGCGAGACTCGGTGGCAAAGCGGCCCCGCTCGAAGGCGAGCCCCAACTGGACGAGGCTGATCGCTTCGAGTTCGTCGGGGGCCAGTCGCTTTCTGACCCGTACCCGCCCCCGGCGGTTCGTGGTGCCGGCCGCCTCTCCGTTGAGCAGGACGTCGACGTCGGGGAAGAGCCGCCCGGAGGTGTCCAGCACCTCGATGGTGAACAGGTTCTCGGCCGGGCGCAGCAGAACCGACCTGTGGATGCGGCCCGGACGGAGCATCTCCACCACGGGCGAGGTCGGACTGGCTTCGTACCCGGGCCGCACCACGGCGAAGGTGTGGCGGCCAGGCTCCACGAGAAAGACCCCCGGGGTCACTCCGAGGGTGTCGCCGTCGAGCACGACGATCGAGCCGGGGGGGTCGGAGTCCACCTGGAGGAGGGGCGGCACGATCGAAAAGCTGCGCACGGCCTCCTCATTCGACAGCCGGGGCCCCTCCCCGTCCGGGTCGGTCACCCGGACGCGACCTCCCCGAGGCCGACGTGACCATCGCCGTCTTCATCGCGGCCCGTCTTCAGCTCCTGGAGCAGGCGCGCAGTGAACCCGCCGTCCACGGCGGGCCGGCGGCCGACTTCGACCACGCCAGCGCTCTCCGGAAGGAAGTCCCCCCGGTGTCCGCCGGGGGTGAAGCCGTCGTACTCCCGGTCGTCCGCCGGCGAATCGGGGCTGGTGAAACCCTTGCCGCCCATGTCCCCGCTGTACGAGGCGTCGATGACCGCGCAGGTCCGAGTCGTTCTCAGGCGCTGGAGGAACTGGCCTATCTCGTCGTCGCGCAGGAAGCTCTCCCCCGTCGCCCCCTGGGCGTCAAAGGGCAAGAGGCACTCGTCGTACTGATCGACCTGCTCGTCGAGAAACAGATCGTCCTCGAGGCGGGAACCGCGCCCCGAGAAGTAGAACAGGAACAGATCGTCCCCGCCCACCTGGCTGATGAGCGCCTGAAAGGCCCGATGAATGCCCTCGTAGGTGGCGGCCGAATCGGTGAGAGCCACGATGCGGTCGAACCCGCCTTCAACCGTCAGGAAGCGCTGCAGAGCGCCGACTTCGGACACCGGGTGCTCCAAGGGCGGCACGCCCGATCTCTCGGGATAGGCCGCCACGCCCACCAGCATGGCCCAGCGTTGAGCGCTCCAGGAGGCTTGACACAGACCCAGGAGCAGGACCGCCACAGCCATTCCCCTCCGCCGGCCCATGGGACTCACCGCTGCTTGAGACGGTACTTGCGGATCAGGTCGTAGAGGCGGCTGCGCGACAGGCCCAGATCGCTGGCCACGATTTCCAGCTGCCAGTCCTTCTCCTCGAGCTTGTCCAGGATCCACTTGCGATCGAATTGCTCTCGGGCCTTGCGCAAGGTCAGGTCCCTGTCGAGGTCGAGCTCCGCCGCTTCCCCGGGCTCCTTCTGCAGGCGGCCCCAGAGATGGAGGACCTGCAGGCGCTCTCCCCCGGCCATGACCCGGGCGCTGGTCAACTGATTCTCCAGCTCGCGGATATTCCCCGGCCACTGATAGCCTCTGAGCAGCTCCATGGCTGCCGGGTCGATCCCGGCGGGGTAGTCGGCCAGGAAGTGCTCCACCAGCAGCGGGACATCGATGAGCCGCTGACGCAGGGGCGGCAGGGGGATGACCAACACGTAGAGGCGGTAGAACAGATCGGCTCGGAACCGCCCCTCGGCCACTTCCTTTTCCAGGTCCCGGTTGGTGGCGCAGACCAGGCGCACGTCCACCGGGCGCGGGTGCTCCTCCCCCACCCGCTGTACCTCCCCCTCTTGCAGCACCCGCAACAGCTTCACCTGGGTGGACGGGCTGGTCTCGCTGATCTCGTCGAGGAGCAGAGTGCCCCCGGTCGCTGCCTCGAACAGTCCCTTGCGATCCTCGAAGGCCCCGGTGTAGGCCCCCTTCTTGTGACCGAACAGTTCGCTCTCGAGCAGACTCTCGGCGAGGGCGCCGCAGTTGATGCCGAGGAACCGCCCGTGGCGCCGGGCGCTCGTGCGGTGGATTGTGCGCGCCACCTCCTCCTTCCCCGTGCCCGTCTCACCGTGCACCAGTACGGTGATGTCCGACTCACTCGCTTTCTGCATGAGGGCGAAGACGCGACGCATGGTGCGGCTCTGACCGATGATGTGGGGAAATGGCTGCTCCCCCTGGGGCACGGGTTCGACCTGGGGCAGATGCACACCCCCGCCCGGCGGAACCGGAAACTCTTCGGCTCCGGTTCCACCCCGATCCTCTGCGCGCCGGAGGGCTTCTTCCAGCAGTCTGTTGCGAATGCGGCAGAGACCATCGTCCCCCCGGCGAATGGCTCCCAGCAGTTCCAGTTGGGTAACCAACGGGGAGGTGCGGTCGTGGCGCGGTTGCTTTCTGCCCTCGAGTAGAGCTCTGAGCCACTGGGAGCCCTCGGCAGAACGCGTGAGACCCGCCACGACCCGCTGGAGATTGTCGTCGCCGCGGCTGAGCAAGCGCTCCGCTGCCTCTCCGACCTTCAGGTCGGGATCGGCTCCGAGGAGCACACAGAGGCGCGCCGTGAGATTGGGGTGCCCCTGGGCCCACTCGTGGACCGGGCCGGTGAGAGCCCCCCCTCTGGCGTCGGCTCGCTCGAGGAGTTGCAGCATCTGCCCAACCCCCTCGATATCGAAGTCGGTGGTGTAGACCTCCTCGCTGATGTTGAAGGGCGACAGACCGCTTTCGGGAGCGATGAGGGTTCGCGGATCCGTGGCCCCGGCAAGGACGAAGACGTACCGCTCGAACTCGGGCTGGGTAGCGCGTTCGTTGTACACCGTGCGGATGGTGCCGAAAAAGCCCTCCCGCCAGGGCTGGGGAACCGCCTCGAACTCGTCGAGAGTCACGACGATGCGCTTCACCCCTGCGCAACCCGCTATGGTCTTGAGGTCCTGGTAGAACCCGATCGATTCGGCGCCGGCCTGCACCGTACTCCGCTCCGCCACGGACAGGGCCCCGGCAATGCGATCACCGACAAAGCCGTAGAGCTGGGCGCATCCGGCGTCTTTCACCGGGGTCAGGTCGATCGGCACCGAGACGTACATATCGGCTGACAGACGGCGGTGCAGGTGGTACAGGAGGCTCGTCTTGCCCGTCTGGCGGGCCCCCAGGACGGTCACGTAGTGGCCGCGCCGGACCAGTTCCAGCACTTCGTCGTCCACCGGTCTTTCCACGTAGAGGCTCTGCTCGGGATCGGCGATGGGGCCGCGCGTCTGGATCTTCCTGAGTGCCATGGATGCTCTCTTCGGTGGCTGGTGCCTACGCAGAGGCAAGGTCCCGGGAGAACCCCGTTCCGGGCTTCACTTGTTCGATGGCCTCGTCGATGTTCTTCACTCTGTGGAGGATTTCCGGGAAGGCCTTGGCGGTGAAGGCATAGGGGGGACGATCCGTCTCCAGGATGGCGCACATGTGGAGATTGGACAAGGCCGTGTCCAGAGCCGCTCCCGGAACCTCCAGGCCGGCGCGCCGCAAACCCTCTTCCAGCCCTTCCCGCGACAGCCCGGGGCCGCCAGGCGCCTCGGCCATGACCAGGGTCACGGTGCGTTCGAGGGGATCGCCCTGGCCCCAGATGGTCTCGATGAACTCGGCCTGGAACTCGCCCGAATCGAGCACGCTCTGGCAGTGGTACGGGGTGACCCGCCGGCTCTGCTCGCGGGCCATGCGGCGCACGAGCCGGTCGCACAGGTACTGGATGATGCGCGGATGGCAGGAGGAGACACCGAGAATCCGTCCCACGAGGTCTTCGGCATCGACCAGCTCTATGTCCATCAGCTCCATGGGCTCGACGACGATGCGCCGGGCATTGGCCGGATCGAGATAGCGCAGAGGCAGGGCGTCACAGAAATTGAGCATGGGCGAGGCCAGGTCGTGGAGCTGACCGTGGAGAATGCGCTCACCGCTGAACACGAAGCGGCACTTGCCCTCTTCCGACAGGGCCCTGAAGGTCTTGAAGAGGAGCTCGTCGTGATGGGTGTCAAAGCGCAGCAGGGCGTCCATCTCGTCCATGAGGAAGACGATCGTCTTCTCCTCTTCCTCGTATAGCCGGGTGATGAGCTGGTGGAAGCGCTCGGGCTCCTCCCCCTCCACCTGCAGGCCCCAGTTGCTGCGCACGTGGGCGAAGAAAGCCTGGTAGTTGGTCACCGCCTGATAGTTGGCGTAGAAGGGCCGGTAGTCGCTGGCGGGAAGCCTGAAGGTGCGGTACACCTTCTGCAACACGGAAGTCTTGCCGATGCGGCGCCCCCCGACGATGCCGATGTTCTTGGTATGGAGCGTCTGGACGATGGTCTTGATCTCCTCTTCGCGGCCGAAGAAGATCGTGTCCGGCACAGGTCCCGTCGTGACATAGGGAGAGACGACGATGAGATCGACCTGTTGCAGCACCGGGCGCATGAAGACACGGTGGCGGAAGTGGTCGGTGGAAGCGGCGATCCTCCTGATCTCCGCCTGGCTCAGAACTATGAAGTCGTATCCCAGGCCCTGGGCCTGGGTCCTGATGGTGAAGCGGGCCTCCAGCTCGTTCAGGTAGACCACCACCAGGGCAAAGCGGCCGATGAGCCCGAAGGACTCCATCAAGGTCCGCAGATGGGACAGGTCCTCCGCCTCGAAGACCGGGCGCTGGAGGAAGATCAGGGGAAAGGGTGATGGGATCTTGGCGCCCCGCAGCGATGTGGTGTGGACGACAGTGCCCCAGAAAGGCCCATTCCGCCGGCCCGCTTCCTCGTCCACGGTGAAGCCCAGGGTCCTGCAC
>JAJDTN010000298.1 GCA_022827165.1 Candidatus Latescibacterota bacterium
CGGCGGAGGCGGCCACCAGCTCGCCCGTGGAGTCGCCCGCGTAGACGGTCCCGCCGCCGACGCTGGCGGCGCTCAGCAGGCGGCCGGGCACCTCGACTTCCCAGAGGAGGCGGCCGCCCTCCGGCGCCAGCGCCTCCAGACGGCCCGACTCCACGGCGGAATACACCCGGCCGCCGGCGACCGCCGGCGGGGCGCAGACCTGGCCGGGCCGGCGCCAGACGGTCTCGCCCGAGGCCCGGTGCACGGCGTGGAGGCCGGCGCCGCCGCCGGTCATGGCCATCAGCAGCAGTTCCCCCCGCCCGCCGGCGAGGGCGGCGGCGGCGCACAGGGGCCGGTCCAGGCGCCGGCGGCCGACCCGGGTGCCGGTGGCCAGATCGAAGACGACGACATCGGTCTCCCGGGTCAGCTGCAGCACCAGCGGTCCGGCGATCAGGGGCCCGCCGAGGGGCGCTCCCCCCACGGCCTGCCGCCACACCAGGGAGAGGGGCGGCTCCGGGCCCTCGGCCGCGGCGTGGAGCCCGTCGGGGGACCCGCCCTGCTGCACCCAGGCCGGACCCGCGCCGCCGTCCCAGGGCGCGAAGAGGTTCCCGGGGCCGCAGCCGCAGAGGGCGGCCAGCAGCCACGGCCCCCCCCACCGGAGGAGCGGTCCGGGCCCGGGGGCCGGGTCAGTAATCCCAGCCGAAGAAGAAGTCCCAGCGCGTGTCACCGTCCACCGATCGGAAGTCGGTCCGCCGCGAGGCGTCGAGCCGAAAGACGAAGAAACCCCCCAGGCCGATGCGGGCGCCCAGGCCGAAGCTGCCCTTCCAGTCCCCGAAGCGGTCGTTCCAGGCGTTGCCGGCGTCGGCGAAGAGGGCGCCCCTCAGAGCGGAGAAGGCGATGCTGCCGAAGGGGAAACCGAGGACGAAGCGATCGAGCAGCGGGTAGCGCAGCTCGTGGTTCAGCAACACGAGGTTGCTCCCCCACAGGGACCGGAACCCGTACCCCCGCAAGGTCCAGCTGCCGCCGAGGGACCAGAACTCGGGTACGTCGCCGCGGCTGTGGCGGCCCATGTAGCGCACCGCCAGGCAGGTACGCGGGCTGAGGCGCAGGTAGTGGCGGTAGTCGCCGTAAAAGGTGGTGTTGAAGGGGCGCGAGCTGCGTACGTCGATCGTCTGGCCGGCGCCGAGGCTGAAACGGGACCCCTCCATCGGGCCCGTGGGGATCCACAGGCTGTTGTCGTGGGTGAAGGTCAGGTGGTTCGACATGAGCCACCCCGTGAGCCGGCGGCCCTCGAACTGCCGGTCGATGTCGGCGTGGCGGGCCGTGAACCGGAGATCGACGCGGTCGTGGCGGTTGAAGGGGTAGCTCAGCTCCGCCCATCCTCCGGTGCGCTTCTCGCGCACGGCGCGCCCGAAGCGGCCGCTGAGGCGGTCGTTCAGGTGGAACAGGCCCCAGTCGACGTTGAGCTGACGGGCCAGGTGCTGCCGGCCGAGGAGGAAGTTGAGCCCGTCGAGGATACCGCTCCGGGACCCGGAGATGTGGGACAGGACGAAGTAGTAACGCTCGTCGCCGAGGACATCGCTCAGCCCCACCTGCACGCCGCCGGAGGTGCCGAAGACGGGGTCCTGCGAGATCTGGCTCTGGGCCACGTCCAGGGAGAGCCGGCGCTTGTAGGTGCGGCGGCTGACCGCCGCCCGGTCCGGCAGTCCCGCCAGGTTCCAGGGGCCGGCCGCGCCCGCCGGCGGATAGGCGGTGGAGTCGATGCCCGCCGGATCCGGGCGCAGGCGATAGATCTGGAACCCCCCGGCCTCGAACCCGGTGAGCAGCAGCTCCTCCCCGTCCGGCATCCAGGCGGGATCGAAGAGGCCGGTGAGGGCGCTCGTCAGCCGCCTCCGGCCCACCGGCTCCACGACTCCGGCGGAGTCGCGCAGGGTCAGGGCGTGGAGGTCGAAGTACCCGCGGCGGTCGGAGCTGAAGGCGAGCCTCTCCCCGTCGGGGGACCAGGCCGGCTGCAGGTCCCGGTGCTCACCCGAGGTCAGCGGCCTCACGCGGCCGCTGCCGAGGTCGAGGGTGAAGAGATGCTGCCAGCCGCCGGTCTCCGGAGCCGAGGCGCGGTCGGAGCTGAAGGCCAGCAGGTCGAGCCGGGGGTGCCAGTCGGGATCGCTGTCGAGGCACTGATCGTCGGTCAGCTCGGTCAGGGCGCCGGTGGCGAGATCGAGCAGAAAGAGGTCGGTGGAGCCGCCGCGGCGGGCGCCGGAGAAGGCGATCCGGCCGCCCCCGGGAGACCAGGTCGGCGACGACAGGGCCACCAGGTCCTCGAAGGTGAACCGCTGCCGGCGCCGCCCCTCCTCCAGGTCCCACAGGATCAGGTGGTCGCGGCCGTTGCGCTTGGCCACGAAGGCCAGCACCCGGCCGTCGGGCGACACGTCGAGACTGGTGCGCAGGGGATGGAGGGACTCGTACTCGGGCTCGCGCTCGCCGGCCATCACCAGGCGGTGCCCGCCGCCGCCGACGCGGGACCGGGCGATGGTGGTATAGCCCTGGTCGTTGCGGAAGAACACGAAGGAGACGGAGTCGGCTGGCAGCTGGCGGCCCGAGGGCGGGGGGATGACCGCCGCCTTCAGGTTGTATCCGGTGCGCGTGAGCGGGTCCGCCAGGCGCCCCGGCGGCTCACCCTCGTCGATGTCGGGCAGGTAGTCCTTCTGCATGCGGTAGACCCAGGCCGCGTCGAGATCGGCCAGGCTCTCGCCGGTGGTGGCCTCGAAGACGCGGCCGAACTCCTCGCCGCGCCACCAGTTGTCCAGCAGCCGGGCGAAGACGTCCTCGCCGTAGCGCTCGGCCATGAGGTGGCAGATCGACTCGCCTTCCTTGTACATCTGGAAGGTGCCGTGGATCCGGTGCATCCGGGCGATGGGGGCCAGGCGGCCGCTGAACATGGCGTCGCGCAGGATCATGTGGGCATAGCTGTCCTGCGCGCCGGAGAGGTACTCGGCGAGCCCCTCGGAGAACCAGAGGGGGCCGAACCAGACATCGGCGGAGCCGCGGCCGCGCAGGACCGTGCGGATGCGGTCGAACATGAAGACGTGGACCAGCTCGTGGTGCAGGACCCGCTCGAAGTCGGCGTAGGAGCCGCTCAGGGGCAGGGCCACCCGCCCCTTGAGGAACTCCGTGAAGCCGGCCACCCCCTCCGGGAGCAGGCCCGGCATGATGTTGGTCTGCTCGAAGTAGACGTGGGAGGAGTAGACGATGAGCGGCACCCGGCGGCGCACGGTGTGGGCGAGGCGGCGCTCCAGGCGGCGGAAGCCCTCCTCCGCCATGCGCGCCGCGATCGACGCCAGCTCCTCCTCCTCCGGATAGAAGTAGACGTCGAAGTGCTCGGTCTCCATCCGCTGCCAGGCGAGCTCGTCGTGCTGGACCTTGTTCTTGCCGAAGCGGTAGGGCTGGGCCCCGGCCGTTGCCGCCGCCAGCAGGACCGACGCCAGCAGCGCCGTCAGAGCGCGGGACAAGGTCAGCCCTCCTGCAGGTAGCCGCCGAAGGCGCCGCCCCGGGCGAGGGGGCGCCGCAGGCGGATGCGCCGGCCCGCCTCGACCCCGTGGTCGAAGGCTTCGCTGGCGGCCACCCCCGAGGACCTGCGGGTGACGACGCGCGGATTGTGGTACCGGTACCAGGCCCGGAGACGGGCGTCCCCCTTCCACACGAGCTCGGCGGAGGCGGCGCCCGCGGTGCGGCTGCGTTCCCTGCGGTCGAGCTGCTCGTGGAAGCCCTGCAGCAGGCCGGTCCAGTAGCCCATGCGCTCGCGGTTGCCCGTGAGGCTCCGCCGCCGGCGGTAGTCGTCCCACAGGGAGCGCAGCACCTGGGTGAGGTATGCGTGCACGTACTCGGCCATGTCCACGTTCGCCGGAGTGCCGTAGACCTCCAGCACCGTGCCCTCCAGGTCGCGCCGGGCGGCGTAGCTGCGGGCCCACAGGACCTCGACGAAGAAGAAGTCGTTGAGGATCATGGCCAGCCACAGCTCCCAGGAGACGTGGCGGCCCTTCACCGGACCCAGGCGCCGGCGGGTGAAGGAGCGCCCGCCATCGGCCTCGACGAGCTCGACGTTGTACTTCAGCAGCAGCCGGCGGGCCTTCTCCATGGCCGCCCGCGCCTCGTTCTCGTTCGGCGACCCGGCCAGGGAGAGCAGCTTCTTCACGCGGGACACGACGCCCGCCTCGGCGCCCTCCGGACCCGCGCCGGAGGTCCGCGAAGTCGCCCGGGGCTCGCAGCGCAGGCGCCGGCAGGCCTCGCAGAAAGCCGGTCCGTGGGGCGGCTCGTCTCCGGCCCTCAGGACCTCGCCGGCGTACTGGTGAGCCATCTCGTGGCGCAGGGTCTCCATCACCTCGACCCAGGGGTCGTCGAGGATGTGTCGGCGGCTGATGGTGAGCGTGCGCAGCGCCGGGTCCCACGAGCCGAGTCGGGAGACGCCTTCGCCGAGGCGGATCTGGGGGCGGCGCAGGGCCTGGCGCAGGTACTCGTGGTCGTAGTGCTCCCACCATCGGTAGAGGGCGCGGACCCAGGCGCCGTTCAAGTCCCGGGGAGCGGAGACGGACATGAGGGGGCGGTCTCGGCGGGTGGCTCAGGGCCGCGGGCGGCGGGCTTCGGCGCCGGGGCCCGTCATCGCAGGCTCTCGACGAAAGCCGGGGCCAGGCGGCCGCTGGCCACCTCTTCCACCGCTCCGCGCATGGTCAGGCCGAAGCCCGGGTCCACGTCGATGTGGAGGGTGCCGCCCTCGGCCTTCACCGCCACCGGCGCCTTCACCAGACCCAGGCGGACCGCGGCGGCGGCGGCGGCGCAGGAGGAGGAGCCCGAGGCCAGGGTCTCGCCGGCGCCGCGTTCCCAGATGAGGATGTGGAGCGAGCGGGGGCCGATGGGGATGGCCAGTTGAACGTTGGTCCGGCGCGGGAAGATCTCGTGGTTCTCGAGGGCGGGTCCCAGGGTGAGCAGCTCCTCCCGCGTCCACGGCTGACCGCGGCCGCGGAAGAGGACGCAGTGGGGGTTGCCGACGCTGACCCCCGTGAAGCGCAGCTCCCGGCCGGCGGCGGTCACGGGCTGCTCGATGAGCTCCTCCACGCGCAGGCTGCAGGGCAGGGCCGAGGGACGGAAGGTGGCGCCCCCCATCTCCACCGTGGCGGCGCTGGCGTACCCGGAGGCGTCCAAGTGCAGCTCGATGGCCACCCGCCCGCCCCGGGTCTCCACCGTGAAGCGGCGGCGGCGGGTGCGGCGCGTGGCGTGGAGGTAACGGGCGAAGATGCGCAGGCCGTTGCCCGACTTCTCGGCCTCCGAGCCGTCGGGATTGTAGATGCGCACGCCGAAGTCGGCTGTCCGCGACGGCGCCAGGGCGAGGATGCCGTCGCTGCCGACGCCCCGGTGGCGGTCGCAGATCGCCCGGATCCGCCGCGGCGTGAGGGAGATGTCGAGCTCGGCCGGGTCCAGGGCGATGTAGTCGTTGCCCAGGCCGTGGCCCTTGAAGAACCCGTTCCTCATCCTCTGCCGGCTCGACGGCGCCTCAGAAGCGCAGTCTCAACTCGGCCAGCCGAAGGGGGCGGTCCCTGGCCGCGGCCTCGTCGAGGAGCAGCTCCGGCTCCCGCTCCTGGTGGACGGCGTTGGCCGCCCGCACCTGGTCCCGCAGGTGGAGCAGGGAGGCGACCTTGGTCCAGGCCAGCAGGGGGATCCAGCCCGCCGCTCCGCTGCGCCCGGTGGCCCACGCCGTACCTCCGGCGATGGCCGTGACCCCGACCATGGCGTATCCCTGGCCGTACTCGCCGGCGTAGAAGTAGCCGAACCCCGGCAGCACGGCCTCGATGGCGACGGCGAGGCCCGTCCACTTCGGAGGCCGGTACGGCGCCATCTGCCGAGGGATCCGGTGGACGCCGATCTCGCGGGCCGAGCGGATGTGGGCCAGCGGATAGGCGGCGGGCCGTAGC
>JAJDTN010000140.1 GCA_022827165.1 Candidatus Latescibacterota bacterium
TCCTACGGCCTCAACGACGCCCGCGGCGGCACGCCGCTGCCGCAGTTCCGCGAGGATCTGGCCCTGCTGGTGAAGCGCGTGCGCGAGCAGGTGGACCCGCTCATCGTGCTGCCCGGTCCCTACTTCATGACCGACTTCACCCTCGGGGGACGGGACTGGAGCCACGCGGACCTGCCGCTCTTCCGGAGCTTCAACACCGCCACCGCCGAAGTCGCAGAGGAACTCGGCTGTCTCTACGTCGACCTGCTCGAAGCCAGCGGCGAGGCGCCGTGGACCGTCCACCACGACGGGGTGCACCAGAACGACCTCGGCCACCGCCTGGTGGCCAACCGCATCTTCGAGATCCTGGCGCAGAGTTGCTCCTGCCTTGCGAAGAAGACCAGACGGGCCGAGCGGACCAGCCCGAGGTGGCGGGACGAGTCGACCCTGCAGTCCGACTACGGAGACTGACCGATGTACCGGATCCTCGTGGCCGAGTGCATGCAGGAGGTCTCCTCCTTCAACCCGGTGGAAACCCGGTACGAGGACTTCCGCATCCGCCGTGGGCAGGAGCTGTTCGCCCTTCACCGCGGCGTCGAGTCCTACGTGAGCGGGGCCCTCCAGGTCTTCGAGGCGCGCCCCGACGTGGAGGCGGTACCGCTTCTCGGCGCTGATGCCTGTTCCTCCGGCCTGCTGGTGCAGGAGGGCTTCGAGCGGCTGGCCGCGGAGTTCATCGAAGTTGTGGAGCGGCACCGCCACGGCGCCGACGGTTTCTACTTCGTCCTTCACGGCGCCATGGGGGCCACCGGCGACCTCGACCCGGAGGGGTTCCTGCTGCAGGAAGTGCGGCGCCTCGTGGGGCCGGACCTCCCCCTGGTCATCTCCCTCGACCTCCACGGCATCCTCACGCGGCGCATGCTGGAGCACTGCGACGCCCTCACCCTGCTGCACACCTACCCCCACGTCGACTTCGCCGATACCGGCGCCAGGGCCGCCCGCCTGCTGCTGCGCATCCTCGACGAGGGTCTGCGCCCCGTCACCGCCCGGGTCGTGGTGCCGGCGCTGGTCCGCGGCGACGAGTTGATCACGGAGACCGGCATCTACGGCGAGTCGATCCGCCGGGCGCAGGAGCTGGAGCGCTCGGGGACGGCCCTGGCCGCGGGCATGATGATCGGCAACCCCTTCACCGATGTGCCCGAGTTGTGCTCGCAGAGCGTGGTGATCACCGACGGCGACCCGGAGGCAGCGGAACGGGAAGCGCTGGAGCTGGCGCGGGACTTCTGGCCTCACCGCGCCCGCATGCAGGCGCCTCTCGTGAAGGTGGAAGAGGCGATCGCACAGGCCCGCGGCCTCGAAGGCACGGCGATCTTCGCCGATGCCGCCGACGCCACCAGCTCCGGGGCCAGCGGCGACAGCAACTTCATCCTCGCGGCGCTGCTCGAGGCCGGGTACGATGGCCGCGTGCTCGCGCCCCTCGTCGATCCGCCAGCGGTGAGGCGCGCCTTCGAGGTGGGGGTCGGCAACAGCGGCCGCTTCTCCCTGGGCGGCACCCTCGACCCACGCTTCACCCCTTTGCAGCTCGAAGCCACCGTCACCATGCTGCGCACCGGCGACTACCACTTCGAGTCGTGGGGGACCCGTCAGGACGCCGGCGACACGGCCCTGCTCCAGGCCGGCGCCATGACCATCGTCGTCACCTCGCGGCCGGTCTATCTCTTCGACCGCTCCCTCTTCCTGGCCCACGGCTGCGATCCGCAACTCTTCGATCTGGTGGTGGTGAAGTCCCCCCACTGCCAGGAGCGCTTCTTCACCGCCTGGGCAGCGGCGAACTTCAACATCGACGCCCCCGGATCGACGAGCGCCAACCTGCCGAGCCTTGGGCACACCGTCTGCCGGCGTCCCATGTATCCCCTCGACGAGGATGTCTCCTTCGAGCCGCGGGCGGAGGTGTTCTCGCGCCGGGTCCGGAGACCCATGTGAAAACTCACGCGCGCCGCAGGAACCTCGCCCCGCCGTCAGGGCCGGAACCAGACATGAAGCTCAGGTGCCTCACACGTAAGCTCGCACCGACGTTCGAACCCAATGCCGGGCGCCCCGCCAAGGGAGGGTGAACCCATGCTGCGCGTCGCCATCGCCGGCTGCCACCGGCAGCTCCTGAGAGAACCGGGGAGCCACAACTTCGCCTCCGCCTTCTGCGACAACCCCGAGACCGCCGTCGCCGGCGTCTTCGACTACGGCGCGGAGGAACGCGCCGGTTTCGTCGAGTGCTGGCGGGATGTGTGGGGAGAGGTGCCGGCCTTCGACGACTACGAGCGGCTCCTCGACGAGGTCCGCCCCGACATCGTCTGCATCGCCACGCGGCAGACGATGCACGCCGACCAGATCGAGAAGGCGGTCGCCGCCGGCGCGCGCGGGATCCTGTGCGACAAGCCGCTGGTGACGAGCCTCGCCGAGCTGGACCGCGTCGCCGCCGCCTGCGAGAGCACGCCCCTCGCCTTCGCCCTCGACCGGCGCTGGAACCCCGCCTACCACGCCCTCCGCTCCGCCCTCGCCGCTGAACCGATCGGCGAGATCACCAGCATTTCAGCCTACGGCATCCCCAACACGATCAACCACGGCTGTCACTGGTACGACGCCATGCTCATGCTCCTCGGCGATCCCGAACCCGCGTGGGTCAGCGGCTTCCTCGACCCCGGCGATCCGGAGGACGAGCGCCGCCGCAGCGATCCGCCCTGCCGCGCGCAGATCGGCTTGGCCGACGGCGTCCACGCATACGTCACCTGCGACGGGCCGAAGGGTCTCGCCTTCGAGATCGCCGCCGAGGGAGGGCGGATCTCCGTGTACTCGGACGCTGAGGCCGCCCGCATCCACGGGCACGCATCGGAAGAGGCGATCCCCCTGCCGCCGAAGGCCGAGGGCTGGCCCGCCGGCACGGGCATGGTCGCCGACCTCGTGCGGGCCGTGAAGGAGGGGGGCCGCACGGCCTGTGACGTTCCCCAGGCCCGGCGAGCCACCGAGATCGGTTTCGCCATCTGGTCCTCCTCGCAGCGGGACGGGGCGCGGGTGCGGCTGCCGGCGGACGACCGCCGCCTGCGGGTGGAGTCCTATCCTTGGGGGAACGAGGCGCCGGAGCAGCCCGGACCATGACAGCGATCGCACCGCTGGACCGCTCCCATCTTCCCCAGGTCCTGGAGCTCGTCAACGGCCATCTCGGCGCCATGATGCCCGGGTGGAGCCTGACCCCCGACTACCTCTGGGGGCGCATGCAGAGGGAGCCCCAGGAAAGCGTGACCGATCCCTGGGTCGTGGAGAGAAGGTCGATTGTCGGGATCGTCAAAGACCGCGTCTGCGCGGCGGCGCATCTCCTCCGATACGGCGAGGAGACGCCCTGGAAGGGAACCGGGTACATCGCCTGGATCCTGTTCTGGCCGGAAGAGCGCGAGGCGGGTGCCGCGGTCCTGGGGGAATGCCGGCGCCAGATGAAGGCCTGGCAAGTGACGGACGAGCGAGTTTCCGGTTCCCTGCCGGTTCCTGGCAGCACCGGAATTCCCCATGTCTGGCCACACATAATCGGTCTCATGGAGGAATTCGGCTATTCGGCGGATGAGGATGTCGAGGAGTCGCTCTATGCCGGCACGCTGGATGGCATCCCCGCTCCCGGTGAGCCGCCGGTAGCAGGTGTGACGATCCACCGCGCCATGGGCCGGTTCGACGCGCGGTTCGTCGCCCGCCTCGATGGAGAGGGCATCTCGGCGTGTGAGTGTATTGCCGATCTCACCGAAGGCGGCCAGTTGCCTTCACTGGCGGGATGGGCCGAGCTGTCGGAGATGGGAACACGCGAGACGATGAGAAACCAGGGGGTCGGCTCGTGGGTGGTCCGGCACGCCGTCGAATGGCTGCGGCTGGCCAGGTGCGACCGCATCGTGATGACTGTTGCACGTGAGGACGAGGAGGCTGGCGCCGGGAGGTTCTACAGGCGGTTCGGATGGATGCCGCTGGTCCGGCAGAGGCGGGGCTGGAAACGAGCATGAGAATCGACAAGCTCAGCGACCACATCGGCGCCGAGGTCCGCGGCGTCGACATCGGCTCCCCCGTCGACGGCGGCACCTTCTCCCTGCTGCGCGAGGCCTTCCACCGGCACTCGGTCCTCGTCTTCCGCGGCCAGGAGATCACCGACGAGCAGCAGGTCGCCTTCAGCGAGGGCTTCGGCCCCCTCGAGATGACGATCCCCAGCGATCCCATCGGCGACGGCGGACCGGTGGGCGTCATCAGCAACGTCGACGACAAGGGGGACGTCATCCCCCAGGATGACAAGCGCATGCTGTACCAGAAGGGAAACAGCCTGTGGCACTCGGACGGCAGCTTCCGCAAGGTGCCGCTGCGGGGATCCCTGCTGTCGGCGAGGGAGGTTCCGCCCACCGGCGGCGAGACCGAGTACGCCAGCCTGCGCGCGGCGTACGCGGGCCTGTCCGACGAGCGCATGGCCCTCATCGAGGACCTGGCGGCCGAGCACAGCATCGCCTGGTCGCGGCAGCAGATCGCCCCCGGGCTGATGGACGATGCCTTCCTCGACGACACGCCGCCGGCGGCCCATCCGCTGGTGCGCGCCATTCCCGAGACCGGAGAGAGGGCCCTCCTCGTCGGCTCCTACGCCACCCATATCGTCGGCTGGCCGCTGGAGAAGGGCCGCGCCCTGCTGGCGGAGCTGCTCGAATGGACGACGCAGCCGCGCTTCGTCTACCGCCACGAGTGGCAGCGGCACGACCTGGTCATGTGGGACAACGTCGGCTGCCTGCACCGCGGCCGGCCCTGGGACGGCCGTCATCGCCGGGTCATGCACCGCACCACCCTTTCCATGGCGGGCTCGGCAGACGCACAATGACGACGAACATGGCGACCGACTGGGGGGCCATCGACTGTGCGGTCCGGAGCCTGGAACCGCCCGCACCCGAGGAGCTGGGCATCGACCCATTGTCGTTTGCAGGGATGGACTGGACTCCCATGGCACACAACAGACGATCTCGTTGGAACTGGTCACCCTTCCCGTTTCCTGGGACACGGGCCAGGGCCATCGTTGCACGAGTGGTACCGCTGTTCCTCCTCTTCCATCCGCATGTGGCCGATGCAGTCCCTCCCCCTCCCCCTGTCGGCAAACGCTGGGTCCTGGTGTGGAGTGATGACTTCAACGGTACCACGCTTGATGCGTCGAAGTGGAATCACAGGAGTGAGGCGTTTCGATCCGAGCGCCGGCAGAGCGGACACCGAATCAGGTGGAGATATGAGCACGACAACGTCAGCCTGAGACACAGCTATCTGGTGTTGCGCAATACCCGCGATCCTCTGATCACTGATGGCGCTGATCTGGTCAAGGCCGCTGCGATCGATTCAAAGGGAAAGTTCGAGCAGACGTACGGATACTTCGAGGCCAGCGTCCGGATCGCGCCTACTGCAGACGGCATGCACAGTGCCTTCTGGCTGCAGAACGACAATCGATACAGAACGGCTGCAGATGGAGGTGTCGATGGACCCTCCGATGGAGCCGAAATCGACATCCTCGAGTCGGTGTACACCAGTGATCGTTATGTCTGGGCCGTGCATTGGGAAGGCAATTCGATCCATGCCGATGAGGAGTTCGCTCCGATGCACGACGGTCAGTTTCACGTCTTCGCGGTGGCGTGGACACCGGACAGTTACACCTTTTACGCGGACGGGCAGCGCATGGCGCAAACGTCTCAGGGCGTATCGCACAGTGATGGATACGTCATTCTGTCCACCGGCGTGAGTTGGCAACAAGGCAACGCTCGTGCCGGCACGTTTCCCAATGAGGCCCTGGTGGACTGGGTCCGGGTATACGAGCTTCAGGATATTCCTGCCGAGCCGGCGCAGGGGGATACTGTCGTGCTGGAGCCACCCGACCCGCGCGGCACTCGCGACATAGGAAGGATCACCCTGGTCAGCTCTCAGCCGGGTACGATCCAGGCCCGTTGGGAGGCCCCCAGCGAAGCACCGGCCAACTACCGCATATCCTGGGCCAAGGCAGGCGAGGAGTTCAAGACCTGGACCGACCAGTCAGGCAACGCTTTTCCGACGGCCACATCCCATACCATCACCGGTCTGGAGGAGGATGAGGAGTACAAGGCGATGGTCCGCGCCTCATATAACGGCACCGCCGGCGACTGGAGCGATCAGGTGAGCATCACGGTCGCGGCTTCTCCTCCTGCCAACGACGCGCCGACGGCCGACGCCGGATCCGACCAGACCGTCCAGGAAGGCTCTGCAGTGACGCTGTCCGGAACGGCCTACGACGCCGACAACGATACTCTGACCTACCAGTGGACCCACGACCGGGATGAGCTGGACATCTCGCTGAGTGATCCGGCATCCCTCTCGACCACGTTTACTACGCCCCAGGTGGGCTCTGATGCCACCATCACCTTTACGCTTGCTGCCACCGACGAGCACGGCGCGACGGGCTCTGATGCCGTTGCCATCACAGTGCAGGACACTTCTTCCGAGCCGCCGCAGGTGAATACTGTCGTGCTGGAGCCGCCCGACCCGCGTGACTCTCGCGACATAGGGAGGATCACGCTGGTCAGCTCCCAGCCGGGAACGATCCAGGCCCGTTGGGAGGCCCCCAGAGAAGCGCCCGCCAACTACCGCATCTCCTGGGCCAAGGCAGGCGAGGAGTTCAAGACCTGGACCGATCGGTCAGGCAACGCTTTTCCGACTGCCACATCCCAAACCATCACCGGTCTGGAGGAGGGTGAGGAGTACAAGGTGATGGTCCTCGCCTCATATAGCGGCACCGCCGGCGACTGGAGCGGTCAGGTGAGCATCACCATCGCGGCTTCTTCTGCCAACGACGCGCCGACGGCCGACGCCGGAGCCGACCAGACCGTCCAGGAAGGCTCTGCAGTGACGCTGTCCGGAACGGCCTACGACGCCGACAACGATACTCTGACCTACCAGTGGACCCACGACCGGGACGACTTGGGCATCTCACTTGGAGACCCGGCGGCCCTCTCGACCGCGTTTGCGGCGCCCCAGGTAGGCTCTGATGCCACCATCACCTTCACGCTTACTGCCACCGACGAGCACGGCGACACGGGCTCTGATTTCGTTGCCATCACAGTGCAGGACACTTCTTCCGGCCCGCCGCAGGTGAATACTGTCGTGCTGGAGCCGCCCGACCCGCGCGGCACTCGCGACATAGGAAGGATCACCCTGGTCAGCTTCCAGCCGGGAACGATCCAGGCCCGTTGGGAGGCCCCCAGTGAAGCGCCCGCCAACTACCGCATTTCCTGGGCCAAGACAGGCGAGGATTTCAAGACCTGGACCGATCGGTCAGGCAACGCTTTTCCGACTGCCACATCCCAAACCATCACCGGTCTGGAAGAGGGTGAGGAGTACAAGGTGATGGTCCGCGCCTCATATAGCGGCACCGCCGGCGACTGGAGCAGCCAGGTAGTCATCACGGTCCCAGGGCATGCTGCCAACGACGCGCCGACGGCCGACGCCGGAGCCGACCAGACCGTCCAGGAAGGCTCTGCGGTGACGCTGTCCGGAACGGCCTCCGACCCTGACAACGATACTC
>JAJDTN010000169.1 GCA_022827165.1 Candidatus Latescibacterota bacterium
CTCCGACTCGATGGAGAACCACATGCGGAACGCCATCACCAGCCCCGCTACTCCGGCCCCGATGGTGATGGCCCGGAACGCCGCGGAGTTGGGCACCTCCAGGAGCCATAGCCTCACGTCCGGCAGACCGGACCAGATCCAGACGCCGAAGGGGATCTGGCCGAGCATCACCAGCACCGCCGCCGCCATCATCAGCGAGGATTCGGCGGAGCGCACCCGGAAGGCGCGGTAGGCCGCGGCCGCGATGTAGAACCCGAGCAGCGAGAACATGGCTGATCCCAGCGCCACGAACAGGCCTTCGAAGAGGAGACGGTAGACGTGCTTCGGGGCGGAGTGCTCGTAATCGAGGTTGCGGAGGTTGCGCCAGGACTCGGTCAGGCCCCGCAGGGCCAGCGCCACGCCGGTGTTGGCGGCGAGGTCCAGGGGCTCGCCGCCCGTTGCCGTCAGCGTCCCGGCCGCGTCCCGGACCGCGCCCGTGCCCGCGGCGACCTCGGCCAGGTAGCCCCGCGCCAGCTCCTGTTCGACGCTGCCGGCCCCGAGACGTTCGAGGTCGAGGGTCGCCGCCTCGGTCTCGATGCGCGCCAGCAGCCGGCCCGCCGCCTCCTGGAGCTTCCGGTTGCGTTCCGCCGCGGGCAGCACGCCTTCGGTCTGCTTCTCGTGATCCGACCGGATGCGCTCGGCGAAATCGGCCAGGCGGGAGATCCCCCCCACCTCCTCCGCCACCCGGCGGGTGCCGGCCCAGTCCTGGAAGGTGACCACGATCATGGTGGCCAGGCCCGAAAGCAGCGCGGCGCTGTAGACCCACCCCCGGCGACGGAAGACGATCTTCGAGCCGTGCTGCAGGATCAGGTTGATGAGGCCCAGGCCCGCGGCCATTGCGCCGACGGTGATGAAGCCGTTGGTGATCTGGTCGTGGTACGCGTCGATCTTGACCCCGAACACGGTGCCCGGGAGCACGAACTCCAGAAAGAAGTAGATGCCGCCCAGGAACGTGACGAGCTTGATCAGGCGCGTCCGCGTCATCCGAGGCCCCAGCCGAGGGTCATCAGCGCTTCGATGTTGGCAAGGCCCAGCTCCGGCCACAGCGCGTTGGCGGTGGCGATGCCCACCCCGGCCACGATCATGAGGAACAGGAACAGCTTCGCGCGGTCCTGCCCGTAGAGGCTGCCGAGCTGGATCGGCTCGCGGGTCAGGTAGGCGGAGGCGGCGAACAGCTCCTCGCCGATGAGGGTGTAGTCGCAGGAGGCGATGAAGAAAGCCACCTGCTCCGGGCTCACCGAGGCGCCCACCTGCATGGCGCCCGCCTGTTGTCCGGCCTCCGCCAGGATCAGCGACTCGGCCGCGAAGTGGCCGAACAGGAAGGCGCCGGCCACCCGCTCCCGCTGCACCAGTCCGATGTAGCCCGCGGCGAAGGCGAACTGCTCTTCGGACAGGAAGACGATGTTGCGCGGGTCGAACTGGGCCGACCGGCTCTCGGCGCGGTACGCGTCCCGCAGCACGTCCTCGGCGATGGCCATGACCTCGGGGGTGTTCTGGGGCAGCAGCAGGCGGGACTTGTACTGCGCCGCCTTGCGGGCCACGTAGTAGAGGACCCCGAGGCACGCGTAGAGGACCGGGCTGACGTTGGTGATGCCGGTACAGAAGGAGAGGGGCCGCCCCAGCTCCGCCGACCGGCCGGCGGCCTCGTCGATGGCGTCCACCCCGGCCAGGCGCCGGATGTACAGGTCCCTTCGGCGGCGGGCGGTGCGGATGTAGTAGAGCACCGGCCCGATCATCAGGAGCATGATCACCAGCACGGCGGGGGTGGCGTTCTCGAAACCCGGCATCAGCCGTGCCCGCCTTCCCCGGCCAGCTCCTCGATCCGCCGAATCAGCCGTTCGACGTTGTCGCGGGACTGGAGAAACGCCGGCAGCTCCCGCGCCCGCGCCCCGAACAGCGGCAGCATCATCGGCAAACTCATCACCGCGGCGGCGTGGAACAGCGACGTCAGCGGCTTGTAGGCTTCGAGGAAGAGGATCGCCGGCACCGTCATGCGCCGGGCATGCACCGCCGAGGCGAGCTGCTCGATGAGCGCATCGGTGTTCCCGGCCTGGCTTTGGTGAGGCGCTTCCATGGCTCGTGGGAGCGTAAGGCCCTTTTGTTGGCGTCTAACAGGATTCGTCCGCCCTATCAAGGAAGCGGTCGATGTCGTTTGCACCCTCGCCGTTTTTTGGTACATTGCGCGCGTGCGAATCCGGTCGGGCCGGTTCGCAGGGAGTGGCCGCAGGGCATGGCGACACTGCTCGAAATCAAGAATCTCCACACCTCGTTCCTGACCGCCGACGGCGAGTTGCCGGCGGTGGACGGGCTCGACCTCACCATCGAAGCAGGCAAGACCCTGGGGCTCGTGGGGGAATCGGGCTGCGGCAAGAGCGTCACCGCCCTGTCCATCATGAGGCTCATTCCGTCGCCGCCCGGGAAGGTGGCGGACGGCCAGATCCTCTACCGCGGGGAGGACCTCCTCAAGCTCCCGGACGAGTCCATGCGGCAGATCCGCGGCAACGAGATCTCCATGGTGTTCCAGGAGCCCATGACCTCGTTGAACCCGGTGTTCACGGTCGGAGACCAGATCATGGAGGCCATCCGGCTCCATCAGAGGGTGACGCGGCGGGAGGCCAAGGACAAGGCCGTGGAGATGCTCCGGCTGGTGAAGATCGCCGATCCCGACACGCGGGTCAACGACTACCCGCACCAGATGAGCGGCGGCATGCGCCAGCGCGTGATGATCGCCATGGCGCTGTCCTGCAACCCGAGCCTGCTCATCGCGGACGAACCGACCACGGCCCTGGACGTCACCATTCAGGCCCAGATCCTGGAGCTCATGGGTGAGCTTCAGGACCAGCTCGGGATGGCCCTGCTGCTCATCACCCACGACCTCGGAGTGGTGGCCGAGCAGGCCGACGAGGTGGCCATCATGTACGCCGGCCGGATGGTGGAGCGGGCCAAGCCCGAGGTGATCTTCAGCAAGCCCCTGCACCCGTACACCATCGGCCTGCTGAATTCGTTGCCCAGCGGCACCACCAAGCGCCGGCTCGACGCCATCCCCGGGGTGGTGCCGAGTCCGCTGGACCTTCCCAGCGGGTGCCGTTTCCGGGACCGCTGCTTCAAGGCCACCGGGATTTGCGAGGGCCACGAGCCGAACCTGGAGGAAAAGGCGCGCAATCAATGGGTGGCGTGCTACCGGACCCATTGATCCCGACCAGCCGCGCGACAGGAAACCCGATCCCATGAGCTTGCTGGAAGTCAGGAACCTCAAGAAATACTTCCCGGTGGAGGAAGGGCTGCTCGCCCGGCGCAAGGGAGACGTCAAGGCGGTGGACGGCGTCAGCCTGACGGTGGAGGAGGGGGAGACCCTCGGCGTGGTGGGGGAGTCGGGGTGCGGCAAGTCGACGCTGGGCCGGACCATCCTCCGCCTGATCGAGCCCACGGACGGCGAGATCCTGTTCGAGGACAAGGACATCATGAGGATCTCCAGCTCCGAGATGCGCGACCTGCGCCGGCGCATGCAGATCATCTTCCAGGACCCCTACGCCTCGCTGAACCCCCGCATGAGGGTCGGCGAGATCATCGGCGAGGGCCTGAAGATCCACCGCATGGCTTCGGGCAACGACCGCAGGGAGCAGGTGCTTTCGCTGCTCGACAAGGTGGGCCTCCGGGAGGACCACTACGAGCGCTACCCCCACGAGTTCAGCGGCGGCCAGCGGCAGCGCATCGGCATCGCCCGGGCCCTGGCGGTGTCGCCCAAGTTCATCGTCGCCGACGAGCCGGTGTCCTCCCTGGACGTGTCCATCCAGGCCCAGATCATCAACCTCCTGCAGGAGTTGCAGGAGAGCATGAGCCTGACCTTCTTCTTCATCTCCCACGACCTCAGGGTGGTGGAGCACGTGAGCCACCGGGTGGCCATCATGTATCTGGGCAAGATCGTCGAGATCGCGCCCAGCGAGGCCATCTATACCGACGCCCGGCACCCTTATACCCGCGCCCTGCTGTCGGCCGTGCCCATGCCCGACCCCAATCCCAAGAAGGACCGCATGGTGCTGGAAGGGGACGTGCCGAGCCCCGTCAACCCGCCGTCCGGCTGCAATTTCCACCCCAGGTGCCCCTTCCGGGAGCAGAAATGCACCGAGGTGGAGCCGGAGCTGGAGTTCTCCCTGGGCGGCCACGGCACCGCCTGCCACGTCTTCGGCCCCGGCAAACGCTCCTGGCCCAACCCCCCGCGCGATTCCTG
>JAJDTN010000058.1 GCA_022827165.1 Candidatus Latescibacterota bacterium
GGCCCAGGCCATGATCTGGCGGGGATGAGCGGTCTCGAGCCCCGCGCTGACCTGGGCCAGCCTCTCCCCGGTCCATTCTTCTGTTTCCATGACTCCTCCGTCTCTTCTTCGTCACTCTGAACAAAAAAACCGCCCCGATGACTGGCTCATCGGGGCGGTGGATGCGCCTTCCTGCGTGCAGGGATTGGCGCTGCCGTGTTGGCGAGGCCGGCTTGCGTCTAAGGCACGGCCTCCCGCCCCGGGGTGGGCTCGCAACAACAACAGCAGCAGGTCCCCGCCATGCGGGTCCCCCGCGCGGACGCCGATCGGCCATGTGCGCGGGTCTTGATCATTTCCTCGTCACTTCCTCGAATCCTGGTGGAGCGCCACCGCCGCCGCGGCGACCAAAGCCCGACGAATCTACGGGGTCTCTACCTCCCCGGCAACAGCCCCGGAACGGGCCGAAGCGGGGACGTCCGGCTCACCCGGCCAGGGCCGAGTCGCGCGGATGGCCGGCAGGTCCCGGCGGCGGCCGGGGAGCAGCCTCGCCTGATTGACACGCCGTCGGCGCGCCGTTTCTTCAGCCCTCCGCCGGAGACAGCCTCGAGCAGAAAGGACGACCCCATGCACATCGCCCTGGCCCTGGGACCCGACGCCACCGCCGTTTCCACCTTCGGCGCCCAGTGCGGCGTCGAGCACGCCGTCGGCACCTTCGACCTGACGCCGCTGGCGGACAAGCCGGTCGACGACGACGCCCAGCCCTTCAGCCGCGTCTCCCTGGCGCGCCGCAGGTCGCAGTACGAGAGCAACGGCTATCACCTGGCCGTGATCGAGAGCCGCCCCCCCATGGAGAATACCAAGCTCGGGCGCGAGGGGCGCGACGAGGAGATCGCCGTCGTGTGCGAGTTCATCCGCAACATGGGGGCCGCCGGCATCCCGGTGTGGTGCCCGGCGTGGATGCCCGTCCACATGGTGATCCGCACCTCGCGCGAGCTGCCGTCGCGGGGAGGCTCCAGGGTGACCGGCTTCGACCTGGAGGAGTTCAACCGCACCCACGAGGCCGGCGCCCACGGCGAGATCACCGAGGCGGAGCAGTGGGAGAACCTGAGGTACTTCCTCGAGCAGGTTGTGCCCGTGGCCGAGGAGGCCGGCGTCAAGCTGGCCATGCATCCCGACGACCCGCCCCTGTCGCCGATCCAGGGCGTGGCCCGCATCATCAGCAGCGTCGACAACTACCAGCGCATGGTCGACCTCGTGCCCAGCCCGGCCAACGGCATCGGCCTCTGCCAAGGCAACTTCGGCCTCATGACCGACGACCTGCCCGGTGTCATCCGCCACTTCGGGGGACAGGAGAAGATCCACTTCGTCCACTTCCGCGACATCCGCGGCACACCGGAGAAGTTCCAGGAGGCCTTCCACGACGACGGCCAGCACGACATGGCCGCCTGTGTCCGCGCCTACAAGGACGTCGGCTACGGCGGCGTGGCGCGCCCCGACCACTTCCCGCAGCTGACCTACGAGGACTTCGAGGACACGCACTCCATGGAGCGCCTCTACGCCATCGGCTACATGCGGGGCCTCATCGAGGCGGTCTACAGCGAGTGAGCCCCCGCCCCTCGCCGCCGGTCTCCGTGGCCCGCGGCCTCGGCCGGTCCGCGGGACGGCTGCGGTTCTCGGCCCCCGTGGCGCACGTGTACAACCCCCTGGTCTACGCCTTCGAGGCCCACCGGGCCTACCTGGAGCGCTACTGCCGGCCCACGGCCGAGACCCTGCTGGTGGGCATGAACCCCGGCCCCTGGGGCATGGTGCAGACCGGCGTCCCCTTCGGCGAGGTCGGCCTGGTCCGCGACTGGCTGGGCATCGACGGCGGCGTGCGCCGGCCGCGGTCCCAGCACCCGCGGCGGCCGGTGGAGGGCTTCGACTGCGGGCGCAGCGAGGTCAGCGGCCGGCGGCTGTGGGGGTGGGCCCGGGACCGCTTCGGCACTCCCGACCGCTTCTTCGACCGGTTCTTCGTGTGGAACTACTGCCCTCTCGCCTTCCTCGAGGAGAGCGGCCGCAACCGCACGCCCGACAAGCTCCCGGCGCAGGAGCGGGCCCCGCTGTTCGACACCTGCGACCGGGCGCTGCTGCGGATCGTGGATCACCTCGAGCCGGCCCGCGTCCTCGGCGTCGGCCGCTTCGGGCGCGACCGGGCCCGCGCCGCCCTCGACGGCGGCGGCTTCGTCATCGGCGAGATCCTGCACCCGAGCCCGGCCAGCCCCGCGGCCAACCGCGGCTGGGCGGGACAGGTGGAGGCCCAACTCGCCGCCCTCGGCATCGACCTGGGATTCGGACCGGATTGAGGCTGGACGGTGGACAACGCGACGCGGGGTAGCGTCCGCGGATCCCTTCTACTCCCTTCCCCAAGGAGGCCCCCATGCAGATCGGCATCATCTCCGACACCCACGACAACTGGCCCACCCTGGACCGGGTCTGCCGCTTCATGGACGAGCGCGGCATCGGCACGTTGATCCACTGCGGCGACGTCTGCGCTCCGCTGACCCTCGGCCACCTGCTGGAGCAGTACGAGGGGCAGGTGCACCTGGCCTTCGGCAATGTCGACGGCGACCCGTTCCTGATGGCGGCGCGCTTCGGGGACCGCCCGAACCTGCACCTCCACGGGGCCGAGCGGGCGGAGCTGGAACTGGGGGATCGCCGGGTCGCCGTGCAGCACTACCCCGCCCTGGCGCGGGGGCTGGCCCTCACGGGGGAGTACGATGCCGTGTTCTTCGGGCATGACCACGACCAGCGCGCCGAAGTCCTGACCGCCGGGGAGCGCCGGGTGCTGCTCGCCAACCCCGGGACCCTGGCGGCCATGGGCAAGCCGCAGACCTTCCTGCTCTACGAGACCGCCGCTAACGAGGTGCAGCGGTTCGAGGTGGACCGGCTCTAGGAGATCTCGACCTGCAGCAGGGCGCCG
>JAJDTN010000358.1 GCA_022827165.1 Candidatus Latescibacterota bacterium
GATGGCCGGGCACAAACCGCGTACTTGATCGAGAGCTACGCCGGTGGGATTGGAATCGCCCGCAAGGTATGCGAGCGGTGGCGGGAGATACTTGAGACGGGTATAGGAATGGCCGAATCATGCCAATGCCGGAGGGGGTGCCCCAACTGCATTGTACCACCGAGGTCGAAGGAAGATCTTGACAAGCGTCGGGGAATGGCCCTGGCCAGACGCATCTTGTCTGACACCGGCCTTCCCCCCAGCGCGGAATTCCGTAACGGGCTCTGGGAGTCCGTCTAGTACCCACCCCTTCACCCGCCCACCAGGGAGCCCAACCGAATCCAGGAGCGAGATCATGGCACCCAGCGTCGCCGAGCGCCTGCGCGGACCCGTCGTCCCGCTGAACGTCTGCTTCACCGCCGCCGGCGAGGTCGACCTGCCGGCCATGGGCCGCTACGCCGACTGGTTGTGCGCCCGGGGGGTGCCGGTGCTCCTGCTCACCTACGGCAGCAGCGAGTACGCCTGGCTCTCCGACGACGACATCTACCGGCTCACGGCGGTGATCGCCGAGAGCGTCGCCGGGCGCGCCTGCTTCGTCACCTCCTCCGCCTTCTGGCCGGCCAAGGTCTGCGCCCCCTTCCTGCGCCACGCCCAGGAGGTCGGCGCCGACGCGGTGAAGGTGCAGATCAACCCGTGGGGCCTGTCCGGCGCCGGGGACCGCAAGGCGGAGCTGCTGCGCGCCTACTTCGACGAGGCCGGTGCGGGCTCGACGATCCCCCTGCTCCTGTGGCTCAACAGCGGCGGCGGGCCGTCGCTGCCGGTGGAGCTGGTGGCCGAGATGGCCGGGCGGGAGCGCGTCGTGGGCCTGAAGAACGACGACCACCCCTTCTACGACTACTACGACCTGTGCCGGGCCACGAAGGAGGAGGAGTTCGCCGTCCTCAGCGGCGGCCAGATGCGCAACTTCGTCCTCGGCCACCAACTGGGCTCCGCCGGGTACCTGTGCACCGCCGCCCCCTTCCGGCCCGACGTGGCCCTGGCCTTCCACGACACCCTCACGAGAGGCGACTACGACGGCGCCTGGCGGGCGGTGGCCCGCTGGGAGGACCGCTGGCTGGCGGCGGCCGTGGAGATCGGCTGGCTGCGGGCGATCAAGACCGCCCTGTTCCTGCACGGCCTGCAGCCCTCGGACCGCCTCGGCGGCACCTGGGCCGAGGCCACCCCCGAGGAGCGGGAGGCGGTGGGGCGGGTCCTGGCGGAGGTCTTCGGACCGATCGAGAGGGTGGAGTTGTGAGCGCCTGGCGGCCGCGACTATCGGACCCCGACCTCGGGCACCGACAGGCCGCGGCAGACTTCAGTTGGGCGCGGACCGACGGTCTTCGAGGATGAGCGAAATGGCCTCGGCCAGGTTCGCGCGCACTTCGTCCCTGGTTCGGCCTTGACCGTTGGCCCCGGGGATCTCCGGGCACCAGGCGATGAACCAGTCCCCGTCCTCTTCGATGATCGCCGTGAACTCATTCTTCATGGTGCAGCCTCGCGGGGTTGAGGAGGATCCGCTCCGAATAACGCCACGAGGTCCTTGTCCGACAAGATCCCAACGCCAAGCCTTCGTCGTCCGTCATAGAGGGTGTGAGAGCAGACGCCCCGGATGACGATCGACGGCCTCTACGAGGAGCACGAGGAGAGCCTGCAGCGGCAGGCGTTGCGCCTGACGCGGGACTCCGGCGCCGCCGAGGACCTGGTGCAGGAGACCTTCGTCCGCGCCCTGGGCCACCGGCTGCTGCTGGCGCAGCTGAACCGGCACCAGCGGCTCGCCTGGCTGCGGCGGACCCTGAAGCGGCTGTTCCTCGACCGGCGGGCGGAGCGGCAGCGGCAGGCCGCCCTGCTGGAGGTCTACGGGCGCGAGGTCCCCGCGGCGGTCGAGCCCGAGGAGGACGACGGCTTCGATCCCTTCGACCTGGCGCCGCCCGAGGACCGCGAGTTGCTGGAGATGCGCTACCGGCAGGGCCTCTCCAGCGTCGAGATCGCGGCCGAGCTGGACCTGCCTCCCGGCACCGTCCGCTGGCGTCTGCACCGGGCGGTCCGCCGCATGCGGGCCCACAAGCACCGCTTCCTCTGAGGCGGGACGAGACCAAGGAGAAGAGACCATGAGTTCCGAACAGCCCCCGGCGGGCAAGGCCCTCGGCAACGTCGGCATCCTCGACATTCGCGAGGCGACGGAAGAGGCCCTCGACGGGATCGGCACCATCGGCAACGTGGGAATGATCCTCCACTCGCCGGCGACGGCCGGGTGGATCTCCAGGCTGAACGCGGGGAATGTCGGCTCCACCGTGCAGGTACCCATCGGCGCATCCGTGCTGACGGGTACCGAGACCTGGGGCCGGAGCTCCATGGAGGGTGAGGAGCCTCTCCACATGGTGGTTGTCGGCGCGCTCCTCCTGGACCCGAATGTCCCCCGCGAGGCGCTGGAAGAGAGGCTGCACAGCCTGACCGTCGTCGGCGAGGTCAGCGGCCCGGACCATCTGGCCGGCGTCCTGCGGTCCAAGGCGCGCGAGGTCACGGGCCAGCTGAGCGCCTATCCCTGGGTGGAAGGGGGCCGCTTCTTCGCGGAGGAGGTCACCCTGGACGATCCCTTCCTCGAGGCATTGGAGGACGGCTCCCACGTCGTCGCCATCGACGACATCAGCGCTCCCGAGGTGCTGGACGACGAGCTGCTGGGGCGCAAGGTGGTGTCCCTCTACATCGGCGGCCGGCTCCACTGCCGCGAGGAGAGCCTGGCGGCGCTGCGCTCGCGGCTGCACGACCGCAGCCCGTCGCCGAAGACCACCATCGTCCCCGCCGGCTTCGAGCCCGTGGACGGTCGGCTGCGCTTGGACCAGGCGGCCCTGAGGTCGCTGCCGGGACGGCGGCTCTACTGCACCGGGCTGGTGGAGATCGCTCCCGAGGTCGAGGCCGCCCCCCTGGAGGATGCGCTGGACGCGCTTCGGACCACGCGGCTGCTCATCGCCCCGGCCCACCTCGAGGGATCGCTGGCCGCCCGCTGCGACCTGCTGCAGACCAGGGCCGTGTTCTACGAAGGGGAGCTGTGGCACATCGAGGACAAGGCCGAGCTGCTCCCGTCCCGCTTCGAGTGGCTGGACGGCAAGGCGACGCTGCTGGTGCGCGGTGATCTGCGGATCGCCGCCGACATCGACCCCCAGATCCTGGCCGACCGGCTGCACAAGGTCCACAACCTCGGCCGGATCGTCTGCACACCGGAGCAGATCGGCGCCGTGCAGGCGCGCCTGGGCCTGGACGAGGGGCAGCTGAAGGCCAGGGCCGCCGCCGACCGGGGGAAGGGAGGCCCGGAGGGCAGGGGCGGGAAGGACGGAATCCACAACGTCGGCTATCTTCGACTGTGAGCCCCATGACCAACTGGCACGAAGCCCTCACTCTCGACTCCGAACGCCGGATCACCGGCGGCAGCCCGGACCAGCTCGCCGACGCGGTGAGGGCCGGCGCCGACCTGCGCATCCTCACCGAGTTCCGCCACGACGAGCACATCGACGTCGACTCGGACTGCTCCGACCTCGTGCGCGAGGCCGCCGAGTTCGCCGTCACCCATCTCGTGGACGACCGCTGGTGCGCCGGCATCATGAGCCTGCGCCAGCCGGTGGACCTGCCCGAGGGCTTTGGGCCGCGGCCGTCCATGTCATACTTCCTCTACAACCAGGACGGCACGCAGGCGATCGCGCGGCTCCATCTCGACGGGCAGGCCGCCGCGGCGCCGGGTCCCTCCTCCCCCGAGGGGCCGGAGATGCCGAAGTATCACGCCGCCGATTTCTGGGACGGCGGCACCAACGCCCCGAGCCACAACTTCGTGTACGACTTCGACTCCTTCCGCTACTGCGTGAACGACCGCTGGAAGGAGGTGCTCGCCCACGACGCCGATGGGGCGGTGCGTTCGGGGTCGCTGGCAGCCCTCGGCCAGGCCTTCGCCGCCGGCTGCGCCGTCAAGGTCGGCGTCGCGGGTCTGTGCGCCGACCTGCCCTCGGACGGGCTCGGCCACGAGCTGTTCGTGCAGACAGGATCGGGGTACCACTACACCGAGGGAGGCCTGTTCATCGCCGGCTCCCACCCCGTGATCCGCGTCGCCCCGGCGGTCCCCATGGTCTACCGCAGCGGCAACTGGGACTCGGGGTGGCTGGTGCTGCGCACCGACGGCGTCGTCGTCTACCGCCGCTGCGATCCCTACACCCTCGGCTTCGAGGACCGCCGCTACCGCTGCCCCGTCCGCTGGTTCGTCAGCCGGAGCTGAGTTCTCGGGCGCGGCCCCGTGCGCCCAGGCCCTGCATCTGCGGCCCGTGGCAACCTGGCTCCCGCGCCGCGCTCCTGCGGCCTGAAGCACACACCCGCCGGCGTGTGCGCGGGTGCCGCCTGTAGCCTGAGGCACACAGCCCCACGCCGCATCTGTAGCCCAGGGCACATACCCGCCGCGGGGCCGCGCCGGATCTCTCCCCGGATCGCCCCGGGCACGGGGCTTGCAGTCCTCCGCCCCCGTGACCGCCACCGTCCTCTCCGCCGCCACCGTCGGCGTCGACGCCCGCCTCGTCCACGTCGAGGTCGACACCGACCGCAAGCTGCCCTCCTTCACCCTCGTGGGGCTGCCGGACTCGGCCGTGCGCGAGAGCCGCGAGCGGGTCATGGCGGCGGTGCGCAACGCCGGGTTCCAGTGGCCGCGGCGGCGGGTCACGGTGAACCTGGCGCCGGCGGACCTGCGCAAGGAGGGGTCCGCTTTCGACCTGGCCATCGCCGCCGGCGTCCTGGTCGCCTCCGAGCAGGTGAAGGCCGATACCCTGGAGGACTTCGCCCTCCTCGGCGAGTTGTCCCTCGACGGCTCGGTGCGCCCCGTGCGGGGGCTGCTGTCGATGGCCACGGGCCTCGGGGAGCGCGGCGTCTACGCCGCCATCGTCCCGCGGGCGAACGCGCGCGAGGCGGCGATGGCCGACGGGCCGGTGATCTTCCCGGTGCGCAGCCTCTCCGAGGCGGTGGAGGTCCTGGAGGGCAGCGTCCGCATCCGGCCGTGCGTGGTCGACGCCGGGGCCGCCCTGCGGCAGGAGGAGGCCCACGAAGAGCACGACTTCGCCGACGTGCGCGGCCAGGAGCACGCCAAGCGGGCCCTCGAAGTCGCCGCCGCCGGGGGCCACAACGCCGTCCTCATCGGACCGCCGGGAGCCGGCAAGACGATGCTCGCCCGGCGCATGCCCTCGATCCTGTCGGCGCCGACGGTGCAGGAGGCCCTGGCCGTGACCCGCATCCACTCGGTGGCCGGGGTGCTGGCGCCGGGCCAGGCCCTGGTGACGCGCCGGCCCTTCCGCGCGCCCCATCACACCATCAGCGACGCCGGCCTCATCGGCGGCGGACCTTCCCCGCGCCCGGGGGAGGTCTCCCTCTCCCACCACGGGGTGCTCTTCCTCGACGAGCTGCCGGAGTTCCAGCGGCGGGCGGTTGAGGCGCTGCGTCAGCCCATGGAGGAGTGCCGGGTCACCATCGGCCGCGCCGCCGCCACCCTGACCTTCCCGGCGCGGTTCATGCTGGTGGCCTCCATGAACCCCTGCCCCTGCGGCTACCTCGGCCACCCGCGCCAGGACTGCCTGTGTCCGCCCCGCGCCGTGGAGCGCTACCGCACGCGGCTGTCGGGACCGCTGCTCGACCGCATCGACCTGCACGTGGAGGTGCCCGCCGTCGGCTTCGACGACCTCGCCGATGGGTCGCCGGGCGAACCTTCCGCCGAGGTGCGGAGCCGGGTCGAGGCGGCCCGGCAGGTGCAGCAGGAGCGCTTCGGCGGGGAGAGCGGCGTGTTCTGCAACGCCCACATGGACGCCCGCCACGTGCGCCGCTACTGTCGGCCCCTGCCAAAGGAGGCGGCGGGGCTCCTGCGCGCCGCCCTGGAACGCCTCGGCCTGTCGGCCCGCGCCCACGACCGCATCCTCAAGGTGGCGCGGACCATCGCCGACCTGGCCGGCGCCGAGGGGATCGAGGCCGCCCACGTGGCCGAGGCGGTGCAGTACCGGGGGCTGGACCGGCCGGTGCCGGCCTGAGCGATCCGCCGCCCGTCATGGATGGCAGGGCCCTCACCAGGCCGTATATTCGGCAACACATGGGAAAGGCATACTCGTGAAATCAGGAACATCCCCTGCTTCCGGCGAAGCTCGGGGTCCCGAGCGCGCGCACTGGTCTCCGCAAGAGACCGAACTGCGCCTTGAGCGCCTCCAGGAAGACACCGAGAGAATCCGATCCCAGATAGACAGGGTGGCAGGTTTCTTCGAAGGTCCGAATGGTGTATGGGTCAGGCTCCAGGGCATCGAGGAGGCTCAGAAGGACATAGGACAGCTCAGGAAGGACATGAGAGAGCTCAAGGATGAAGTGGGTAGACTGAACAGCACCCGCAACAAGGTCATCGGAGGATGCGTGGCCGTGTCCGCCACGACCGCCTTGCTGATCGCCATTCTGCGGCTGGTTCCCGCCGATCCTCCCGTGATCCAGAACATCCTGCCGCCCGAGGCTGCGGCGCCATCGGCACCGCCCAAGTCCACCTCCTAGCCAGGTCGAGGCCCGCCCCGGCGCCACCTGGACGATGACCAAGGGCGGTCCGATCTCCTGCTGTATCTGGGCCTTCGAGGGTCCGGTGACCGAGACGCTGGTCCGGCTGGCCGAGATCGGACTGGCCTCCGTCGACGTGCGGCCCTCCACCCTGCTCGGGGCCGAGGCCCGGGCCCTGGTGCGCAACCTGGGGCTCGACGTCGGCTGCGTCGCCCTCTCCCACGAGATGCCGCCCGGGGCCGCCCTCGACTCGGTGGAGGCCGGTCCCGTGGAGGTGGCCATGGCGCATCTGCTGGGGGGCCTGGACCAGGCCGCCAACCTCGGCGCCTCTCATGCCTACGTTGTGCCCGACGCGCCGCTGGACGGCGATTCCCTCGAGCGCTACGCGGCGGCCCTGCCCGGCCTCGCCGACTACGCCCGCGCCGCCGGCGCCCGTCTCTGCGTCGAGCACTTCCCCGGCACCGCCCTGCCCACGGCGGCGGCGACCCTGCGCTTCCTCGAGGACCTCGACCACGACAACCTCTACCTGCTCTTCGACATCGGCCACGCCCAGATGTCGGGCGAGCATCCCGCCGGGGTCCTGTCGGAGGCGGGTTCGCGCCTCGGCTACGTCCACCTCGACGACAACGACGGCGCCGGCGACCTGCACCTGGCCCTGACCGACGGGGTGCAGAGCCGCGACTCCCTGGCCGCCTTCTTCGAGACCCTGCGGCGGATCGGCTACAACGGTCCGGTCAGCCTGGAGATGAGTCCCAACCTGCCGGACGTGCCCGACGCCGTCCGGCGCAGCTTCGACCTCGTCGCCGGTCTGCGCGCCTGATGCGCATCTCCGATCGCCACCAGCGCCTCCTGAGGCGCACCTTCCTCGACTACCAGCACCACGACGCCTTCGCCGAGAACCCCCTGATCGTCTCCCGGGCCGAGGGCCTGCACTACTGGGACGTGGAGGGCCGCCGCTACCTCGACGGCATCGCCGGCGTTTACGCCGCCACCCTCGGCCACGGCCACCCGCGCGTCGTCGAGGCGGTGACGAAGCAGCTCGAGCGCCTCCCCTTCGCCCCGCCCATGCACGGCACCGCCGACATCACTCTCGACTTCGTCGAGCGCATCGGCTCGGTGACTCCGGGGAGCCTCGACTTCGTCAAGTCCTTCTCGGGCGGCTCCGAGTCGATGGAGGCGGCGATCAAGTTCGCCCGCCAGTACTTCCGCCAGAGCGGGCGCCCCGGGAAGTACAAGTTCGTCAGCCGCTACCACGGCTATCACGGCGCCACCCTGGGGGCCATGGCCGCCAGCGGCACCGGGCCTCGCAAGTCGCCCTTCGAGCCGGGGCCGGCGGGATTCCTCAAGGTCTTCCCGCCCACCCACTACCGGGACCGCTTCGACAGCTGGGAGGAGTGCAACCGCTTCGCCGCGCAGCAGGTGGAGGACGTCATCGTCCACGAGGATCCGGAGACGGTGGCCGGGGTGATCCTCGAGCCGGTGAGCAACACGGGGGGGGTGATCACGCCGACGGCGGAGTACTTCCGGATCCTGCGGCAGATCTGCGACCGCCACGACGTGCTGCTCATCTTCGACGAGATCATCACCGCCTGCGGCCGCACCGGCTCGATGTTCGCCGCCCAGACCTACGGCGTCACCCCCGACATCATCTGCGGCGGCAAGGGCCTGTCGAGCGGCGCCGTCCCCCTCGGCGCCATGATGGCGCGCGAGGAGATGGCCGACGCCTTCCGGCGGCCCGGGTCCACCAACTTCGCCCACGGCCATACCTACGCCGGCCACCCGGTGGCCTGCGCCGCCGGCATCGCCGTCATCGACGAGATCGTCGAGCAGGGGCTGGACCGCCGCGCCCGGGAGCTGGGCGAGCGGCTGGCCGCGGGCCTGGAGGGGCTCCGGCGCCACGGGGTGGTGCGCGAGGTGCGCGGCAGGGGCCTGCTGCGCGGGGTGGAGCTGGTGCGCCAGGAAGGCTCCACCGAGCCCTTCCCGGAGCTGGGGGCCGCGCTCAAGGGGACGGCCCTGGCCAACGGCCTGATCCTGCGCGTGGACCCGTCGTGGTTCGCCGTGGGGCCGGCCCTGACGATCGACGAGGCCGGCGTGGACGAGTTGTGCGAGCGCATCGACCGCAGCCTCGCCGACGCCCTCGCCGGCCTGCGCTGACGGTCAGACGGGTTGACGGCCCTCTACCTGATCGACGGCAGCTTCGAGCTGTTCCGCTGCTACTACGGGGCGCCGCGGGCCCGCCTCGACGACGGCCGCGAGGTCGGCGCCGTGCGCGGGCTCTTCGAGACCCTGGCGTCGCTGCTGCGCGAGGAGGACCTGGCGTACACGGCGATGGCCTTCGACGACGTGGAGGCCCTGCAGGCGCGGTCCTCCGAGGACACGGAGAACATCCACGCCCAGTACGACCTCGCCGTCGAGACCGGCCTCGCCCTCGGCATCGACACCTGGGTCATGGCCGGGTACTCGGCCGACGACGCCATCGCCTCCGCCGCCCACCACTTCGGCCCGGCCCCCGAGTTGAGCCGCGTCGTCATCTGCTCCACCGACAACGACTTCGCCCAGTGCGTCCGCGGCGACCGCGTGATCCTGCTCGACCGCATCCGCAAGCTGCGCTCCGGCGAGGCGGAGGTGGCGCAGAAGTTCGGCGTGCCGCCGCAGCGGATCCCCGAGTACCTGGCCCTGGTGGGGGACAAGTCCGACGGCATCCCGGGGATCCCGGGGTTCGGGCCGCGCGCGGCGGCGGCCGTCATCCGGCGCTTCGGCGCCATGGAGGAGATTCCGGTAGAGGTGGACGAGTGGGAGTTGGAGGTGCGCGGCCGGGAGCGGCTGGCCGCCACCTTCCGGGAGCGGCGGGCCGAGGCGATCGCCTACCGGGACGCCTCGATCAAGCGCCTCGACGCGCCCCTGCCCGGCTCCCTGGAGGAGCTGCGCTACCACGGCGCCCACCGCCCGAGCGTCGAGGCCCTGGCCGCCGCCGTCGAGGCCCCCGGCCTCCTGAACCGGACCGTGCGCTATCTCGACTGAGCGCGGGTCCGGCCGGTTTCAGTCGTAGATCCCGAGCAGCTCCACCCTGAAGATCAGCACCGAGCAGGGCGGGATCTTGCCGCCGCCGGCGCCCTTCCGTCCGTAGGCGAGGTCGGGCGGTACGGTCAGCTTCGCCTCGCCGCCGCCGCGCAGCCGCTGCAGGCCCTCGGTCCAGCCGGGGATCACCCCCGACAGCTCGAACTCGGCGGGAGTGCCGCGCTGGTAGGAGCTGTCGAAGATGGTGCCGTCGGGCAGCCGCCCCTCGTAGTGGACCTGCACCCGGTTGCGGGCCTCGGGCTGGGGTCCGTACCCGGCCTTCAGCTCGCGGTAGACGAGGCCGGACTCGGTGCGCACGGCGCCCTCCTCGGCGGCGGCGCGGTCGAGGATCTCCTGGTTCCCGGGGGTGTCGCAGGGGTCGTCGCAGGCGCCGGCGAGCAGGGCCGCCAGGGCCAGGGCGGGCAGCGGCAGGAGGCGGGTCGGCATGGGCATGGGATCACCTCGCGGGTTGGGCTGTGACGATGGGACCCCGGCGGCCGGCGGGAACGGGCTCGGGTCAGCCGAGGACGCTGCGCAGGGTGTGGGCGAAGGTGTCCACGTCCTCCTCGGTGGTGTCCCACGAGGCCATCCAGCGCACCTCGCCGGACTCCTCGTCCCACACGGCGAAACGCGCCAGGCGGCGCAGCCTCTCCAGGCGGTCGAGGGGCACCCGCGCGAACACGGCGCTGGCCTGCGTCGGCCGCGAGATGGTCAGGCCGGGGAGGTCGTGGACGGCGTCGTGGAGACTGCGGGCCATGGCGTTGGCGTGGGCCGCGATCTGCAGCCACAGGTCGTCCTCGAGGAGGGCGAGGAACTGGGCGCTGAGGAAGCGCATCTTCGAGGCCAGCTGCAGGCCCTGCTTGTGCACGTAGGCGAGACGGTCGGCCAGGGACGGGTCGAAGTAGACGACGGCCTCGCCGATCATGAGGCCGCACTTGGTGCCCCCGAAGCTGAGGAGATCGACGCCGGCGTCGGCGGTGGCCGCGCGCAGACCCACGCCCAGGGAGGCGGCGGCGTTGGCCAGGCGCGCCCCGTCCATGTGCAGCAGCCAGCCGCGCTCGTGGACCGCGTCGGCCAGGGCCCGCAGCTCGCCGAGGGTGTAGACCGTGCCCAGCTCGGTGGCCTGCGTGATCGACAGCAGCCGCGGCTTCGACTGGTGGGGCTCGGCGTGGCCCTCGGGGACCTGCTCCAGGCAGGAGGGGTCGAGCTTGCCGTCCTCCGACTCCAGCACCAGCACGCGGCAGCCGGCGAAGCGCTCGATGGCGCCGCACTCGTCGATGTGGATGTGCGAGGTGCGGGCGCTGACCACGGCCTGCCAGGCGTCGACGGCGCCGGCGGCGGCGACGACGTTGGCGGCGGTGCCGTTGAAGACGAGGTGGGTCACCGTCTCCGGGCCGAAGACCTCCCGGAAACGGTCGCGCACGGCGGCGGTGTGGGATCGCCTCCGTAGGAGGGGACATGGCCGCGGTTGGCCTCGACGATGGCCTCCAACACGCGGGGGTGGATGCCGGCCTCGTTGTCGCTGCAGAACTGGCGCCGGTCGTCGCTCATGGGGGGACATGTTCCTCAACGGGGCGCCGCCGCGCAAGGGGGAACAGTCGCCGGCGCCAGCCGCCTCGGTGCGGGTCACGAAGACGACGCCCTCGGCCGCCATCCGGAGGGCTGGCACGACCGTTGCATTGTCTCGGGCGAAGGAGCCGCGGTCCGACCCGGCCGCTCTCGACTACGAGAGAGGCGAGAGGCGCAGCGGGAGGAGCGGATGGGCGCAAAGATTGCCACGGGCCTTCTCGGGCCACGGCAGGAATTGCACCACCGTCCCGCCACCGGGCTCCGCATGCAACCCCCGGCGGCCCTGGCCGCCACAGACACAGGAGGAGCGCAGGAAGATGCAGATGCGACGGGAGCTTGCGAATCAGGCCCTGATGTACGGTCTGGTCGGCATTCTCGTCATCCTCGTCCTTCCCGTCTTCAGCCGCATCGCCTGAGGCGACGGACGGAGAGCGAAGGAGGATGGCGGGGGGCCGCCGGCCCGCCCGCTACACGGGATCATCGTGACGGTGGAAGGACCGCCGTCGACATCGCACCCACAGACTCGAAGGAGAGCGACATGCGAATTGGTCATACGGGCATCCGCCCATCGCGGCGCGTCGCCGAGAGCCTGGCGCGCGTGCTCTGGTGGATGCTCGCCCTCGCGGCGGCATACTCCGTGGCCAGCGATCCCGGAACCTTGCTCGCCGTGGCCACCGGGTGACCCCCCGGCCGTAGCCGTGGACGATCCCCGGATCGAGGAGCTGCTCGACGCCGTGCCGGCCCTGGCGGTGCTGGCGGGGCTGCGCCTCGACTTGTTCAGCCTCGTGGCCGGTACGCCGCGGACGGCGGCGGAGGTGGCCCGCCGGATCGGCGGCGACGAGCGCCGCCTGGAGGCCCTGCTCCACGCGCTGGCCGCCCTCGACCTGCTCGAGGCGCGGCCGGCCGCCGGAGGGGGGCCGCCGCGGTTCCTCTGCCGGCCCGGGGCCGCCCGCCGCCTGGCGGCTTCCGGCGACGACTACGCCGGCCACGGCCGCGAGCTGGCCGCCCGCCTGTGGGCCGCCGGCCTCACCGTGGCCGACTCGATCCGCCGCGGAGCGGCCACCGCTCCCGAGGCTGCCGGCGGCGACTCCGACGAGGAGACCGCCGCCTTCCTGCGCGCCCTGCATCCGGGAGCCCTGCGCACCGGCCGCGAGATCGCCCGCCGCGGCTGGCTCGACGGCTGCCGCCGCATCGTCGACGCCGGCGGCGGCTCCAGCGGACTGGCCGCGGCCCTGCAGCAGTCGCTGCCCGGCGCCGAGGTAACCGTGGTCGAGCGCGAGTCGGCGGCTCCCTGGACCCGGCGCCTTCTCGAGGAGGAGGGCGCCGCCGGCGTGCGCGTCGTCGAGGGGGATCTCGCGGACGGCGGCTCCGGCCTGGAGGGCGGGCTCGACCTGCCCTGCGACGGCGTCGTCTGCCTCTCCGTCCTGCAGGTCCTGGCGCCGGAGGATGCGGCCCGGGTGATCGCCCGCTTCGGCGGCTGGCTGCGCTCCGGGGGCCGTCTCGTGATCGCCGGCATGGGGGTCCTGGGCGACGACCGGATCTCGCCCCGGGACTCGGCGGTGCACAACATCCTCCTCGGCGCCCTCTACGAGGCCGGCCGCGGCTACACCCTCTCCGAGCACCGCCGCTGGCTCGAGGCCGCCGGCTTCACCGCCGTCGAGTGGGACGAGCTGGCCGACGGCCGCGGCGCCGTCCGCGCCGTCAGAAGATGAACCCGGTGTTGCGGTAGTCCTCGGGCAGCCCGGGGAGTCCGTCCTCGAACTCGATCCGACGCCCGAGCTCGCAGCTGCGGTAGAAGGCCAGTCCCAGCCCCACGTTCTCCATGCCGTTGCGCCCCGAGTTCTCCGGCTCCTCCACCTCGCCGCGCACCGCCGCCAGCAGGTCCGCCAGCTCCAGCAGGTAGGCGTTGGCCCCGTCCTCGGGCGGGACCTCCTCGGGCTCGTCGGCGCCGGACCGGTAGAGCCGCACCGGTTGGCCCCAGGCGTCGAAGCGCATCCCGCCCTCGGTGCCGGCGATCCAGTGGCCGCGCGTGGGCAGGCCCACGGTGGAGCCGGTGCGCGCCGTCACCAGACCTCCCGACTCGAAGCGCACGAGGCCGCACACGACCTGCGGGCTCATCCAGTCTCCGTGGGGCTGGTTGCCGGCGATCTCGGCGCTCACCGACGCCACCCGCCCGAAGACGGCGCGCGAGCAGTCCAGCTCGTGGATGAACGACTCCAGCACCCGGCCCCCGGAGTTGGCCGGGCTCTCGCGCCAGTGCCCGGTCCGGCGGGCGGCCTCCTCGACGGAGCGCTTCGCGGACTTGCCCATGCGGTCGAAGCCGCCCGACACGGGCTCGCCGATGGCGCCCTCGGCCACCAGGCGGCGGACGGTGCGGTAGGTGCCGAAGAAGCGGATCGTGTGGCCGATGGCCAGCTTCACGCCGGCGCCCTCGCAGGCCTCGATCATGCGCCGGCACGAGGCCAGGTCGAGTGCCATGGGCTTCTCGCAGAGCACGTGCTTGCCGGCCTCCGCGGCGCGCGCGGCGAGCTCGGGATGGCTCGGCGTGGGCGTGCCGATGACGACGACATCCACGTCGGAGTCCAGCAGCTCCTCGATGCGGGTCACGGCCCGCGCCCCGGCCTCTTCCGCCCGGGCGCGCGCCGCCTCCGGGTCGAGGTCGAAGGTGACTGCAAGGTCGCAGTCCGGATGCTCTCCCACGGCCTTGAGCCAGGCGCCGGCGATGTTGCCGCAGCCGATCAGCCCGATGCGGTGTCTCATCTGTGTGATCCCGTCGTGATTGACTATCGTTTGACCCATGGCGAACGAGTCTACCCCATCCCCGCCGCCGGTTCCAGCCCCCCGGTAGATCCCGTGGCCTCCGACCTCGAACAGGGCCTCGCCGAGGCCCGGGAGAACCTCGGGGAGATCTTCTCCCGCTACG
>JAJDTN010000355.1 GCA_022827165.1 Candidatus Latescibacterota bacterium
GCCTACCAGGGCGCCAACCCGATCAGCGACCTGTGGGCCCTGCGGGCCTTGGAGATGATGGCCGCCTTCCTTCCCCGGGCCGTGGACGACCCCGGCGACGACGAGGCCCGCGGACAGATGCTGCTGGCCGCCGCCTTCGCCGGCATCGGCTTCGGCAACGCCGGCGTGCACCTGCCCCACGGCATGTCGTACCCGGTGGCCGGCATGGTCGGCGACTACGTGCCGGAGGGCTACGGCCTCGACTACCCCGTCGTCCCCCACGGCATCGCCGTCATCGTCAACGCCCCGGCAGTCATCCGCTTCACGGCGGCGGCCGATCCCGGGCGCCACCTCACGGCCGCCCGCATCCTCGGCGCCGACGTCAGCGGCGTGAGCGACGACGACGCCGGACGGGTGCTGGCCGACGCCATCGTCGGCCTCATGCGCCGCCTCGACATCCCCAACGGCCTGTCCGCCCTCGGCTACGGGCGCGGCGACATCCCCGCCCTGGTGGAGGGCACCCTGCCGCAGCACCGCGTCACCAAGCTGTCGCCGCGCGAGGCCGGGGCCGAAGAGCTGGCGGCGCTCTTCGAGGACGCCCTGGCCTACTGGTAGGAGGAACCAATGCTGCGCATCGCCGATCAGGGCACCATCTCCCACGTAGAGGGCCACGGCGCCTACATGCCGTGGATCACGCCGCTGACGGACGGAACCTTCGTCGCCAGCCAGCACGTCGGTTCGGAGCTCGGATCCCCCGACAACCACGTGGTCGTGCTGCGCTCGGAGGACGGCCGCCGGTTCACGGAGGTCGGCGTCGCCAGCCCCGCCGGTGACGGCTACGCCTACCGGGGACCGCAGATCAGCGTCGCCGGCGACGGCCCCCGCCTCGTCATGACCTGCTCGCGCTTCGAGAACGAGGGCGACGGAAAGCTCTTCGACCCCGACACCGAGGAGCTGCAGCGGCCGGAGCTGTGCCTGTTCTGGTCCGACGACGGCGGCGCCTCCTGGTCGGAGCCGCAGGTCGTGCCCGTTGACCTGCCGCCGGAGCGCTACACCTGGAACGGCGCCGGCCAGCTGCTGCAGTTGGCGCCGGACCGCTGGATGTTGCCCCTGGAGACCTGGAAGCCGAAGGGGTACGAAGGCCCGCCCGACCAGCGGACGTGGGCGATCTTCTCGGCCGACGGCGGCGCCACCTGGGGCGAGCTGACCGAGGTCGCCAACGATCCCTCGGGCAAGATCCTCTACTGGGACCTGATGAACTGCCGGCTGGCGGACGGCCGCGTCTACTCGCTCATCTGGACCCACCTCTACGGCACCAGCGACGACATCGAGAACCACTGGGTGGTCTCCGAGGACGACGGACGCACTTGGTCGGAGCCGCGGCCGACGAACCTGCGCGGACAGGTGTGCACGCCGGTCCCGCTGGCCGACGGCCGGGTCGCCGCCGTCTACAACTACCGCCACGAGCCCCAGGGCGTGCGCGCCGCCCTCACCGAGGACCTCTCCACCTTCGACACCGACAACGAGGTCGTCCTCTTCGACGCCGGCACCGAGGCCACCCTCGGCAGCCCCGACCACGACAACTTCCTCGCCGAGCACATGCTCATCGCCTTCGGCAAGCCCGGCGGCCGGCGCCTGGACGACGGAACTCTGTTGACATGGTTCTGGTGCACCTCGGGCGGCGTCACCCACACGCGCTGGGTGCGGCTCGAGGTGGACTGAGCCACCCCGGCGCCACGCGGCCTCAGCGGCCGCCGTCGTTTCCCGTGTAGACCCTCTCGCCGCGCACCAGGACCGACTTGCCGTCCGGCGGCCCGGCGAGCTCGTCGGCGCTGCGGTAGCCGATGGTCATGCTCGTGCGCGTGCCCTCGGTGCGGTTGGGGCCGATGCGGTGGAAGATCAGGCTGTCGATGGCCAGCAGCCCGCCCGCCGGCATGGGCACCGGCACCGCCTGGCCGGTGACCCGCGACTCCCGGATCCAGTCCTGCTCCTCCAGCCGGTGCAGCCGCGCCTCGCCGGGCAGCAGGTGCGTGCCGGGGATGACCTGCGTGCAGCCGTTGTCGAGGGTGGTCTCCTCGAGATAGTGGATCACCGTCAGCAGCCCCCGGCTCCACTGCAGGACGTCGCGGTGGAAGTAGTCGGAGCGCGCCGAGGCGACGTTCAGGGTGGCGTGGTTGTGACGGTTGAGGACGACCTCGATGTTGGGGCCGAGGAGCGCTTCCAGCGGGTCGAGGACGGCGGCATGGGCCGCCGCTTCCCGAAAGACCGGCTCCCTGTCCCACACCTGCGACAGGCGCACCACGCGACCTTCGGAGTCGCGCACCACGGGCTCGGCCCCGGCGCGCACGTCGGCGTCGATCGCCTGGCGCAGCCGCGCCGCCAGCTCTTCCGGCAGCCGGCCGTCGAGCTTCAGGTAGCCGTTGTGCCGGAACAGCCGCACCTGCTCCGCTGTCAGCGCCGGTCCGCTCATGTCAGCTCCCCGGGTCTCCGTTTTCGCAGCCGTTTGCCGTCGGCCGGACGGCCCCTCAAGTTCTTCCCTCATGACGCGCGTGCAAAATGTGAACACCACCGACCTGAAGGCTGCTCTCGAGTTGGGTAGCCGCTGCATGAGCGGCCTCTTCAACGCCGACGACCCCGAGGGCGTCGCCTTCTTCAGCTCGAGCCTGCGGCCCGAGGCCCGCCTCTCCTTCAGCGTCGCCCACTCCGAGTCGCACGTGCCGGGCCGCCACCTGAACGCCCTGCTCGAGGCCGAGGACGCCACCGGCATCGAGGTCGACGAGGAGGTGGTGCGCCGCCACCGCCACGCGGCCCTGCTCTCCTACTCGGGGGCGGCGCCGCTGGCCCTCAACCGCACGGAGATCGGCGGCCCCCTGGTCTCCTTCTGTCCCCACAACCTGCGCGAGGGCTTCCACGCTCTCTACGCCCTGGCCGCCTTCCGCGGCGACGGCGAGGCGGCGGAGCTGGCCGAGCGCAGCGTCCGCTGCATCTTCGATCTGTGGTCCCCCGAAACGGGCTGGGACGAGGCCCGCCTCGAATCCCTGGGCCTGGAGCACAAGGCCTGCCAGGGCTTCGTCCACGGCGAGGCGCGCATGCTCGGCCCCCTGGTCAAGATCCACCGGACCACGGGCTCGGCCGCCGCCCTCGAGCTGGCCCTGGTGCTGCGCGACAAGCTCCTGGCCGAGACCTTCCCCGAGGACGGGTCCTGGGACCCGGAGGCCGTCGGCACCACCCACGTGCACTCCATCACCTGCTGCCTCTCCTCCCTGGCGCAGCTGGCCGCCCACCTCGGCGACGCCGTGCTGATGCAGCGGGTGCGTGCGTTCTACGATGGCGGCCTCTGGCAGCTGCGCGACGAGGTCGGCTGGACCCCGGAGTCGACCACCCAGACCGACTCCGATCACGGCGAGGCCAACAACACGGGCGACATCCTCGAGACCGCCCTGATCCTCGGCCGCCACGGCTGCGCGGCGGCCTTCGCCTACGCCGAGCGCATCCTGCGCTGCCACCTGCTGCCGAGCCAGCTCCGGGACGCCTCCTTCATCGAGGAGCCCCCCAACCCCGAGGGACTCGACGGCCTGCGGGACATGGCCGGCCGCCACCTCGGCGCCTTCGGCTTCCCCGCCCCCTACGGCCACGAGTCCGCCGGCCAGGGGCGGGCGAACCTCTCCTTCAACATGGATATCGTCGGCGGCGCCTGCGCCTCCATCGCCGCCGCCTGCCGCGAGGTGGTCCGCGCCGACGGCACCGGCGTCCACGTCGATTTGTGGTTCGACTGGGAGAGCGAGGCGGCCTGCGTCCAGTCGCCCTGCACGCACGACGGGCGGCTCACGGTGCGGGTCCGGCAGCCGGGGCCGCTGTGGCTGCGGCTCCCCCCGTGGCTCGACGATCTCCCCGTGACCGGGGCACGCCCCCGCGCCGGACGGGCGACCACCTGTTCTTCCGGGACCTGCCGGCGGGCACAGCCATCGAGGCGCGGGTCGATCTTCCCGATCGGGAGGTCGTGCTGTCCCCCCACCTGCACCGCCGGCCGATCCGCGCTCGCCTGCGCGGCGACTCCGTGGCCGCCATGGACGGCTTCGGCGCCGACCTGACCTTCTTCGATCCCCTCTGAGCCGCAGGGACACGTCGACCCCATGGCCGCCGAGGCGTGTGGACGCCGAGGATGTCCCATGAGAGCCATCATTAAGGCTTCCTGTCCCCTTCGCCGGCCGACAGCGTGCACTTCTGCCTGCCCTTCGATTACGAGCAGTGGCGACTTGATCATCCACGGCCTGGGGCCAAGCCGCTGGCAGATCTGAACGTGGGGGAGCCACAACCGCCCCTTTCGCCAGGAGGTGGTGACCGAAGTGCCGGGGTGGTCGCCGCAGCGCGCGGGGTCGACTCCCTGGGCACGGCCTCGACGCCGCTCCACGGATTCACCGACATCGACCTCAGGCACCTAGGCGCGCACCGCGGAGAGCTCTCCAGTGTGTGGACAAAGCGCACACAATGGATGAATTTCGGAGTGTGCCCGGCTTCGATTGGAACCTGGAGAAGAACCGGCAACTCGCCGAGCAGCGGGGGGTCTCATTCGAGCGCGTCGTCTCCGCGATCGAGCAAGGCGGTCTGGTGGACGTGCTGGAGCACCCCGCCCAGGAGCGGTATCCGGGACAGATGATCTATGTCGTGGACATCGAACAGTACCTCTACCTCGTGCCCTTCGTGAACGATACGGACGGCACGAGGTTCCTGAAGACGGTCATCCCCAGCCGGAAGGCGACGCGGGACTATCGCAGGAGGCGATCATCGTGAGCGACCAACTGAACGCCGAAGACCAGGAGATCCTGGAGAAGTTCAACCGGGGCGAGCTGCGCCGCGGTGCCGGCGCCGACGACGAGATGGAGGCTGCGCGTCAAGCGGCCCGCAGCACCTTCAACAAGACCCGGCGGGTCAACCTGAGGGTGACCGAACGCGACTTCAACCTCGCCCACGCGCGCGCCCGGGAGGAGGGGATCCCATACCAGACGCTGCTGTCGAGCGTCATCCACAAGTACCTTGCCGGCAGATTGACGGACAGGACATAGCACATACCGCGAGTCCGCCCCGGGCGGGCGGTCAGGCGCTCGACAGGGCGGTCTTGTACACGGTGTAGTTCTTCAACACCTTCTTCACGTAGATCCGCGTCTCCTTGTAGGGGATGCGCTCCACGAAGGCGTCGGCGTCGTCCAGCGGAAGGCGCCCGACCCACTGCTTGGCGGCGGAGGGCCCGGCGTTGTAGGCGGCCAGGCCGAGCTCGAAACCGACCTCCCGGGTGCGGCCCGAGGCGAAGGAGCGCATCTGCTCGCCGAGGTAGCACGAGCCCATGCGGATGGAGACCTCCGGGTCGGCCAGCAGGCCCTTCTCGAAGTCCCCCATCCCCACCTTGGAGGCCAGGGAGCGGCCCGTTCGCGGCATGATCTGCATGACGCCCAGCGCCCCGGCATGGGACTCGGCCTGCTCCTCGAAGTGGCTCTCCTGCCGGATGACGGCCAGCACGAGGTAGGGGTCCAGCCCGGCCTCGCCGGCAGCCGTCCTCACCTGCTCCCACGAGAAGCCGGCGCCGTCCGGGGCCGGGTGCTGGTGGTCGCCGCGGCGCCCCGGGCTCCCCCGGTATCCCATGCTGACGGCCCGCGCCGAGTAGTAGGAGCGCGGGAACTGGTCGGCAACCGTCTGGAAGAGCACTTCGGCCTCCCGCTCCAGACCCAGATGCCTGGCGCTCTTCCCGGCCCAGAAGAAACTCTGATCGACGAGGTGCGGCTCCGAGGCGTCGACGCCAACCCTCTGGAACAGGTAGAGCGACTCCCGGTAGCGCTCGGCGCAGTACAGCATGAAGGCGGCGCTCCAGTTCGCCTGGTCGCGCATCGGACTGTCAGGGTGCTCGTCCACCAGTTGCCCGAACAGGTCGCGGGCGCGGGTGTAGTCGCCGCCGCGCTCGGCCGCCTTGGCCGCCTGCCACAGGGCCTCGTCGGCGAGTTCGTGCCCGGGGTGCTCGGCCGCCAGCCGCGCGAAGGTGACGACGGCCTCCTCGTCGCGGTGGAGGCGCACCTGGATCCCGCCCGTCTCGTAGAGGCTGTCGGGGTCGGCGGGCGGCTCGTCGCGCTCCCCGGCGGCGCCGGGCACCGCCGGAGGGAGGGAGAGGGAGTCGGTGCCGGTCCCCTGCCGCTCGGGCGAGGGACCTCTGCCGCTCGGGTCCGCCGGTTGCCGCGCCGCAGGCGCCTTCTCCGCGGCCCCGTCCGGCGACCGCAGGGCGAGGCGGGTCTCCATCAGCAGCGCCCCCGCGAGGAACACCCCGGTCAGGGCGATCCCGGTCACGGGTCCGAACTCCTGCTTCCTCTTTCTCGGTGGCCTCTTCATGGTCATGCTCCCCGTTCAAGGCTGCGGCGGGTCCCCGGGCGCCTCCTCCACCGACCCCTCCAGCTCGCGGAGGGTGTGACGGATGCTCTCGAGACAGGCCCGGATCTCGCGGTCGAGTTCCTCGAGCTGTCGATCGATCCGTTGTCGCGTCCCTGGATCTTCCTTGCCTCTCCGCCCATTCATCTCTCCTGGCGTCGCCTTTCCCTCCCAGGTGGCGTTCGCTTTCCCCGGCCTGGATTAGCAAAGCCCATGCCTCCCCCCTGGGGACGGCCTGAACCGTCCCTGGAAAGAGGTCTTATCCTGCTGTTTTACAGTGAGTTAGGGAGATGTCGAGAAAGCGGATCCCGACATCGGTGGCGGCGGTGCGAGGGGGAAAATTCCGGTGGGCCGACGGTGGGCCGACGGGAAAAACCTGCCGGCGACTCAGGCGCGCCGATCAGGTCGCTGGAGCCGTCCCCGGGGCCGGGGGCGGACAGCGGCGGACCACAGCCCCGGGGCGGAGCCAGGCCAGCCTCGTCCCCGCGACCGGGGAATCACCACTTGCCGGCGCGGTACTCGGTGAGGGCGCGGTCCATCAGCCGGCGGGCCCCCGCCCGGGGCTCCTCGTCCTGGAGCTGGCGGTAGATGCCGGCGAAGATCTCCACGTCGTTCTCGATCTCGGTCTCGAAGCCGGGGACGATCTGGCGCGTGTAGTACCGGGCCAGCCCGGCGTAGGCGGCGTACGTCGTCCAGTCCAGCTCGCCGCTGGCCAGGTCGCGCGCCTCCGCCTCCCGGAACAGGTCCAGGAGCAGGTGCATGCCCACCTCGTGGACGATGAGGCCGAGCATGTGATCGGGGTCCCCGATGGGGGTCAGGAGACTGCGGGCGTATCCCAGCCCCGTCACCCCGCGGCCCCCGGGGGCGGAGGTGAGGACGATCTCGTAGCGGTGGCCGCGGAAGCGCACGCCCGCCTTGCGCTCCCAGGTGCCGATGAGGTCGAGGGACCACAGCTCGCCGTTGAGGTGGTCGGCGATCGGCTCCAGGTCGTCCTCGACCTCGGGCCACACCCGGTCGTGCCAGGCCGGGTAGCTGCGCTCGTACACCGACACGAGCTGGCGGATCGCCCGCAGGTAGCCTTCGTAGACCTCGGCGCGGCTGTAGAAGAACCCCTCGAAGTCGAAGAGCCAGTCCTTCAGGCGCTCGTGGGCGCGGTGGTAGGGGTCGCGCAGCTCGCGGTAGTCCCGGTTGCGCATGGCCTGGTCGAGGGCCTGGAGGTACTCGAACAGCTCGTGCTCGCTCTCCAGGGGCAGGTAGGCGGGCAGGAGCACGAAGAACGGGGCCAGGTCGCCGGTGACGCCCTGGCCCCACTGCAGGGCCGGCGCGTGCAACTGCAGGACATGGGCGGACTCGGCGTCCACCGTGTGCCCCCAGGCCTCGGCGTACGGGTTCGGCCAGGGCAGACCGGCCACGGCCGTCAGGTGCAGCAGGTAGTTGGGGACCGCCTCGACGACGCAGACCGCCTCCGCCTCGCCCTCGCCGGCGAAGACGGGGCCCCCCGACGGCCGCGCCGCCGGAGCGGCGCAGCCCGCGGCGAGCAGCAGCAGCGGCGCCAGGAGGAACCAGCGGTTCATCGTCGGACCGGGATCCCCGGGGCTCCCGCCGGCGGCCCTACAGCAGCCCGAACTTGGCCGCCAGGCCCCAGGCGCTGATGGCTGCGAAGACCCCCAGGACCGCGGCCGACATCCAGCCCCCGGCGGCGATCAGCCAGTGGGTCCGGTGGGCCCTGGGCAGGAGCCGGTTGAGATAGAGGGCGCCGAGGCTGATGAGGAAGATCGCGAGGTTGGCCAGCAGGAAGCTGGCGATCTGGATGAGGGTGTCGAAGGGCACTCCCGTCCAGATCAGGGCCAGGGCCGCCGACGCCACCCACAGGCAGCTCACCCTCTTGATCCCCTCGTAGCTCCACTGGCGGCGGGGCCAGATGGCGGACAGGAACTCCTGCACGACGCGGGCATAGACCTCCGGCAGGGCCTGCAGAGTCCCCCACAGGGCGGCGAGGATGCAGACGTAGTAGATCCACACCAGCGACGGATGGATCGCCCGCCACACGTGGGCCTGCTCGGTGAGCAGACTCCAGCCCTCGAAGCGGGTCTGCAGCGGGAACAGCACCGCCGCCCCCGACAGCATGAAGGCCGCCGTCACCACGAAGAGCACCACGGCGCCGGCGCCCACGTCCCAGCGCACGGGGGAGGTCAGCACCCGCAGGCGGCGCACCGACTCGGCGTCCTCGGGCAGGTGCGCCACGCGGCCGCTGGCCAGGGCCTGCTCGCGGATCGCCTCGATGCGCGGATGGTCCGTCAGGCCCCAGCGGTGCAGGCCGACCCAGTTGGAGTAGGCGAGGTAGATGAAGACGCCGCCGCCGACGTAGCCGAAGGTGGTGGCCATCATCAGCAGGGGATTGGCGCGCGCCGCCTCGGGCGCCCAGGAAGGCAGGTCCGGAATCTGTCCGAAGCTCAGGCTGCCGGCGAGGGCGGCGCCGAGGTCGGGGCGCACGATGGCGGTTCCCACGGCGGTGCCGGCCACCAGGATCAGGCAGATGAGGATCTGCTGCTTCTCCAGGCGCGAGAAGGAGAGGCGCATGCCCAGGGCCAGGGCCAGGAGGATGAAGAGGGAGGTGCCCGCGTTCTGCCAGAGGGCGGGAGAGGAGCCCTCGGGGCCCGCGAGATAGTGGACGAGGTTGCCGCAGGGCTTGGCGATCGCCACCCAGGCCATGGGCGCGCAGGACATCTCGAGGCCGACCAGCAGCAGCAGGAACCAGCCCCGCGGGCCCGGAAGCTGCACCAGGCGGTGGCCGATCAACTCGCCGCTGACGGCGGTGTAGCGGCCGATCAGGTAGGTGACGAAGACGCCCTTGACCACGGCCGAGAGCAGCACCAGCCACAGCAGCCCGTACCCGGCCCAGGCGCCGGCGCGGACGACGACGATCGTCTCGCCGGCGCCGATGCTGACCGAGGCGACGATCGCCGCGGGGCCGAACATGGCCAGCAGCCGCCGGACCTTGCCCGCCGACCACGGTTCCGTGAAGAGCCCCGTCGCCGGAGGGATATGGGCTTGTTCCGCCATGGCCTCTATATAGGGATCGCCCCGCCCCGGGGGAAATCCGGCGGCGCGGCCCACCCTGGCGGCCACCAGGGGATGTTTGACACACCTTCCGCCGCGCGGTCTAGATTGCCGGCGTGGGTTCTCTCATGGAGTCCATCCCCCCCGCTCCCGCCGAGGCCGCCGCCACCTGCCGCCTCGTCGAGCCCTCCGAAGGCTACCGCGACAGCTTCCTCGAAGGCGCCGCCGAGTTCGCCGGCGAGGGCCGTCTCGACTCCACCTACGCCGCCGGCCTGGGCTACGACCTCGTGCGGCTGGGGCGCGACCTGCCGTCCTTCGTGCGCGACCTGCGGCGCCTGGCCGAGCCCCGGCGCCGGTACGGCGGCGGTTACCCGGACCGGGTCTACTGGCTCGTCGACGGCGGCCGCTACCTCGGACAGACCTCGATCCGTCCCGACCTCAAGACGAGATACCTGATCACCTACGGGGGCCACGTGGGCTACAGCATCCGGCCGCGGCAGCGGCGGCGCGGGTACGGGCGCCGCATCCTGGGGCTGGCCCTTCAGCGCTGCCGCGAGCTGCGGCTCGAGCGCGTGCTGGTGACCTGCGACGAGGACAACATCGCCTCGAAGCGGATCATCGAGGCCAACGGCGGCGTCTTCGAGTCGGACATGGTCATGGACGCCGGCGCCGCCCGCTCCGAGGGCCGCGGCGGCGGCGAGATCCGCAAGCTGCGCTACTGGATCGACCTCTCCGAGATCCCTTCGTGACCGCGGGGCTGCATCGGCCCGACTACGAGGGCGGCTCCATCGTCAACCTCGCCGCCTCGGTGCTGGCCGCCTTCGGCGTCGAGCCGCCCGCCCCGCCCCTGCGCCCCGGGCTCCTGCCCCCGGAAACCCTCGCCGGCGGCCGCCGCGGGGGCCTGCGGCTGAGCGACGCCCGCGGCCACGCCGCCCTCGGTTCGGTCCTCGGCGGCCGCACCCCGCACCTGAGGCGC
>JAJDTN010000192.1 GCA_022827165.1 Candidatus Latescibacterota bacterium
AGGGGATGCACCTGTCGGCGCGGTACCACGAGGACGGGGCGGTCACCGCCGGTCTGCGCCTCGAGCTGGGCGGACTGGGGCTGTGGACGCGGTCCCGGCGCGACGGGGAACGCTCGCGCAACCTCTACCTGGTGCGCCTCGGGCCCAACCGCGGGACCGTGCTCGCGCCCCTGCACCGGCGCCGGCCGCGCATGGCCCGCCTCGACCTGCGCGGCCCGGTGAAGCACCGCGTCGTCCCCCTCTTCGACGACGGCCGCTCCCACCTCGACCTGCTCCTCGCCCTGCGCCGGGTGGAGCGCGATCCCGCCCTGGCCGGCGTCGCCGTCAACCTCTCGGAGGTGCGGCTGGACCCGGCCATGTCGTGGGAGCTGCGCCGGCGCCTGCAGCGCATCCGGCAGGCCGGCAAGCGCGTCGTCGCGCACGTGGACCGCGCCGACCTGCGCGGCTATCACCTCGCCTCGGCGGCGGACCGCGTCGTCCTCGACCCGCTGGGGGGGATCGCCTTGCAGGGGTTCGCCGCCGGCCGGCTCTACCTGCGCGGCGCCCTCGACAAGCTCGGCATCGGCAGCCAGGCCTGGCACTATCACGAGTACAAGACCGGCCCCGAGCTCTTCACCCGCACCGACATGTCCGAGCCGGAGCGCGAGCAGATGCAGGCCCTCGTGGACGGCGCCTACGAGCGCGCCCGGGCCGACATCAGCGAGGCCCGCGGCCTGACGCCGGAGGCCTTCGACGAACTGTTGGACGAGGTCGCCCTGCTCACGCCCGGGGCGGCCCTGGCCCGCGGGCTCGTGGACTCGGTGGGACGCTGGGACGCCGAGGAGGGCCCGTCCCTGGACGAGCTGCCGCCGCCGCCGGTGGACGAGGCGTGGGGGGCGCCGCCCACGGTGGCCCTCGTGTACGCCCTCGGCGTCTGCGCCATGGACACCGGGATCCGCGCCCGCCGGCTCTCCCGGGAGCTGCGCGACCTGGCCGGCCAGGGGCGGATCGGCGCCGTGGTCCTGCGCATCGACTCCCCCGGGGGGGACCCGCTGGCCTCGGACCTGGTGGCCGAGGCGATCCGCCAGGTCCGCGCCGAGAAGCCCCTCGTCGTCTCCCAGGGGCGCTGGGCGACCTCCGGCGGCTACTGGGTGTCGATGGAGGCCGACGCCATCGCCGCCACTCCGGAGACGGTCACCGGCAACATCGGCGTCTGGGCGAGCTGGCTCTACAACCAGGGCTTCCGCGAGCGGCTGGGGCTGACCATCGACTACGTGCAGGCCGGCGAGCACGCCGACCTCGGCCTGGGGATGCCCCTGCCCCTGCTCGGCGGGACCCTGCCCGACCGCCCCTTCGACGAGGAGGAGGCGGCTCTCTTCGGGACCGCCCTGGAGACGCTCTACGACGGCTTCGTCGACCGCGTCGCCGAGGCCCGGGGCCGCACGCCCGAAGAGATCGAAGCCGTCGCCCGCGGACGCGTGTGGTCCGGCCCCGGCGCCCTGCAGGCCGGCCTGGTGGACACCCTGGGCGGCCTGGAGACGGCCCTGGCCGCCGCCGGCGAGCGGGCCGGCCTCGACGCGGGGCGGCTGCGCGTGGTGGAGCGGCCGCCCGCGGACCCGTTTTCCCTGCCGGTCCTCACGGACCTGCTGCGGGGCGCGCGGGGCTCTGCCGAGGCCCCTTTCTGGATCGACTGGCTGCGTCTGAGGCTGGACCACAACGGCCGGCCCCTGCTGATGCCGCCGGAACCCGTTCTCGACGAGCTGGGCCCGCCCCGGCCGCACCCCTGAAGGAGAGACCCGTGGACCCGACGCAGTCCCGAGAGCTGTACGCCGACCTGGGCGCCGTACCCGTGATCAATGCCAAGGGCAACCTCACCATGCTCGGGGGCTCGGCGCCCTCGCCGACGGTGGCGGCGGCCATGGAGCTGTCGAGCCGCTACTACGTCGACATGGACCAGCTCCTGGCCGGCAGCGGCATCGTCGTCTCCGGCCTCCTCGGCTGCGAGGCGGCCCTGGTGACCCCCGGCTGCGCCGCCGCCCTGGTCCTCGGCACGGCGGCCTGCATCACCGGCGACGAACCGGAGCTCATGGAGCGCCTCCCCGACACCTCGGGCCTGAAGGGCGAGGTCGTCATCCAGGCGCCGCAGCGCTACAAGTACGACCGCGTCGTGCGCATGACCGGCGCGCGCCTCGTCGAGTCCGGCACCGCCGGGTCGTGCACCCGCGACGACTTCGCCGCTTCCCTGGGCAGCGGCACCGCGGCCGTGCTCTACCCCTGTGTCGCCGAGCCGGAGGGATTCCTGTCCCTGGAGGAGGTCCTGGAGATCGCCGGCAACGCCGGCGTGCCGGTGATCGGCGACGCCGCCTGGCGCGTGCAGCCCCTCGACGTGTTCCGCCACTTCGCCACCTGCGGCGCCGACCTCGTCGGATTCGGCGCCAAGTACTTCGGCGCGCCGAACTCATCCGGCCTGCTGTGCGGCCGCCGGGACCTCGTGGAGGCGGCCCGGGCCCACGCCTTCGCCGCCTTCGAGCGCCGCGGCTTCTCCGGGTACGGCCGCCCCCTGAAGATCGACCGCCAGGAGGTGGTGGGCGTGGTCGCCGCCCTGAGGGAGTGGCTGCGCGAGGAGAACCATACGGCGCGGGACGAGGCGGCCAGCCGCCGCGGCCGCGCCCTGCGCGACCAGCTCGCGGGCCTCCCGGGGGTGCGCCTGGTGCCGGCCGACGGCGACAGCGTCACCAGCCTCGGTCTGATCCTGGGCGCGGAAGCCCCCGTCGGCGGCGCCGGCCTGGCCGATCTCCTGGAGCAAGGCAACCCCTCCATCTGGGCCCACGGCGAGGGCGCCTCGGTGGGGTTCTCCATGTACACGGTGCAGGACGGCGACGAGGCCGAGATCGCGCGCCGGGTGCGGGAGATCCTGGAGGGGTGAAGGCGGAGGGGGCGCGCAACATGGCGTCCCATCGCGGCGGGCCGGCCCCCTCCTCCCGGAGCGGCCCCGTTTTCGTCTCCACCTGGGCCTTCGGCCGGGCGGCCAACAAGACCGCCGCGAAGACCCTGGACACGGGCGGCCTGCTGGACGCGGTGGAGCAGGGCATCCGCCTCGTGGAGGCGGACCCGGAGGAACACTCCGTCGGTCTCGGAGGCACACCGAACGCCGACGGGGTCGTGCAGCTCGACGCCTGCTTCATGGACGGCGAGGCGCAGCGGGCCGGCAGCGTCGCCGCCCTCGAGGGGATCGAGCACCCCATCTCCGTGGCCCGCCGGGTGATGGAGGTCACCCCCCACGTGATGCTCGCCGGCGAAGGCGCCCGGCGCTTCGCCCTCGCCCAGGGCTTCGAGTCCGCGGAGCTGCTGACCGAGGACCGCCACCAGCGCTGGGAGGCCTGGCGCCGGGAGCAGCAGGGGCCGCCGCCGATCCCGGAGAGCCACGACACCTTCGCCCTCCTCGGCCGGTGCGGCGACGGCCGCCTGGCCGGCGGCTGCTCGACCAGCGGCTGGGGATACAAGCTGCCGGGCCGGGTGGGGGACTCGCCCATCGTCGGCGGCGGTCTCTACGTGGACGGCGAGGTGGGCGCCGCCGGGGCCACCGGCCTCGGCGAGAACATCATGCGCTACTGCGGCTCGTACCGAGTCGTCGACCTCATGGCGCGCGGCGCCGGTCCGCAGTCGGCCTGCGTCGAGACGGTGCGCCACATCCTGCGCCGGGACCCGCGCCCGGCGGAGCAGCTCTCCTGCTTCTTCATCGCTCTCGACAAGCAAGGCCGCAGCGGCGCGGCCGGGACCTCCGGCGGATTCAGCTACTGCGTGACCACCGACGAGGGCAGCCGGCTCATCGACGCCGAGGTCGTCACCCTGTAAGCGGACTGGGCGGCGGCCTCTCGGCCGTCTGCAGCGAACGATCCAACCTGAGGAGTCCGCCATGGAGCGACGCGGGTTCGTCAAGACCCTGGCCGCGGCCACCCTGCCCTGGTCCCGGCTGTCAGGCACCGCCCACGCGCTGGAGGAACTGGAGAAGGACTTGGCCGCCGCGGGGGAGGGGGCCTCCCGGTGGAGCCGCCTGCGGCAGGAGTTCCAGTTGAAGCCGGGCTTCGCGCACTTCAACACCGGGAGCTGCGGCGCCGCGCCGAAGGCCGTCACCGAGGCCGTGGCCCGGTACAGTCACGAGCTTGAAGGCGATCCGGTGCGGAATACCTTCGGCGGCCTGGGAAGCCGGATGGAGGATGTACGCCGTCTGGCCGCCGACTTCCTCGGGGCGGACCTGTCGGAGACCGCCCTCACGCGCAACACCACCGAAGGCATGAACGGCGTCGCCACCGGCATCGACTGGGAGCCGGGCGACGAGGTGCTCACCACCAACCACGAGCACGGCGGCGGCATGGTCTGCTGGCAGCATGTCAGGAAGCACCGCGGCGTCGTCGTGAAATACCTGAAGATGCCGACTCCACTGAGGGACAAGGACGAGTTCCTCGATCTCCTGGAGCGGCATCTGACCCCCCGCACGCGGGTGTGCAGCCTCATGGACGTCGACACGATCACGGGCCTGCGCTATCCGCTGGCCGACGTGGCCCGGATCACGCGACCCCGGGGCGTCCTGCTCGTCTGCGACGGCGCTCAATCGCCGGGGATGCTCGACGTGGACGTCAAAGCCCTCGGAGTCGACACCTTCGCCTCCAGCAGCCACAAGTGGATGCTGGCCCCGAAGGGCAGCGGCCTGCTCTACATCCGCCGGCAGGTGCAGGACCGGGTGCAACCCGTCTTTCTGTATTCCGGATACGGCGGCTACTCCGCCTCTTCCGGCACCCGCGACGTGGCCGGCATCCTCGGCCACGGGGTGGCCATGGAGTTCCACAACCTCCTTGGGCGGGACCGCGTCGAGGCCCGCTGCCGCGAGCTGAGCGCCCGCCTGCGGGGGCATCTGGAGGGGATCCCGAAGGTGAGGATCCTCACCCCGGAGCAGCCGGAACTTTCCGGGGGAATCCTCACCTTCTCGGTGGACGGCCTGAGCGCAAGTCTGCTGGCGAGCCGGCTCCTGGAGGAGCACGACATGGCCGTCAAGGTCGCCCAGGGGACCTACGCCTTCGTCCCCGACCCGGACGTGGAGGGCGAGAGCTACAACGCTCTCCGGGTCTCCACCCACATCTACAACGACGAGGCCGACGTGGACCGCCTGGCGGCGGCGGTGGAGGGGATGGCGGGCTGAAGTGGGTCGCACTGGGACCCTTGGCTGGCCGGATGGCCAAGTGCGAGCGTACCCAGATTAGGCACTGACCGACCACCAATCCCACCGTATCGGACATCTTCGCAACTACTCCAGTGGATCACCACTTCCTCCTCTGCCCTGAGTCGCGATCCGCTCCAGCAGCTGCTGCCGCACGTCCTTCCCGTGGATGTTCCTCTCCGCGATCACGAACAACCCCTGCCCCCGGCTTACCCGCTCCCACAAGGCTCCGATGGTTCGCTTTTCGACCGTGTCAGTCCCTTCGGCGATGTGGGCGCCCTTGTATTCCACCACAAGAAGACGGTCGTCCTTCAGCAAGGCAACGAAGTCCGGGTAGAACCTGCCCGAGGCTGTAGGCAGCCAGAAAGAGGCCGAGTGGCGGGCAACGTTCCGGATCCAGTACCTCACCTCCGGCAAGCCGTCGATAGTCTGAGCGCACCTCACCTCTTCTCCGTCGTCGGCACCGTCAAAGGCAGGAACCCGATCGGGACCCAGGAAGTGCTTCGCTGGCTTCCACGACCCACGATAGCAGCGCTGATCCAGATAGATACCCTCTTTGAAGGTGAAGGGGGAGTCGAAAGAGACCGTCACCTGGGCCTCCGACGCAAGGAGGCGCCTCTGATAGACACTGTCCCGCTCCTTCTGCCGAATACCCAGGATTTTCTTTTCGACTGTTCGCGCAAGCAGGAACTTGCAGCGCATTAGAGCCGCAATGGACACTCCCCTTGCCTTCAGCAAGTGATCGACCAGTTGTCCCAGCCATTTGAGCAGTTCGATTTGATGGATGTCCGGTTGGCGAACCTGCCGGTCCAGCCACAGCACAAGAGCCTCCGGAGTCCACCCCTCGACGGCAATATCTAACGCAAATTCCTCCTGCTCCCCAGCAGAATGGTAGGTAACCTTCCTGCCATCGATGTCAATCTCATAGCGCCGTGCTATCTCCCGCACGTTGAATTCCTGTTCATCCATCCTCGCCGAGTGGTTGAGAAGGGACCAGTCGTGGTCCTCCATGAACACGTCCGTGTCGGCGAATTCGAGGGCGCCTTGAACACTGGACATGAGTCGGGGGACCTCGAATGCCTGCCCTTGGGCGGCGGCTGGAACCTGATCCTTGATACTCACCCGGTGCTTTGCGAGCGCAGTCGAAAAAGCATGCCGTTCCCCTTCGGGCAAGGCTTCGTATATCACGTGCTCACAATCCTGATGCACCCACCCATCAATCGCGATTTCCACCTCCCCTTCCCCAGAAACGTCCCGCAGAGGCACCTTGGCCTCTTTGAGCTTCGACAAGATCTCCGGAGTTACCGCCGTCCTATACTTGAACTGCGGATTCGGCTTCACCTTGGGGCCGAACAAATCGGCCTGATCCTCCCGTTGCCCTGCGACCGCCTCGATCTGGTCGCGCGCCTCCTCCTCCTCGAAACCCATGCCTATTAGCTTGTCGACCAAGGCACGGGCCGCCTCACCAAAGGAAGGTTCCGACAGGAAGGCATAGGCTCTATTGAGATCGGCCGACTGGCGACGCCGGGCGTATGGCATCCGCAGTACCCGGCCAAGGAGCTGCTCCACATCCGTTGCGCTTCGGATTCGGGACACTGAGCAGAACACGTAGGCGAAGGAGCAGTCCCAACCTTCCTTGAGTGCCTCGACCGTGATGACGTATTCGACGGGACACGTGCGGTCGAACAGGTCGATACCGTCCAATTCACGCTGGTTCCCGGTGGCGATAGCGATCTTCTCCTCTGGAATCTGCTCTCCCTCCACCAGGTACTCCTTCAACGCCTCGACCGTCACCTCCTGGTTCTTTGGCTGCGCTTGGAACAGGACTATCGGACGGACATACTCCTCATCCTCGCTTGCGGTCTTCGCAAGCGACGCACGGGCGGCGATGGCCCCATTCACGGCGTTCTGCCAGCTGTCGTGCTCTGAGAGCATGATGGGCAGCTTGATCATCTCTTCCTGCTTGAGCTCCTGAGCGCGCACGCTGTACAGAATGTTTGACTTGGGTCGCGGCGTCGCCGTAAACTCGACTATTGCGCACGGGTTGACCCTCTTCTGCATATCCCGCGTCAGGCCTGTGACAGCGTTATGCGCTTCGTCGACCACCATCAGGGGCCGGTGGCGATGCAGTAGGTTGGCGAAGGAGAACTTTATTGCACCAGTTTGCAGTCTCTCCATGCCCGGCGGCGTATCCTGAACCGAGGCGAAATGCGCTTCCATCTCCTCGTTGTGGGCATAGACTTTGCGGCCCTCGGTGCTCTTGACTCGTAGCGTCTGAATCGTGCCCACCACGATGCAGCACTGACTCCGCACATCTTGGGGTCGAAGGTGGGTGAAGTCCGCGATGTCAAATACGCGAACTCGGCCGTCGAAATCTCGGTTCAACACTTCCCGGTAAGCATGGCGGCTGTCCTTGAGCGCTTCCACCGTCTGGCGACGGATCGTATTCGTGGGAACCAGCCAAAGGACCAGCGGATGGTCCCTCTCGATCCAGGCACTTCGTGCAACGGCAACGCCATGCGCAGCAAGGATTGTCTTGCCGCCACCGGTAGGGAGGCGTAAGCAGACGTAGGGGACCTCCGGTAGTCCTCTCAGTTCCTCATAGGGGCCAGCATGGCCTCCCAACCGCTCCGCCAACTCCGGTTCAACGGTTATCTCTTCGTAGGCTTTGCTCGGTCCCACGGCACGAGCTAGCTCCAAGAACCGCTGTAGGACCGAAAGGGTGTCCGCCTGGTATTCCTTCAGTTCCACGGGTCAAGTCCGGACCTTGATATCATACGGTGTCTGCTTGAAGACGATGCCCTCCCTAGCGAGCGTCTCGGGCATCAAGCGAGATTGCTCGCCGTAGATCGTGAGCGAACCCGCGAAGTCTCGGTATCTTTCCGCAATCTCCTTTCGAATCCCTATCAGGGTCGCACGAGTCAGGACGTTGCCACCACTTGCTAGCGTGTCGCCGAGCACACCGTTATAGAGCAGGGAGTAAGCGACACCGTCATGGATACCCAGGAGGGGGGAACCCGCCCCGCCCGGCCAAGGACACCCTGTCTCACTGAAATAGAGGTGGGCAGCCAGCACCTGAAACCCAATATCCCGGCAAATCCGTCCCTCGGAGTCAAACACGGGAGGACCCAAGCGGTAGAAGCGAAACCCGCCTCCCCCCTGCCAGCCGACGCTCTTGGAAATCCCCCCCTGTTCGCCTTCGATAACTTGCTTGAGACGAGGACTACAGTGGCTGACAGCGTGCTCACCCATCTCGATGCCGATGTAGCGACGCCCCATCTTGTGTGCCACCGCAGCCGTTGTGCCTGACCCGAGGAAGGAGTCCAAGACCAAGTCTCCCGGATTAGTCGCGGTCTGGACTATTCGTTGGAGAAGTGCCTCGGGTTTGGGAGTCGCAAACGGAGCAGCCTGCGGAAAGAGCCGCTTGATTTCAGACTTGGATGTTCTATTGCTACCCACTTGTTCATGTGGCCAGATTGTCTCTACCGGTCTGGTCGCGTTGTCATCAGCGTAAATGCGGAAATAGGGTATCCAACCGTTACGGCCAGACACCCACTCTATCCTTGCCGCTTCCGCCTGCATTCGTACGGGACTCCATCTCCATGCCCCACCTGACCCATCCTGTCGAACCGGAAACACCTCACTTCCATCGGGTGCGATGAGAGCGAAATAAAGCGATGGCCGTGCTTCTTTGCTGTCGCCTTGCCCCCCCATTGCCCTCAGTGGCTTAAGGTAGTACGCGCGGCCATCTTCATCCTTCCTATTGTAGTGCTTTGGAGGTCTGTCTTGGGGCACTCTATTCCAGGAAGTTCTAGCAACATCCTTCGCAAAGCAAAGAGTATTGTCGTGCCGTGAGGACATGAACACCGCATCCATTCGAGGGCTGTCCGACTTCTCCCACACAGCGTTCCCGATGAAATTACTGCGGCCAAATATCTCATCCATGATGACCTTGAGATAGTGTGCCTCATTATCGTCAATCGACACCCAAATGGAGCCATCCTCAGAGAGCAACTCGCGCAAGAGTTCCAAGCGTGGCCACATCATGCCCAGCCACCGGGTGTGCTCCAGATTGTCGTCGTAGTGCTCGAAAGCCGAACGAGTATTGTATGGGGGATCGATGTAGATACACTTCACCTGACCCGCATAGAACGGCAGCAGTGCCTTCAGTGCTTCCAGGTTGTCCCCCTGGATGAGCATATTGCCAGTATCCGGAGCGCCCGTACCAAAGTCGGGATGTAGCTCTAGCAGACGATAGGGCACCTCCGCTGCGGCGTGGGAATCAGCTTCCCGTGTCAGCCAGTGCAGGGTTGGCATGGGCTACCTTCTTGATCTCCAGTATATGGATGCACATTCCCCCATCGCGTCGAGCAGAACACTCCCCTTGATCAGCTTCTCTCCGATCCATTCGAGTTTTCGCATCTACCCTTAACCTCAGATCACGGGTCATCCATGGCCCAAGGTCCACTAGTCTACGAGATTGCCATTTGGGAGCAATAGGTGGAACAACCGTTGGGGAAATTTGTCCCGGGTAGCCAGTCCTCCAGCCAGACATCCATGGATCACATACTGAATGTCCAAATAGTCATGGACTGTTCTGCTTGAGACTCTGTCGAAATCCATACCATATCGGCAGATATATTCGAGTCCGCCCATGACCCACACCTGGAGCCTTCGGATGATGGCCCATCTGTCATCTACCAACTCAGCTGAGGGAAAGCGGGAATCATGTGTCGACTTGTACAAGTGCCGCACAAAAGCCGCATCCCTGGCTACTCTCTCTTGCATCCGATCAATCGCCTCCCTCGATTGGCCAGGCTTACAGGTCGAAAGCTCTGGAAACCAGCAGGGGAGGAAGGAGATGCATTCGAGAAAGTCCTTTGCGTCTTGGGGTATCTTTCGTTCCTCCTCCTGCATACTCTGCAGAAATTCCGGACTTCCCTCGAATTCGCCCTCTGCCAATAGGGGACTGAATATGAACCTGCAGGGTACTCGGTGATCTAGGATCGGCAGGCACGGAGCATCTGTCTCAATCTCGTACTTGACAAGGCTCCCTACGCGGTCTATGAGTTCGACAGGATTCTCACCAAGGGGGAACTTTCGAAAGCAGCGTGCTCGGGCCGGATCCTCGTCCTTCATGACCTCGTAGAACAAGGCCGGCGTTACCAGCACGGTATGAGACCGACAGAGCTCTCTGACCGCCTCGACGGACGCTCCATAGAGATAGCTCTTGTCGAGTGTTACTGTGTTGCTCTCGTTCATATTTCCCCACCGCGTTCAAGTCTTTTCCCTGGAAAAGCCCTCAGGTCACTCCTGGGGAGTGGGCCGGCTCCGGCAGCCATGGCTCCTCTATCGAGTCCAATGGCCCCAAGGCCACCAAACACCAGTAAGGAAGGGAGCAGAGCGGTTTCCCGCAACGGGTTGGTAGAAGGTGTACTACCTCCCGGCGTGGGGAAGCATCTGCGGTCCTGCCAGCCGCACTGATTTCCTTCGTTGACTGGCCGGCCCATTCTCCCTGGGTATATTCTCGCCTGCGGCGGCGGTGTAGCAACCCCCGACAGGAGCCGGGCCTTGGAAGCGCTGAATCAGCGGCTGGACGAACTCGAACACGACGGATTCCTCCTCCTCGAAGGGGTCCTCACCCGGGAGGAGACGGACCACGTGCGCTGGCGCGTCGACCACGCCCGCGCCCAGGGCTGGGAGGAGGGCCTGAACGCGGTGGGCAACATGTGGTTCGACACCCTCCTCGACCGCGAGCCGGAGAGCTTCGCCCCCCTGGTGGCCCACCCCGGCGTGCGCCCCGTCCTCGAGGGCATGATGGGGCCCCAGTGCCAGCTGCGCAGCTTCCGGGCCCACATCAATCCCGGGGCCTACGTGCAGGAGTGGCACATGGACTTCTACGGCTACTGGCAGGAGCGGCGGCGGCTAGGGGCGCGGCCGGAGCAGTGCCAGGGGCCGCGGTGGCGAGCGTAGAGCCGGGGGGCCTGGAAGTTCATGGCGGTTCTTCTCCCGGCGACATCAAGTCAACAACCGAGCAGGCTCTGCCGAACCCGGTCCCAATCCAGGACCGGATCGGCGGGATCGCGGAGCCTCTCCCCGGCAAGAGCGAGATCGTCGAAGTCCTCCAGATAGCGTTCCAGCGCCTGCCGGACGATGTCGGCGCGGCTGCGTCCGAGCTCGCCGGCGGCCCTGTCCACCGCTTCGAGGAGTTCGGCGGGTACACTTGCGGAAATCCGGGTCATGGCTCCCCTTTCTTCAGGTCCGTGGTGCGGCTCCTTCAAGATAGGGACCGGTTGACACCGGCGGACCCGGTCGTTACTATCGGAGACTCGATTTCAACGGGCACTCACAAATGACCGACAATCGCACCGAAAACCCGCGCCGATGGTGGTGGCGCTTCTGGTCCTACGAGACAGGACAGAGGTGCGTCCACCCGTAAGGCGGGTACCGGCAGACGGAAAACCACACAGGCCGCGGGCGCATCGACAGCGCTCGCGGCCTTTTCCGTGCCCAACGGTCCTCGCCGTTTCGCTGCCGGTGACTCGTGTCCGCAACGAGCGGAGCAGTCGAGATGAATGACATCACAGCCACAGCCGCGGGCCTCGGGCCCACGCTGGAGCGTTTCGCGGAACTGGCCGCCGAGGGCTTCACGGTGCCCGTGTACCGCGAGATCCTCGCCGACACGGAGACGCCCGTGTCGGCCTACCTGAAACTGCGCGAGGAGAGCGACTTCACCTTCCTCTTCGAGAGCGTCGAGGGTGGAGAGCGGGCCGGGCGCTACTCCTTTCTCGGGATCCGTCCGAGTCTGCTGTTCCGGTCGCGCGGCCACCACGTGTCGATCGAGGATCGCGAGACGGGCAGCACGTGCGACTTCGAGGCCGATCCGCGCCAAGCCCTGCGCCAGATCATGGAGTCGCGCCGGGGCGCCTCCCTGCCGGGGCTGCCGCCGTTCACCGGCGGCGCCGTGGGCTACCTGGCCTACGACGGCGTCCGCCTGGTGGAGGAGATCCCCGACACGGGGGAGGACGACCTCGGCCTCGACGACATGGTCTTCGCCCTCTACGAGACGGTGGTCGCCTTCGACAACCTGCGGCACACGATGATGATCATCACCAACGGCCGCGCCGACGGCGGGACCACCGCTCAGGAGGCGTACGAGGTGGCCGGCCGGCGCATCGCCGAGGTCGAGGAGATCCTGGCGCGGCCGGTGCCGCACCGGGCCCTGCAAGGCATCGGCGAGCCGGGAGAGGTGCGCTCCAACATGACGCGGCCCCAGTTCACCGAGGCGGTGGAGCGCTGCCTGGAGTACATCCGCGCGGGAGAGGTCTTCCAGGTGGTCTTCGCCCAGCGCTTCGAGCTGGACCTGACGGGGGATCCCTTCGACGTCTACCGGGTCCTGCGCACCGTGAACCCGTCGCCGTACATGTTCCACATGACCCTGCAGGACCTGCAGGTCCTGGGCGCCTCGCCGGAGATCCTGGTGCGCGTGCAGGACGGCACCCTCGAAGTGCGGCCCCTCGCCGGCACCCGCGGCCGCGGCCTCACCGAGGAGGAGGACGCGCGCCTGGCCGACGAGCTGCTGGCCGACGCCAAGGACTGCGCCGAGCACGTCATGCTCGTCGACCTGGGGCGCAACGATGTGGGGCGGGTCTCGGCGTACGACTCGGTGCGGGTCACGGAGATGATGGAGGTGGAGCGCTACTCCCACGTGATGCACATCGTCTCCAACGTGCGCGGCCGCCTGCGGCCGGAGATGGACGCCCTGGAGGCCCTCTTCGCCTGCTACCCGGCGGGGACCCTGTCCGGCGCGCCCAAGGTGCGGGCCATGGAGATCATCGACGAGCTCGAGCCGACGCGGCGCGGGATCTACGGCGGCGCCATCGGCTACCTCGACTTCTCCGGCAACCTCGACACCTGCATCGCCATCCGCACCATGGTGGTCAAGGAGGGCACCGCCTACGTGCAGGCCGGGGCCGGCATCGTCGCCGACTCGGTCCCCGAGGCGGAGTTCGAGGAGACGGTGAACAAGGCCAAGGCCCTGCTGCGGGCCGTGGAGATGGCGCACGGCGGCGGCGTCGCCCCGCCGCCGGCGGCGGCCCCGGTCCTGCTCGCGGAGGACGGCACATGATTCTGGTGATCGACAACTACGATTCCTTCACCTACAACCTCGTGCAGTACCTGGGCGAGCTCGGCGCCGAGCTGTCCGTGTACCGCAACGACCGCGTCACCACCGACGAGATCGCCGGCCTGGCGCCGGAGCGCATCGTCATCTCGCCGGGGCCGTGCACGCCCGACGTGGCGGGCATCTCCATCGAGGTGGTGAACCGCTTCGCCGGGGAGGTCCCCATCCTGGGGGTCTGCCTCGGGCACCAGTCGATCGGTCAGGCCTTCGGCGGCGTCGTCACCCGCGCTCCGTACGTCATGCACGGCAAGACATCGGAGATCCACCATCACGGCCGGGGGATCTACGCCGGCCTGCCCAACCCCTTCGTGGCCACCCGCTACCACTCGCTCATCGTCGAGCGCGAGTCGCTGCCCGACTGTCTGGAGGTCGTCGCCGAGACCGAGGACGGGATCGTGATGGGGCTGCGCCACCGCGAGCTGGACGTCGAGGGCGTTCAGTTCCACCCGGAGTCGATCCTCACCGCCGAGGGCCAGCGCCTGCTGGGCAACTTCCTTGCGCGGGATTGAACCCGGGATCTTGCTTTCCGGAGAAGGAGACCAACCATGATCCAGGACGCGATTCAGCAACTCATCGCCGGCCGCGACCTCGACCGGGAGACGGCCACCGCCGTGATGGACCAGATCATGAGCGGCGAGGCGACGGACGCCCAGATCGGTGGCTTCCTCGTGGCCTTGCGCTGCAAGGGCGAGACGGAGGACGAGGTGGCCGGCTTCACCGAGGTCATGCGGGCCAAGGCGACGCGCATCTCCGGCGGCCGCCCGCCCCTGCTCGACACCTGCGGCACCGGCGGCGACGCCTCGGGCACCTTCAACATCTCCACCACCGCCGCCTTCGTCGCCGCCGGCGCCGGGTGCACGGTGGCCAAGCACGGCAACCGCGCCATCTCGAGCCGGTGCGGCTCCGCCGACGTCCTCGCCGAGCTGGGCGTCAACATCGAGGCCGACCCCGCCCGCGTGGGGATCTGCCTCGACGAGGCCGGCATCGGCTTCCTCTTCGCCCAGGCCCTGCACGGCGCCATGAAGCACGCCATCGGCCCCCGCCGGGAGCTGGGCACGCGCACCGTCTTCAACATCCTCGGGCCGCTGACCAATCCCGCCGGGGCGACGCGCCACCTCATGGGCGTCTTCGCGCCGGAGCTGACCGAGCTGCAGGCCCGCGTCCTCGGCGCCCTGGGCTCGGAGCGGGCCTTTGTCGTCCACGGTCTCGACGGTCTCGACGAGATCACCCTCACCGGGCCGTCGCGGGTGAGCGAGCTGGCCGACGGCGAGGTGCGCACCTACGAGATCGAGCCCGGCGACTTCGGGATCGACCGCGCCGAGGCCGCCGCCCTGGAGGGGGGCGACCCGGCCGCCAACGCCGCCATCCTGCGGGAGATCCTCGACGGCGGCAGCGGACCCCGGACCGACGTGGTGCTCCTCAACGCCGCCGCTGCCCTGGCCGCCGCCGGAGTGGCCGCGGACCTGGCCGGCGGCATCGAGGCCGCCCGCGAGTCGATCGCCTCGGGCCGGGCCCGGCAGGCCCTGGACCGGCTCGTGGAGGTGAGCAACGCCTGAGGCGGCGGGCATGGCCGGCATCCTCGAAGAGATCGTCGCCAGCAAGCGCGACTTCCTGGCCCGGCGCGTCCACGACGCGCCCGCGGCCGAGGTCCGCGCCCGGGCCCTCGACGCGCCGGAGCCGGCGGACTTCGCCGGCGCCCTGGCCGCGGAGGGGGTCTCCCTCATCGCCGAGGTGAAGAAGGCTTCCCCCTCCAAGGGCGTGATCCGCGAGGACTTCGACCCGGCGGCGATCGCCAGCGCCTACGCCGGCAACGGCGCCCGCGCGCTTTCGGTGCTCACCGACGAGGCGTATTTTCAGGGCTCCGACGCCCACCTCCAGTCCGCGCGGCAGGCCGCCGGGATCCCGGTGTTGCGCAAGGACTTCACCATCGACCCGTACCAGCTCTTCGAGGCCCGCGTCATCGGCGCGGACGCCGTGTTGCTCATCGTCTCCATCATGGACGGCGGCCAGCTGGAGGACCTCCAGGGCTTGGGCCGGGAGCTGGGCCTGGCGGTCCTCGTGGAGGTCCACACCCGCGAGGAACTGGAGCGCGCCCTGGCCGCCGACGCCTCCCCCGTGGGCATCAACAACCGCGATCTGCGCACCTTCGAGACCAGCCTTGACACGACCTTCGAGCTGCGGCCCTTCGTGCCGGAAACAGTGACCCTGGTCAGCGAGAGCGGCATCGAGCACCGCGGGCACCTGCGCCAGCTCGGCGAGGCCGGCGTCGACGCCGTCCTCGTGGGCGAGTCCCTCATGCGGGCCGAGGACCCGGGCGCCGCGGTGCGCGAGCTGCTCGGCGGCGGCGAGGAGGGCTGACGTGGCGGCGCGCGTGTTCTCCGGCATCCAGCCGTCGGGCCAGACCCACCTGGGCAACTACATCGGCGCCATCCGCAACTGGGTGGCCGACCAGGAGCGCTACGACAACTTCTTCTGCGTCGTCGACGAGCACGCCATCACCGTGCCCTTCGAGCCGCCCGAGCTGCGCGACAACGTGCGCGAGCTGGCGGCGGTGCTGGTGGCCTGCGGCATCGACCCGGAGCGCAGCGTCCTCTTCGTCCAGTCCCACGTGCCCGAGCACACCGAGCTGACCTGGCTGCTGATCTGCAACACGCCCATGGGCTGGCTCGAGCGCATGACCCAGTTCAAGGACAAGGCCGGCAGCCGCCGCGAGCGGGTCGGCGCCGGTCTCTTCACCTATCCCGTGCTGATGGCGGCCGACATCCTCCTCTACCAGACCTCGGTGGTGCCCGTGGGCGAGGACCAGAAGCAGCACGTGGAGCTGGCCCGCGACATCGCCGGCCGCTTCAACAACCTCTACGGCGAGGTCTTCACCGTGCCCGAGCCGGTCATCCGCGAGGTGGGGGCCCGGGTCATGGGGCTCGACGACCCGACGAAGAAGATGTCCAAGTCGGTGGAGGGGCAGCACCACGCCATCGGCCTTCTCGAAGAGCCCGACCTGATCCGCCGCAGGATCGGCCGCGCCGTCACCGACTCGCTGCGGGAGATCCGCTTCGACGAGGAGCGCCCCGGCGTCCACAACCTGCTCACCATCCACCACGCCCTCTCCGGACAGGAGAAGGCCGCCATCGAGGCCCGTTTCGAGGGCAAGGGCTACGGCGATCTGAAGAAGGAGGTGGCCGAGGTGGTGGTGGAGGCCCTGGCGCCGGTGCGGCGTCGCTACGCCGAGATCACCGCCGATCCGGCGATCGTCGACGGGATCCTCGAGGCGGGGCGGGACCGGGCGCGGCCGGTGGCCGAGGCCACCATGGAGTCCGTGCGCCGCGCCATGGGACTGCGCTGAACCCATGCCCGAAGGCAAGGACATCGATGACTGGCGGGCCCGCATCGACGAGGTGGACGACAGGATCGTCGGCCTGATCAACGCGAGACTCGGCTACGCCATCGAGATCGGCGAGTTGAAGCGCGCCAGCGGCCGCCAGAGCCGCGACCGGGCCCGGGAGCGGGCCCTCATCGAGCGGCTTCAGGCCCTCAACCGGGGCCCCCTGAGCGAGGAGGCGATCGCCGACGTCTTCGCCCGCATCATGGCCGAGGCGCGAATCCTCGAAGGCGGGGGGGACGAGGAGCGGTGAGCACCGCCAACCGGTCCTCGCGCTTCCGGCGGGTCGGCATCGTCGGCGTCGGGCTCATCGGCGGCTCCATCGGTCTGGCCCTGCGGCGCACGGGGTACGCCGGCTCCATCGTCGGCATCAGCAGGCCGCAGACCGTGGAGAAGGCCGTCTCCCTCGGGGCCGTGGACGAGGGCTGGGACTACGACGAGGTCGACCGGGGGCTGGCCGAGGCGGACCTCGTCTTCCTGTGCTCGCCGATCCGCCACATCATCGACTTCCTGCCGCGGGTGATGGCGGCGGTACCCGCCGGGGCGCTGGTCACCGACGCGGGCAGCACCAAGCGCCGCATCGCCGCCGCCGCGGCGGCCAGCGGACGGTCCGACGCCTGGTTCCTCGGCGGCCACCCCATGGCCGGCTCCGAGAAGTCAGGGGTGACAGCGGCCGATCCCTTCCTCTTCCAGAACGCGATCTACATCCTCGTGCCCGACGCCGCCGTGCCCGGAGACCTGCACCAGGCCCTGCGCGACCTGATCCGCGGCCTCGGCGCCCGCGTCCTCGAGCTGTCCGCCGAGGACCACGACATGGTGGTGGCCGCCATCAGCCACCTGCCGCAGCTGCTGGCCACCTCCCTCGTGGAGATGGTGGGCCTCCTGGACGAGGAGCGGCAGGGCCTGCTCCTGACCCTGGCGGCCGGCGGCTTCCGCGACCTGACGCGGATCGCCTCCAGCCCCTTCGAGCCGGTCTGGAACGACATCTGCGCCACCAACCCGGACCGCATCCGCGAGATGGTCGACCGCTTCCAGGCGCGCCTGGCCGAGGTGCGGGACAAGGTGGGCGCCGCCGCCCTGGAGGCCGACTTCGAGTACGCCAACCGGGTCCGCGACGGCATCCCCAGGGACGCCAAGGGATTCATCCACCGGCTGGCGGAGGTGCTGGTCGTCTGCGAGGACCGTCCGGGGGTGATCGCCGAGATCGCGTCGGTGCTGGCGGCGGAGGAGGTGAACATCAACGACATCGAGGTGATGAAGGTGCGCGAGGGGGAGGGAGGGACCCTGAGGCTGGGGTTCGACGCGGATGACGTGGCCGACCGCGCCGTGGAGACCCTCGAGGCCGTGGGCTACCGGGCGAGGCGCCCCTGATGGTGCGCACCGTTTCCAGGGCGGCGCGCCTGAGGGGCGAGGTCCGCGTGCCGGGCGAGCGCGACCGCGCGATCCAGGCCCTGTGGATGGCGGCCGTCTCCGAGGGAACCAGCCGCATCGGCGGCGTGCCCCCCGGGGCGGCCGGGACGGTGGACGTCCTGCGGCGGCTGGGTGTCGGCGTCGAGGGCGAGGACGGCGGCCTGCGTGTCGACGGCCGCGGACTGGCGGGGCTCGAGCCGGCGGACGATGTCCTCGACCTGGAAGGCTCGGCGGAGGCGGTGCTGCCGGCGCTGGCGATCCTGGCGCGGCAGGCCTTTGGCAGCCGCGCGCGGATTCCCGCGCCGGCGCGGGACCGGGCGGATCAGCTCCTGCGGCTGCTGGCGCCCGCCGGGGGCACGGCCACCGCGGAGGCCGACGGCGTCCTTCGGCTGGAAGCAGGTTCGGCCCCCGGCGGCGGCGACCACGAGGCGGCGGACCTGCCGGCATCGGTGAAGCTCGGCCTGCTGACGGCGGGCCTCTTCGCGCAGGCGCCGACGGTGGTGCGTGAGCCGGCCTCCTGCCGCGACCGCGCCGAGGCGCCGTGGAAGGAACGCGGCGTCGCGGTGGAGAGCGGCCGCCAAGGCGATCCCCCGGTGCGCACCCTGACACTCACTCCCGGCCCGGCGCCGAAGGCCCTGGACGTGGACGTCCCCGGGGACCTGGCCGGGGCCCTGCCCGTGGTGGTGGCGGCCCTGGCCGTACGCCGCGCCGAGGTCGCCGTGCGCCGGGTGATGGTGCGCCCCGGCAACCGCCTCTTCGTCGACCTCGTGCGCCAGATCGGCGGCGAGCTGGAGATCGCCGGGGCCGACGACGGCAGCGTCGATCTGCTGATCAAGGGCTCCGGGCGGCTCAAGGCGACGCGGGTGGCCGACCGCCGGGCCCGGGAGCTCCGGGAGCACGTGGCCCTGCTGGCGGTGCTGGCGACCCAGACGGAGGGGGAGTTCATCATCCGCGACATCGAGTCGCTGCGCCAGGGCGAGTACGACTTCGTCGACCACCTCGTGGGCCAGTTGCGGCGGGTCGAGGCCAAGGTCGGCGAGTATGCGGAGGGCGTGGTCATCGAGGGCGGACGGCCGCTCAAGGGGGAGCGCATCGACGGCCGGGGCCACGCCGGCCTGGTGCAGGCTTTCGCCGTGGCCGGTCTCGTCGCTCACGGGGAGATGGAGATCGACGACGCCGAGTGCGTCGACGCCTCCTTCCCGGGATTCTTCGATCTACTCGACGGGTTGCAGGCCCCAAGGGCCAGGGAGAATGCGTGATGAGAACGATGTTGCGGTTGCTGGTGCTCGGAGCCGTGGTCTTCGGCGGCGGCGTCCTGATGATCAAGGTCCTCTACGGGGCCAGCTGGAGCGAGTCCCTCGAGATCGCCGACCAGTTCCTGGAGGATCTCCTCGGTTGATCTCCGGACGGACCGGGGTCCTCGGCGTCATCGGCCATCCGGTGGCGCACTCGGCGTCCCCGGCGATGCACAACGCGGCCCTGGCCGCCACCGGCCTCGACTACGTGTACGTCGCCTTCCCGGTGCCGCCGGAGGGCGCCGCCCACGTGGGCGCGGCCATGCGCCACCTGGGGGTCCGCGGCCTCAACGTCACCGTGCCCCACAAGCAGGCGGTCATCCCCGGCCTCGACGAGGTCGCCCCCGAGGCGCGGGCCATCGGCGCGGTGAACACCATCGACCACCGCGACGGCCGGCTGGTGGGCCACAACACCGACGCGTACGGGGTGCTGGCCAGCCTCCGCGAGGGCGGCCTGGAGCGGCTGCCGCCGAAGGTCGCCCTTCTCGGCGCCGGGGGGGCGGCGAAGGCCGTCCTCCACGCCCTGCTCTGCCGCGGGGAGGTGGAGGAGGTGATCCTGCTGAACCGCACCCTCTCCCGGGCGGAGAGCCTGGCCGAGGCCATGGACGGCGGCGGCCGGGTGCGGGTGGCGCCGCTGGCGGAGAGCGGCTCCGTGCGCGAGGCGGGACTGGTGATCAACGCCACCTCCATCGGCATGGAGCCGGAGGCCGGGGTCTCGCCCCTGGGCGACGGGAGCGTCCTCCACGACGGCATGGTCGTCCTCGACATCGTCTACAAGCCGTTGCGCACGCGCCTCCTGGAGCAGGCCCGGGCCGCCGGGGCGCGGGCCCTGGACGGGTTGGGGATGCTGGTCCACCAGGGCGCCCGGTCCTTCGAGATCTGGACCGGCGTGCAGCCGCCCGTGGACGCCATGCGCCGGGCCATTGAGCCGTGAGGGCAGCCGGGTGAACCCCTTCCTGGAGGAGATCGTCGACAGGGCGGCCGCCGCCGGAGGCCTGGACCCGTCCACCGTGCGCGGGCTGCTCGCCGTGCCCCCGGACGAAGGCATGGGAGACTACGCCCTCCCGTGCTTCGTCCTGGCCAAGGAGCTGCGCCGCAACCCCGCGCAGATCGCCGCCGACCTGGCCGCCCACATCGAGCCGGAGACCGGCCCCGGGGGCCGCATCGCCGCCGTCGCCGCCGCCGGCCCGTACGTCAACTTCACCCTCCACCGGCCCGCCTTCATCGGCCACACCCTCGACGAGATCGCCGCCCGCGGCCCGGAGTACGGCGGCCGCCGCCAGGGCGCCGGCCGCACCGTGGCCATCGACTTCTCGTCGCCGAACCTGGCGCGGCCCTTCTCCATCGCCCACCTGCGCTCCACCGCCATCGGCCACGCCATCTACCGCATCCACGAGTTCCTCGGCTGGCGCTGCGTCGGCATCAACCACCTCGGCGACTACGGCGCCAACTTCGGCCAGCTGCTGGCGGCGTACGCCGCCTGGGGCGACGACGAGCGCATCCGCGCCGACCCGATCCGGGAGCTGGTGGGCCTCTACGTGCGCTTCAACCGCGAGGCCGAGGAACACCCGGAGCTGCGCGACCGGGCCCGGGACTGCCTGCGGGCCCTGGCCGCCGGCGACGACGAGATGACCCGGCTCTGGCGCTGGTTCTCGGAGGAGGGCCGCAAGGAGGCGGAGCGCATCTACGGCATCCTCGGCGTGCGCTTCGACGAGAGCCTGGGGGAGAGCCACTACGCCGGCCGGCTCGACGAGGTGATCGCCTTCTTCGAGGAGCGGGGGCTGGCGGCGGAGAGCGAAGGAGCGCTCATCGTGCCCCTCGAGGACCAGCCGGCGCCGCTCATGCTGCGCACCTCCAACGGCACCAGCACCTACCACAGCCGCGACTTGGCGGCGCTCCTCTACCGGAACCGGCAGCACGCCTTCGACAAGATGGTCTACGTCACCGACAAGCGGCAGAGCCTGCACTTCGAGCAGCTCTTCGGCGCCCTGCGGCGGGCCGGCGTCGACTGGATCGGCCGCTGCGAGCACGCGCCCTTCGGGCTCATGTCCTTCCGCGGCCGGGCCCTGGCCACGCGCAAGGGCGAGATCATCATCCTCGAGGAAGTCCTCGACAAGGCGATCGCCCTCACCGAGGGCATCATCGCCGAGAAGAACCCGGACCTGCCCGGCGCCGCGGAGGTGGCGCGCCAGGTGGGGATCAGCGCCGTGGTCTTCGCCGACGTCAACAACCGCCGCACCCGCGACATCAACTTCTCCCTGGAGGAGGTCCTCAACTTCGACGGCGAGACCGGGCCGTACGTGCAGTACACCCACGCCCGCTACTGCAGCATCCTGCGGCGCCACGGCCGGCCCGTGGACCCGGCCGCCGACACCGGCCGCCTGGGAGAGGACGGGGAGATGCGGCTGGCGCGCAAGCTGTCGGAGTTCCCCGGCGTCGTCGAGTCCGCGGCGGAGGAGAACGAGCCGTCGTACGTGGCCGGCTACCTGCTGGAGCTGGCCACGGCGGCGAACAAGCTCTACAACGAGGTGCCCGTGCTGGTGGCCGGCGACGAGGAACTGACGGCGGCGCGGGTGCGGCTCGTGGACGGGACACGCGGGGTCTTGCGCACGGGGCTGGACCTGCTCGGCATGAGCGCCCCCGAGGAGATGTAGTGGAGCGCCCGCGGCCGATCTTCCTCACCGGCTTCATGGCCACCGGCAAGAGCCGCATCGGCCGGCTGCTGGCGGCCCGTCTCGGCCGGCCCTTCTACGACACCGACCAGATGGTGGAGCAGCGCGCCGGGCAGACGGTCCCCGAGATCTTCGCCGACCGCGGCGAGGAGGCCTTCCGCGAGCTGGAGTCCGCCTGCGTGCGGGAGGCCGCGGCCCTCGACGGGGCCGTCGTCGCCCTCGGCGGCGGCGCGATCACCCAAAGCGGGAACCGCGAGGCGATCCGCGGCGCCGGCGCCGTCCTCGTCTGCGTCGAAGCCGACGCGGAGACCATTCTCAAGCGGCTGTCCCGGAAGGAGGACCGCCCCCTGCTGGCCGGCCTGACGCCGGAGCAGCGGCGGCGGCGGATCGAGGAGATGCTGGCCGAGCGGGCCCCCTACTACGGTGCCGCCGACATCACCGTGCGCACCTCGGAGCAGACCTCGGCCGCGGCGGTGGCCGGCGGCCTGGCCCGGCGCCTGGAGGAGCGCGCCTCGTGAAGGAGGTCGCCGTCCGGCTGCCGGGCGGGAGGGACTACGACATCGTCGTCGGCCACGGCGCCGTCGGCGTCCTCGGGGAGCGCTGCCGCGGCCTGGGGCTGGGGAAGGCCTGCGCTCTCATCGGCGACGCGGCCCTGGCGGATACCTTCGTCGAGAGCGCCCGCCGCAGCCTGCGCGACGCCGGCTTCGAGGTCCTCCTCCTGGAGTACGCCGCCGGCGAGGAGGGCAAGAACCTGGCCTCGGTGGAGCAGCTGGCCTCCGGCATGTCCGGCGCCGGCCTCGACCGCGGCGCCTGGGTCGCCGCCGTCGGCGGCGGCGTCGTCGGCGACCTGGCCGGCTTCGTGGCCGCCAGCTACCTGCGCGGCGTCGACGTGGTCCAGGTGCCGACGACGATCGTCTCCCAGGTCGACGCCAGCATCGGCGGCAAGACGGCGGTCAACCTCCGCCAAGGGAAGAACCTGGTGGGCGCCTTTCACCAGCCGCGGCTGGTCCTGGCCGACACCGAGAGCCTGCGCACCCTGCCGCGCGAGGAGGTGGTGGCCGGCCTGGCGGAGGTCGTCAAGCACGGCGTCATCCGCGACGAGGAGCTCTTCGCCTTCCTCGAGGAGCGCCTGGAGGAGGTCGTGGAGATGGGCATCGGCGCCGCCGAGCTCGACGACCTGATCGCCCGCAACGCCCGCATCAAGGCCGGGGTGGTCGCCGCCGACGAGCGCGAGGGCGGCCTGCGGGCGATCCTCAACTACGGCCACACCCTCGGCCACGCCATCGAGGCGGCCTCCGGCTACGGCTTCCGCCACGGCGAGTCGGTGCTGCTCGGCATGGCCGCCGCCGCCGAGATCGCGGCGCGCCTCGGCCTGTGGGAGAGCGAGGGAGCGCGGACCCGCCACGACGCCCTGGTGGAGCGGCTGGGTGTGCGCCCCGGGGTCGGCGGCATCGACGCCGGGCGCATCTTCGAGCACACCCGGGCCGACAAGAAGCGCGCCTTGGGGCGCAACCGGTTCATCCTCGCCCGCGGCATCGGCCGCGTCGAGGTGGTGGACGGCGTCGACGACGAGATCGTCCGCGAGGCCGTATCCTTCCTGCAGCGCAGGTACCCATGAGCGACTCCCGCGTCCACCTCATCAGCCTCGGCTGCCCCAAGAACACGGTCGACTCCGAGCGCATGCTCGGCCTGCTGCGCGGCAACGACTACACCCTCACCGGCGATCCGGATGACGCCGACGTGGTCATCGTCAACACCTGCGGCTTCATCGAGCCGGCCAAGGAGGAGTCGATCGACACGATCCTGGCCGCCGCCCGTCTCAAGGAGTCCGGCCGCTGCAAGGGCGTCGTCGTCACCGGCTGCCTGTCGACGCGCTACG
>JAJDTN010000030.1 GCA_022827165.1 Candidatus Latescibacterota bacterium
GAATACGTCCACCCAGGGGCGGCCCTCCAGGATCGAGGCGAAGGCCTGCCGCGGCGACGCCGCCAGGAGGCGCACACGTTCCACCAGGCGCGCTCCTTCCTCTTCCGTGCCGCTCTCTGCCGATCTTTTCATGACATCACCTCTCCTGGTTTGACAGGTCCATCCGGACGCAAGACTCCCCGCTGGAAGTTCCCGGACTCTCCGGGAACGGCCGTCCGCCCGCTGCCGCCGGGCCTCTACCTGGCGGGGCTTACCTTCTCGAGAAGCGCGAGCAGCAAGGGCCCTGGAGGCCGTGTGGCCACGAAGAGGCTCGCGGGGCCCTCTCTCACGGGACGGGGGAGGCCCTTGCCGCCCGCCGTGGACTCGAACTCCACGGCTGCGAGGATTCCCTCCTCGCTTTGCCGGAACCGCGCGCCCACGGCCCGCACCTGCCCCAGCAGGACGCGGCGGTTCCCCCTGGCGGCGAAGACGTAGCGGGCGTCGCCCAGGAGTCCGAGACTCCGCCTCGCCACCGGGCCTTCGAGCCGCCAGCCGCCGTCCGCCTTCGTGACCTCCCCCGAGACCAGGATCCCCCGGTCCACGTCGACGAGGACCAGCCCGTAAAGCAGGAGCAGGGAGCACGCGGCGGCGCCGATCAGGACGGCCCCGCCGGTCCACTCTATGCGCGAGGGAATCCGCATTTCCCGGGGCTCAGGCGGCCGCCGCCCGGTCCAACGAGACCCCCTCCCGCAGAGGGCCTTCCCTCGTCACCCGCCCGCCCTTCATGACCACGACCCGGTCGGCGAAGTCCAGGGAGGCGAGGCGGTGGCTCACGTAGACGGTGGTGCGGCCCTCGCCGGCCTGCCTCAAGGCGCGGATCACGGTCTGCTCGGTCTCGGGGTCCAGGGAGGCGGTGGTCTCGTCGAGGACGAGGATCCTCGGCCTGCGGACCATGGCTCGGGCCAGGCAGACGCGCTGCTTCTGGCCCCGCGACAGCTCGACGCCGTTGGCGCCGATGCGCGTGTCCAGCCCGTCGGGGAACCGCGACAGGAACCCGTCGCAGTCGGAGATCGCCGTCGCCCAGGCCAGGTCCTCGGCCGTGGCCCGGGGCCGGCCGTAGAGGATGTTCTCGCGGACCGTCGCCGAGAACAGGTGCACCTCCTGCTCGACGTAGCCGATGTGGGCGCGGACGCTCCGGGGGTCGTGCTCGCCGGCGTCCCGGCCGTCGATCCGGATCGAGCCCCGGGACGGCGTCTCCAGCTGCAGCAGGAGCCGCACGAGGGTGCTCTTGCCCATTCCCGTGCCGCCCACCACCGCGGTGATCCGCCCGGCGGGGAAGGTGGCGGAGACGTCGTGCAGGACGGTTCCCCCTCCGGACAGCCCGAAGGAGACCTTGTCGAACTCCACGCGCCCCGGACCGATGTCGATGGGCGGCTTGCCGGCGCGCTCCCCGGGGACCGGGGCCCCGCCGAAGTCGCGCACCCGCTGCAGGATCCCGAGGGCCATCTTGACGCCCAGGTAGACGCTGGACAGCTGCATCGTCGGCGAGAGCACGAGGGCGAGGAGGGAGTTGAGGGCCAGGAGCTGCCCGAGGGAGAGCTGGCCGTCCATCACCTGGAGCCCTCCCACCCACAGCAGGACGAGATAGCCGCCGCCGTGCACCAGGCCCTGGACGCCCGAGAGCAGCAGCCCCCGGACATCGCGGGCCAGACCGGCGTCGAGCTCGCGGCGCAGCCTGCCGGCGATCCGCCGGAGCTGCCGGCGCTCGGCGCCGAAGGCCTTGACGACGGTGATGTTCTCCAGGGATTCGATGCGCACCGCCTGGGTCTCTCCCCGGCGCTCCTGCACCTCGGCGTTGAGGTCGTGGACCCTCCGGCCCACGAGCACGCTGGCCACGGCGAGGACGGGGACGAAGGCCAGCAGGATCGCGGCCAGGCCGGGGCTCAGGGCGATCATCACCGCGGCGCCGGCGACGAGGACGAAGGCCGAGTTCATCGCCTGGATCCAGGTCCCGGCCATGAGAGCCCCCAGCTGCCGCACGTCGTCGCTGGCCCGGGTGGCGAGGTAGCCGGAGCCGGCCTTGCGGAAGTAGCCGACGGACTGCGCCAGCAGGCGCCGGGTGAGGGTGACCTCCATGTCGAAGAACACGCGCCGGGCGAAGACGGTGAGCAGGTAGCCCTGCAGCAGGCTCAGGAGCGTGCCGAGGACCGAGACGGCGAGGATCCCGGCGCAGACGGCGTGGAGCGTGGGCCGCGAGCCGGCGGCGAAGACCTCGTCCACGAGGTAGATCGTCACCAGCGGCAGGGGCACGGTGAGGGCCGCCGCCAGGACCATGGCGGCGAGGGCCTCGGCGGCGCGCAGCCGGTAGGGCCTGAGGAAGCCCCAGAGAAAGAGGAGGAGGGACCCCCCCGCCGGTTTCCTGCGCCGGAGGGAGAGCCAGCCGGGCAGGCTCACAACCACGAGAGCCTCCGCCGGTCCCCCTCCGGGGCGACCAGATCCATGTACAGCTCCTCGAGACTCCCGGCCTCCTTGCCCTCGGCGCCGCGGGCGCGCAGCTCCTCGGGCGGGCCCCGCAGGATCAGCTCCCCCTTGTTGATGAAGGCCAGCTCGGAGCAGAGCCGGTCCACGCGGTCGAGGACGTGGGAGCTGAGGACCACGGTGGCGCCGCCGGCCGACAGCCTGCGGAGCAGCTCCTCCACCTGGAGGGCGGCTTCCGGGTCGAGGGTGGCGAAGGGCTCGTCGAGCAGGATCAGGCGGGGCTGGTGCAGGAGGATGCAGGCGAGGGCCAGCTTCTTCCTCATGCCCGCCGAGTAGGTGGCGGCGGTCTCGCCGGCCGCGCCTTCGAGATCCATGAACTCCAGCACCTCGCGCGACCGCTCCGCCACCTCCGCGGGATCGAGGCCGTACGCCGAGCCGGTGAAGCTCAGGTGCTCGGACCCGGTGAGGCTCTCGTAGAGCCCCGGGTCGTCGCGCATGACGCCGGTCAGGGCGCGGATGTCGTTGCCGGCCTCGGCGTAGGTGCGTCCGAAGAGGCGCACCGTGCCCTCGCTCGGCTCCAGGAGCCCGGCCATCATGTTGAGCAGCGTCGTCTTGCCGGCGCCGTTCGGCCCCACCAGACCGAGGATCGCCCCCGGCTCCACCCGCAGGGAGAGGGAACGGACGGCCACGGTGGACCGGTAGCGCTTGGTCAGGTCTTGCAGCTCCACGGTCGGTTCCATTGTCGGTCTCAGTCTCCCGTTACGAGAACACTTCGGCCACGGCGAGGCGGCGCTGCCGGAGCAGCCGGGTCTGGTGGCGCAGGGCGACGACGTACCCCGCCGGCAGCGCCACGGCGGCCAGGACCCCGAAGGCGGCCGCCGCGTAGCGCAGGTACCCGGAGTCGATCGAGGGAATCCCGAAGGCCGCCGCCGCGTGGCGCAGGTACTCGGAATCGATCGTGAAGTACAGGGCCGCCGCGGCGACGAGGAGAGTCGTCAGCAATGCCTGCAGGAGGCCGCTGTTCCGCGGGACATGGCCCCTCGGGTCCTTCTTCGAACCGGGCTGCCTGGCGGGGTTGAGGATCGAGAGATAGTTGCCGGCGATGACGCTCGCCACGGGCGCCAGGACCACGGCCGCGAGGACCTGGAACCCGGCGCCGAGGAGATCGTGGAACCAGAACACGAAGAGGAGGGCCGGGGCGCAGAAGGCCGTCACCGCGTACTGGATCACCGCGAAGGCGATGTTCTTGCTCGCCAGGATCTGCCGCTCGTCCAGGGGCAGGAGCAGGTATTCGCAGGCGCCCCGGCCCTCTCTCGAAAACAGGTTGGCGGCGGTCCCGCTCTGGAAGAAGGCGAGCAAGGCGATCCCTATTACGTTCTGCCAGGTGTAGGGAAAGTCGCCGCGCCCCTTGCCGGCAAAGAGGGCGAGGGCGGGAAGGATGGCCGTGCAGCATGCAAATACCGCGGCGAGCCCGGCCTGTATCCAGATCTGTCTCCAGCGGAGCGTGGACAGCACCTCGCGCGCCACCAGGTTCGGATAGGGAGGCGGCAGGACCCGCCCGAGCCACCGGGCCAGACCCGGGATCCGGTCGCGGGGGCCGGCCGGGGCCAGGCGGGACCCGCCCGCGAGGAAGACCCGACGGCGGGTCAGTCGCCAGCCGAAGAGGAAGCCGGCCGCCGCGAAGGCGCCGAGCAGGGCCAGGGGACCAGGCAGGTCCGCGAGATGTCCCTCCCCGGCCAGCTGACAGGCCCGGGCCAACTGGCTGGTGGGAGCCATCTCGAACCAGGACCCCGGGATCCCGCGGATCCGCTCGATCCAGTCGCCGCCGGCCACGGACCGGGCGAGGAGGAGGGTGAGGGCCAGGAACGCCCCGCCCCCCAGGACTCGGGCGAGTGTCCGCAGCGCGCCCTTCCACGACACCAGCTCGATGGCGCAGCGCGTGCCCTGGATCCAGGCGACCATGCCGAGGGCGGTCACGCCCGTGGCCAGGCACGTGAACAGGACGGACGCGGCGCCGGCCGGCGGGAAGAGCGTGAGCCCGGTGGTCAGGAAGGCCAGGGAGAAGAACAGGTGCAGGGGTTGGAACGCGGCCATCACCTGGCCCGCGGCGTAGGCCTGCCCCGGGGTCCATCGAAGCACGGCGAGCTTCTCCAGGCGGGAGATGGGTACGATCTCGCCGCCGAAGCCGATGGCGATGCAGAGCCACAGGAAGGCGTAGGAGGCGAGAAACGCGGAGGCCAGGGCCAGGGACAGCTCGGGGTCCCCGTCGCCGAGGATCCCCTTGAGGGTGTGGAGCGAGATCCAGAGAACCAGCAGGAAGGACCCTCCGGCCGCCGCGTGGATGACGGCGGCTGGCCAGAAGTCCCCCGGCTTCGACCGGGCCTCGTGACGCATGGTGCGGGCTTCGACCCGGACCGCGTAGGAGAACGCTCCCGAAATCCGGGGCAGGGACGACAGGAGTGTTGTGATCATGGGGGGCATCTACGGGGCGCTGAGGGTTTGGTCGGTCAGTGAGTACTACACGTCTTGTCGACGCTCAAGTGGGTCGCGGTGCAGTCTCCTGGGGAAGGTCAGATGTAACCGTGACAAATCGCCGAGGAGATGAGGTAAGTGGCGCCACACCCCAAGCCGACACCAACCGCAATAGGCGACCAGGAATACAAGGTCACAATGACTGCCCCGGCCGTGCAGAGCGAGGCGCCCCACGCAATCTCGCAGGCAACGGAGTAGGCCACGACCTTGGAATCCACGCCGGTGTAGGACTGCTTCTGGGGCTTGATGAGATTGTTCATGATGGATCTCCTTCCGGTGAATGTAGCGCCCTCGTAGATGCCCCCCTGTTCATTCGCTGCTCGTCCCGCTCATCAGGACGGTCCACGACTCCAGGAGGGCGGGTGGGAGACGATTCGATCATGGGGGCATCTACGGGGCGCCAAGGGGTTTGATGGCTCAGAGTTACCGATGCGTCCTATCGACGCTCACGACTGAGCGGGGCCATTGGCTGGGGTGAAGATCAGAAGTAGCCCCTGCACCGCGCCGAGAAGAGGACGTGGTAGACGAAGCACGACACGCCGAACGCAACCAAGGCTGGTGGCACGGCCAGGCCCAACATGGCTGCGGCGCCGACGCCGCCAGAGCAGACGCTCATGAGCCATGCCAACTCGCAGATGTCGGAATAGGCGAGGACCTGTGCGTCTTCGCCCTCGTAGGACTGCTTCTGCGGTTTGATGAGTCTGTTCATGATGGATCTCCTTCGGTGAATGTGAATGTAGCGCCCGCGTAGATGCCCCCTTGCGGTGCAGGTCAGATGAGTCCGCAGATCAGGACCAGGATGGCGCACGACACGCCCGCCACGACCACGGCCGGCGCAACGCCGAAGCCCAGCAAGCCGATCGTCACGCCCGTGCAGAGGACGGCTGCCATCTCGCAGATGTCGGAGTAGGCGAGCACCTGGGCGTCTTCGCCCTGGTAGGACTGCTTCCGCGGTTTGGTGAGTCTGTTCATGATGGATCTCCTTTCGGTGAGTCCAGCGCCCTCGTAGATGCCCCCGTGTTCATTCGATGCTGCTCCCGACTGCGGCAGCGCTCCCCAGTCCGATGGAAAGCCCCCGCGCCTGGGCAGCCGCTCTCTCCGCCTCGGCCTCCTCGATCCTGCCGCAGATCTCCAGGAGGGCGGCTGCCGCCTCCATGAGGTGGCACTGCAGGACCTGGGCCCCGATCTCCGCGGCGGCTCCCTCCGCCCGCCGAAGGTGCTCCAGGGCTGTCTCCGGCTCGCCCTCCTGCAGCGACACGTCCGACAGGATCCGGCGGGCCTTGATGCCGGTGACCGGCAGCTGCGCCGCCTCGCTCTTCTCCAGGACGCCGCAGGCCGTCTCCCTCGCACGCTCGGGGTCGGCGCCGGCGAGATGGACCAGGGCGGCGCACGACATCGCCTCGAGGAGCCCGGCCAGGTACCCGCACTCCTGCGCCGTGGTCACCGACGCCGCGGCCAGGGTCTCGGCCTCCAGGCTCTTGCCGCACTCCAGCAGACACGGGACCAGCATGGGGATGGTGTCCAGCTCTCCCTTGCGGTAGTGGAGGCCGCGCATCTGCTCGACCTCGGCGAGAGCGGCCGGAAGGGCCTCCTCCCCGGTCTCCCCGAAGTCCATCAGGGCCCGCAGGAACCGCATCTTGGCGAGGAACCGTGCGTCCCCCTGGCGCTCGGCGACGGCCGTGGCCGCGGCGAGCAGCTCCAGGGCTTCCGTGCCGCGC
>JAJDTN010000090.1 GCA_022827165.1 Candidatus Latescibacterota bacterium
TCCAGAAAGAGGCGAAGGCCAGGAGGTAGACGAGCCCCATGGCGCGGACGAAGCAGGCCCTGGCCACATGGACCTGCCCGGCCGCCCCGGCCACGGCGGCCACTGTCGCCTGCATCCAGCGCATGTCGCGGGTACCCTAGCGCGCCATCCCCCGGCGCTCCAGCGCCGCCCCCCGGTCCCGGCCGTCGATCGGACGCCTCCGGTTCAGAGGCCCTCCCGGCTACGGCTCCAGGGCGCGGGCGTTCTTCAGCCTGTTTCGGCGTGTCCCGCCATCTTGACCCTCGCCGCGCCCCCGAGTAGCCTACCGCCCTCCCGGCCGGACCTCCCTCACCCGACTCCAGGACTTCCATGGCGCCGCGCAAGAAACCCCTCAACCTCGTCCTCTTCGGCGTCGACAGCCTGCGCGCCGACCACATGAGCTGTTACGGCTATCCGCGGCTGACGACCCCTCACATCGACCGCCTCGCCGGCGAGGGCGTCCTCTTCGAACGCAACTACTCGGCCCACATCCCCACCACCTCGGCCTACGCCTCCATGCTCACCGGCCTCGACGCCTTCTCCACCACCGTCGTCGCCCTGCGCCACAAGGGCGGTCTTCCCGGCCATGTGGCCACCCTGCCCGAGATCCTCGGCGACGCCGGGTACGAGACCAGCTGCGTCGGCTTCAGCGGCAATGCCAGCTCGCGGGGATTCGGCACCTACCTCGACTACCCGGCCTGGGGCAGCTGGAGCGAGGGCCGCAGTCCGAAGGCGGACCGCCTCAACGACGCGGCCCTTCCGGAGCTCGAGCGCCTGGCCGCCGGCGACAAGCCCTTCTTCCTGTTCCTGCGCCACATGGACCCCCACGCGCCCTACCTGCCGCCGGCCCCCTTCGAGCGCATGTTCTACTCCGGCGACGAACTCGACCCGGCCAACCGCTCCATGGAGCCGGTCATGGCCTTCAAGCCCTTCTGCGACTTCTTCGCCGACTGGATGCCGCCGGGGATCACCGACGCCGACTACGTCACCGCCCAGTACGACGGCGCCGTGGCCTACATGGACGCCGCCATCCAGCGCCTCCTGACCCGCCTCGACGAGCTCGGCCTGCGCGACGACACCCTCGTCGTCCTCAACGGCGACCACGGCGAGACCCTCTACGAGCACGAGTGCTGGTTCGACCACCACGGACTCTACGAGAACACCCTGCACGTCCCCCTGATCCTGCGCCTTCCCGGACGCCTGCCCGAGGGACGCCGCGTCGGCGGTTACGCCCTGCACCAGGACCTGGTGCCGACGATCCTGCAGCTGCTGCGGGTGCGCGGCGTGAAGATCGACTTCGACGGCGCCTCCCTGCTGCCGCTGATCGACGGCCGGCGGCCGAGCAACGCCGCCGAGTTCTACATCACCGAGTGCACGTGGATGCGCAAGCACGGCTGGCGCACGCCGCAGTGGAAGCTGATCGTGGCCCTGGAGCCCGACTTCCACTTCAAGCCGGAGGTCGAGCTCTACAACCTCGTCGAGGACCCCCTGGAGTTGAGGAACCTGGCGGGCCGGGAGAAGGGTGTGGCGGCCGCCCTGCGGCAACGGCTCGAGGCGTGGGTCGAACGGCGCGAGGCCGAGACGGGGCGCGTCAACCCCATGTACACCAACCTCGACTGGCACGGCTCCAGGACCCACCAGGGGCCCTTCACCTCGTCGCAGCAGGCCTACGACACCCTGCACATAGGTTCCGTGGGCGCCGCCGACCGGCTGCAGGCCGGCGGCAGGAAGAAAGCCGCGAAGAGAGGCTAGCCGGCGGCGCCGGAGGTCAACCCGGCCGGACCTCTTCGAAGCCCCAGTCGAGCCAGGGGGTCAGAGCCTCGATGTCCGAGGTCTCCACCGTCGAGCCGCCCCAGACGCGCAGACCGGGCGGTGCCTCGCGATAGGATCCGACGTCGCAGGCGGCCCCCTCCCTCTCCAGAATGCGCACCAGTTCCCGCGCCCGTGCGGCCTGATCTGCGGCGGGCAGCGCCGCGAACTCCCCGTCGACGATCCGAAGGCAGATCGAGGTGCTCGAGCGGACCGCCGGGCGGGCGGCGAGGAAGTCGATCCAGTCCCGATCGGCGGCCCACGCCTCCAGGACCGTCAGGTTGGCCCGCGAGCGCCGTACCAGCTCGGGCAGGCCGCCGATCGATTCCGCCCAACGCAGCCCGTCGAGGGCGTCCTCCACGCAGAGCATGGAAGGCGTGTTGATGGTGCGCCCCTCGAAGAGTCCCTCGTCGAGGGCGCCGGCGGCGGTCATGCGGAACAGCTTCGGCAGCGGCCAGGTCGGGGTGTACGAGATCAGGCGCTCCACCGCCCGCGGACCGAGGACCAGCATGCCGTGGGCGGCCTCGCCTCCCATCGCCTTCTGCCACGACCAGGTGACGACGTCGAGCTTCTCCCAGGGCAGGTCCATGGCGAAGGCGGCCGACGTGGCGTCGCAGATGGTGAGGCCGAGGCGGCCGGGGTCGATCCAGTCGGCGTCGGGGACCCGGACCCCCGAGGTCGTGCCGTTCCAGGTGAAGACCACGTCGCGGTCTCCGTCCACCTGGCGCAGGTCCGGCAGCTCGCCGTAGTCGGCGAGCAGGGGGCGCACGTCGGAGAGCGGCAGCTGCCGGGTCAGGTCCGTCACCCATCCGAGGCCGAAGCTCTCCCAGGCCAGCACGTCGACCCCCCTCGGGCCGAGGAGAGACCACAGGGCCATCTCCACGGCTCCCGTGTCGGAGGCGGGGACCACGGCGATACGGTGGTCCGCGGGCACGCCGAGAACGGTCCGGCTGCGCTCGATGACCTCCCGCAGGCGCCCCTCGCCGGCGGGGCTCCGGTGCGAGCGGCCGACCAGGGCGCCCGCCAGGGCCTCGAGGGACCACCCCGGACGCTTGGCGCAGGGGCCGGAGGAGAAGCACGGGTTGCCCGGCCTCCTCTCCGGCCTCGGCCGCTCAGTCGACATGGTCCCACAGGTCGAAGACGCACTCCATGGAGGCCCACCACTCCCCTTCCCCCGCCTCGGGCACCCGCTCCTGGAAGGTGCGCATCAGCTCGTCCCACTCGGCGGCCCGTGGGTTCTGCTCCACGTAGCGGGCGAAGTCGCGGGCCGGGTCGAAGTCGTCGGTGGTCGTCATGTGCATGAACATGCGCCGGCCGAGCAGGTAGATCAGCATCCCTTCGATGCCGACCTCCTTCAACCCCTGGAGCGGCTCCGGCCACGGGTGGCGGTGATACTCCTTGTAGCGCTCGATGATCTCCGGATCGTCCTTCAGGTTCAGGGTCAGAGCGTAGTGCTTCATTCCTCTTCCTCCTCTGCGCGGTAAGCCGCCGCCAGCAGCGACACGGGGTGCTCCACCCGGGCTGTCCCTCCCCGCCGGCGCAGGCCGGCCTCGATCTGCACGGCGCATCCCGGGTTGCCGGTGGCCACCACCTCGGCGCCGGTGGCGGCCAGGTGTCCCAGCTTGCGCTCCAGGAGCGCCGCCGACATCTCCGGCTGGGTGATGTTGTAGATCCCGGCCGAGCCGCAGCACCAGTCGGCCTCGGCCAGCTCGGCCAGCTCCAGGCCCGGTATGGCGGCCAGGATCTCCCGGGGCGCCTGGCTCACCCCCTGGCCGTGCTTCAGGTGACAGGAGTCGTGGCAGGTGACGCGCAGGGGGCCGCCATCGGCCCCGCTCAGGCCCGCCCGGGGCGGCCTCGGACCGACCTCCAGCAGCAGCTCGTGCACGTCCCGCACCTTGCGGGACCACTCCGCGGCGCGGCTCCGGTATACCGGGTCGTCCGCCAGCAGCCGCTCGTAGTGCTTCGCGTGGGAGCCGCAGCCGCCGGCGTTGACGACCACGGCGTCGAGCCGGTCCAGGTCGAAGGCGGCCAGATTGGCCCGCGCCAGCTGCCGCGCCGCCTCGACCTCGCCGTTGTGGCCGTGAAGGGAGCCGCAGCACTGCTGCCCCGGCGGCAGCTCGACCTCGCAGCCGTTGGCCTGCAGGACCTCGATCGTGTCGGCGTTCACGTGGGCGAAGGCGAGGTCCTGCACGCAGCCGCTGACCAGGCCGACCCGCAGTGACGGCGCCCCCGGATTGCGGGCCTCGTAGCGCGCGGCGAACAGCTCGTGGGTGAACCGGCGGCTGACGCGCGGCGTCAGCGGCTCCAGGTCGCGCAGGCGCTTCGGCGCCAGCCGCAGCAGCCCCAGGCCGCGCACAACCCGCTCCAGCCCCCAGTGCTGGTAGATGCGCAGCAGGCGGCCGAGAGCGTGCAGCCGCCGCCGGGAGGTGAACAGCCACCGGAGGATGACGCCGCGCACGGCCGAACGCCCGGGAGACTCCAGGGCGCCGCTGCGCTCCACCTCGGCCCGCGCCGTCTCGATCAGCTGCGCATAGTCCACCCCGGCCGGACAGGCGGTCTGGCAGGCCAGGCAGCCGAGGCAGAAGTACATCTCGTCGGCGAAGGTCTCCCCCACCTCCAGGCGGCCCTCGGCGACGGCCCGCATCATGGCGATCCGCCCCCGGGGCGAGGATCGCTCCCTCAGGGTGGCGTCGTACGTCGGGCAGGTGGGCAGGCACATGCCGCAGTGCATGCACTGCTG
>JAJDTN010000171.1 GCA_022827165.1 Candidatus Latescibacterota bacterium
CACCATCACCAGCAGGCCCGGGGTCATGTGCCGCAGGGTCGCCGAGAGGGGCTCGCGCCAGCCCGGGTCGAAGGCCGGCAGGTCGGACAGGTCGAGGCGGCGGCCCTGGCGGGCGGCGACGGTCTCCTGCTGCTTGACCCAGGCCATGCGCTCCTTCATGAAGGGGCTGTCGGCGGCCAGCTCCTCCGGCGTCAGGGCCTCCGGGTCGGGCAGCAGAGGCTCCTGCCCGGGCGGATCGTCGCTGAACCAGCGGCGGCTGGCGAACGCCTCCCGCCCGCGCAGGAAGTCGACGAAGGTGGCGCGGTAGCGGTAGCCGGCCTCGCGCAGGCGGAACTTGTGGGCCAGGGTGGTGCGGGCCAGCTGCTTGGTGAGGACCTGGTAGTTGGTGAAGGGCGACAGGATCGACCAGTCGTCGACCAGGGTCGCCTCGCGCGCCAGGGGCGCGTAGTTGGCCTGCTGGAGCTGGTTGATCCTGTGCGAGGCGTCGAGCTGGCCCTCCAGGTCGCGGGCGTTGCGGCGCTGGCGCCAGGCGTAGCCCCGCGGATGGCCGTAGCGGCTGCGGGCGCCGGTGGTGATGTCGCGCAGGTAGACCTCGGGCGGAGGCGGGTTCTTGCTCTCCCACTCGTCCATCTCGCGCCGGTGCTCGGTCCGCACCTGGCGGTTCTGGTTGAGGAAGTCCTGGAAGGTGTGCTCCTCCACGCCGTAGCGGCTCAGGGCCGGCAGCACGTTGCCGTAGCCCATGTTGAGGGTGAGCCAGCCGAAGAGGCAGAGCATGAGGGAAGTGGCCGAGCCGCGCACGAAGGCGGAGACGGCCAGGCTCATGGCGAAGACCTGCACCAGGAAGAGACAGCTGACGGCGAAGAGCAGCGCCAGCCGCACCCACTCGGCGCCGGAGAAGGCGATGTCCGGGTTGAAGGAGAGGATGAGCAGCGAGAACAGGAAGGCCACGGCCATGGCCCCGCACAGGGAGATGGCTCCCCCAAGGAGCTTGCCCCCTACGACGGCGCCGCGGGAGACGGGGTTGGCCAGCATCAGCCGCAGGGTGCCCCGCTCGCGGTCGCCGCAGATGGCGTCGAAGCCGAGGATGACGGCCATGAAGCTCAGGAGCAGCCGGACGACGGTGGCGAAGTCGATCTCGACGAAGCGCTTCATGAGCCGGTTGTCGGCGCTGCCGAGGCGGCCCATGCTGGCGCCGATCCAGTTCACCTGGATGCTCAGGCGCTGGCCGGCGCCCTTGTCGACGCCGCGGCTGAAGATCGACAGCGGCTCGGGCGGGCCGACGACGTGGGGCCGGACCTCGGCGTAGATCGTCGCTTCCTCGAGCCCCTGGTCGACCCGCCGCACCTCCTCCTCGTAGTCCTGCACCCGCTGCGAGAAGTCGAGGCTGCCCGCCAGGGCCGCGAGGCCGCAGAGCAGCACCGCGAAGACCAGGATCAGACCCAGACGGGCGGTGAGCAGGTTGGTGAGCAGCTCTTTGCGGGTCAGGGCCAGGAGCATGATGTCAGGATCGAGAGGAAGGGGAACAGTGTCAACAGAAGTGCGCGGGCCCGGCGGCGGCTCCCGGACGCGGGGCCGCCATCGACGTTCCGCTTCGCCCCGGCGGACCGGTCCAGCGCGCGATGTGTGCAGTCCCGCGGTGGCTCACACCATCTTGACACTGTTCAACCGGGCTCGAAATCTTCGAGCCCATGCCCGACTGGACCGGATACTCCAACATCGTCTGCATCTGGGCCTTCGCCGCTCTCGGGGCCATGGGGACCCGGTACGGTGATGGCGGCCGGGAGGGTGCCCGCTACTGGTGGGAAGAGGAGTCCACGGGCCCATCACTCTGAGGAGATCACCATGCTGACCGTCGGACCCGGTCCCGATCCTTACTTCGCCTACAAGATCCATCATGTCGACCGGGCGAGGACCGCCTGGGTCCTCTCCGAGGAGTTCGGCCTCTACGAGGCGCTGCGCGACGGCCCGGCCACGATCGCGGAGGTCGGCCGGCGGACCGGCCTGCAGGAGCGCCCCGCGGCGGTGCTCCTGGCAGCCAATGCCAGCCTCGGCATTCTCGGAACGGAGGACGACCGGTACTACATTTTCGCGATCATGCGCGAAATGGTCCTGGAGGGAGGCCGCGCCCGAACGGTGCCCCGGGCCCCGGACCCGGAGACGGACTGGTGGTACCGGATCATGAAGCAGGCCCTGCGGACCAACGCCCCGGTGCCGGAGGCCCTGCCCGACTGGGTGACCAATCCCAAGGGCGATGAGGACAGCACCGCCTTTGCCCCGGACCGCCACGGCTGGCGAGTCCTGTGGGGCCACGCCCTGGCCGAGGCCTTCGACTTCGGTCCGTTCCACACCGTGGCGGATCTGGGCGCCGCCACTGGCGGGGTGCTCGTCGGTCTGACCGAGCGCTGCCCGCACCTGCAGGGCATCGTCGTCGACCTGCCCTTCAGCCGCAAGACGGCCGAAGCCGCCATCCGCCAGAGCGAGGCCCGGGAGCGGGTCCGCTTTCACGCCGCCGACTTCTTCCGCGATCCCTTCCCCGAGGGGATCGACGTGTTCTTCATGTCCCACGTGATCCACGACTGGGACGCCGAGCACTGCGTCCGGCTGCTGCGCCGGTGTCACGAGGCGCTGCCCGCCGGCTCGCCGGTGCTGGTGCAGGAGTACCTGCTCAACGACGACAAGACCGCCGGCCTGATCGCCGTCTTTCAATGGTTTGGTCTTATGTTCGGCACCATCGGGGACCAGCGCACCGGGCCGGAGATCGAGGCGCTGATGGCGGAGGCCGGCTTCGGCGAGACCGAGTGCCGCCGCCTCGACCACGAGCAGGGGATCGTCGTCGGCTGGAAGAGATAGCGAACTCGTGATACAGATCGAGGGGCTCGAGAAGCGGTTCGCCCGGAACGTGGGGCATCCCGCTCTGTGGCGCCGGATTCTCGGGCGCTATCGGACCGTGCCGGTCGTCGCCATCGACGGACTCGACCTGCATGTCGAGCAGGGCCGGTTCTTCAGCCTCCTGGGACCCAACGGCGCGGGCAAGACCAGCACGGTCAGGGTCCTGTGCACGCTGTTGCTTCCGGACGCGGGGAGCTGCCGGGTCGCCGGCTACGACGTGGCCACCCAGCAGCGCGAGGTGCGCCGCAGCATCGGCGTGTCGATCCGCGGCGAGCGCAGCGTCTACTGGAAGATCACCGGCCGTCAGAACCTGCGCTACTTCGCCGGCCTCTACGGGATGCGCGGCGAGGCGGTGTCGCGCCGGATCGGAGAGGTGACGGAGCTGGTGGGCCTGACCGGGCGCATCGACGACTACGTGGAGCGCTACTCCATGGGCATGAAGCAGCGGCTGGCCATCGCCGTCTCGCTGCTGCACCGGCCGCCGGTGCTGCTCCTCGACGAGCCGACGATCGGCCTCGATCCCAACGGCGCCAGGGCCCTGCGCGGCCTGCTGAGAGACCTCTGCAAGGAGGAGGGGGTCACCATCTTCTACACGACCCACTACCTCCACGAGGCGGAGGAACTGTCGGATCGCCTGGCGATCATCCACGAGGGCCGCAAGGTCCTCGAAGGATCGCCCGACGAAGTGCGCAGCGCCCTCGGCGACAACCGCATCGTCGAG
>JAJDTN010000135.1 GCA_022827165.1 Candidatus Latescibacterota bacterium
CCGCGGCGCGGGCGGCCTCGACGGCGGTGGTCACCGACGCCGTGTCGCCCCGGAAGCTGAGGGAAACGAACCCGCCGCCGATGCGCTCGAACCCGAGCAGGCGGACATCGGCCGTCTTGGCCGCGGTATCGGCGGCTTCGACGACGCCGACCAGGCCGCGGGTCTCGATCAGTCCGATGGCCGACCCGGGCACGGGTGAAAAGAGGGGCTAACGCGTATCGTTGATGCTGTAGGGCAGCAGCCCGAGATAGCGGGCCCGCTTGATGGCGCGCACGATCCTGGTCTGCTGGGAGCGGGTGGCGCCGGTACGGCGGGCCGGCTCGATCTTGCCGAAGGGAGTGAGGAAGCGGGACAGCACGTCGAGCCGCTTGTAGTCGATCTCTTCGGGCTTCAGCTTGGCCGTGAACTCTTTGCGATTGACCCGGGCGATGGCGCTTGGCTCCTGTGCGGCGTGGAGGGGCCGCCGGCGGGAGGGCCGATGCGGCAGGTGAGCTTTGGAAGCTAGGGAACATGCCTCTCTCCGTCAACGATGGAGGCGGGCCTCCGGCCTCGCCCGCTGGGCCGCCTTCTGCCTGGGAATCGTCGCCCTCCTGCCCCCCGCGGCAGGCTCCCGCGGACCACTGGCCGCCGGGTTGACGGCGACGGCGGTGCTCCTCGCGGCGGGGCTCCTCCGCCGCTCCCCGGAACGGCCTCCGCGCCGCCTGCTGTGGCCCGCCGCCGCCTGGCTCGCCGGCCTGGGGATCAGCTTCGCCCTCGGCGGGTCCTCCGAGCCGGCCCCCCTGCTGCCGCCCCTGCTGGGGACGGCGGCCCTCTTCGTGGGCTGGCAGCTGCGGCGCGCGCCCGACGCCGCGGTCGCCATGGCCGGCATCGGCGCCGGTGCCGTGGCGGCCTCCCTGCACGCCGCCGCCCAGCACGCCGGTTGGGACCCGGTCCCCCGGGCCGACTTCTTTCCCGACCGCGTGGTGGGACCCTTCGCCAACCCCAACCACCTCGCCGGCTTCCTGGCGGCGGCCCTGCCGCTGCTGCTGACCGCCGGCCTGGGCGCAGGCAGCTCCCCGGGCGGGGTCCGCTGGCGGCCGGCCCTGGGCCTGGGGCTGGCGGTCCTGCTGATCCTCGGGATCCTGCTGCTGGCGGGCAGCCGCGGGGCGCTGGCCGGCTGCCTGGCGGGGACCACCGTGGTCTTCGCCGGCTACGTCCGCGGCGCGCGGCTGGGCCGGCTCCGGGCGAGGCCCTCGGGATGGCTGCTGCTGCTGGTCGGCGCGGCGGGGGTGGCGCTGCTGCTCCGCCACGAGCCGGTCATGAGCAACCGCCAGGGGCAGACCTCGGTCGGCCAGCGGCTGAAGGCGATGCTCAACGTGGCCGGGGATGAGGCCGACCGGGACGCCACCCTGGTGCACCGGCGGGTGCTCCGGAGCCTCGCCTGGCGCATGTTCGCCGCCGACCCCTGGCTCGGCGCCGGACCCGGGCAGTTCCGGACGGCGGGCGCCCTGGCCGACGAGGCCGAGACGCGGCTGCTGGCCTCGGTGAGGGGGGGCCTGCCCCGCCACGCCCACAACGAGCTGCTGCAGACGGCGGCCGAGTCGGGCCTGGCGGGCCTGCTGCCGCTGGTCGTCCTGCTCGCCGCGGGCGGCCTCGGCGCCCTCGGGCCCGCCTGGCGCACGGGGGATCCGGTGACCTGGGCGGCCCTCGGCGGATGCGCCGCGGTCATGGTCCACGGGCTGGTGAGCTACCCGCTGCACATGCCCGCCACGGCGGGGGCCTTCTGGGTGCTGCTCGGTGTCCTGTTCCGGCGCGGGGAGCCCCGGGGGGCGGGCGCTCGGAGCGCCTAGCGGCAGAAGCTGCCGAAGTCGCGGTAGTGGCGGACCGGCAGCTCGTGGTAGCGGCGGGCCAGCGCCTCCAGCCGCTGGCAGGCCAGCTCGTAGATCCGCCGGCCCTTCTCCGCCGAGGCGGCAAGGGCGTCGCCCATGATGCCGGTGCCCCCGGCGGTGTCGCGGCGGCGCTCGGCGAAGACGGCGAAGGGCAGCTCCTCGAAGGGGGCCGTCAGGGAGTCGTCGGCGGCGGCGCGGCTCATGTCGACCATGTGGGCCCGCAGATGCAGCTGCACCGCCGTCTCCCACTCGCCGCCGTGACCGACCATCTCGTCGGTGGCGCTCCACTCCCGCATCTCCGCCTCGACGGCGTCCCACCAGCTGAAGCTGAGGGTGAAGACGTCCTCCTCGGCCAGCTGCCAGCTGACGGCGCGGCAGGGCGCGGCGTTGCCGCCGTGGCCGTTGAGGGTGACGATGCGCTCGAAGCCGTTGGCGTGGATGCTGCGGCAGACGTCGGCCACCAGGGCCTGGAAGGTCTCGAGGCCCAGGGAGATGGTGCCGGCGAAGCCCATGTTGTAGTGCGTGAACCCCGACCAGATCGGCGGCGCCACGATGACCGGGAAGTCCTCCACCCGCCGCGCCACCTCGGCGGCCATGTGGAAGGGGGCCGAGATGTCGACGTCCATGGGGCAGTGGGGGCCGTGCTGCTCCACCGAGCCCACCGGCACGATCACCACCGGCGCCTGCTCCACCGCCTCCTCGAACTCGTGGCGGAGCATCTCCTGCCACATGACCTTGCGGTTGGAGCCGTCGTAGGAAACCGAGTACATGCTATTCCTCCATCTCCTCGTGCAGCCGCCTCATGGCCTCGCCGTGGGCCACTCCCTCGCGGCGCAGGGCCCTGTAGCGGTCCCGGTCGATGCCCTCCCAGCTCTTGTAGCCGCGGATGTCGCGGCCACCCTCGGCCTCCACCGGCAACTCCCCCGCCTCGATCATGAGCCCCAGGGGGTACTCCTTCTCCTGCAGCGGGAAGTGGATCACCCGCCGGCGCCGGGCCGACTCGTAGAGACCCATCATGATCTCCACCGTGATCCGCGCCTGCGCGCCGGAGCCGCGGTGCTCGTCGACCTCGCCCTCGAGCCACTGCACGAGCTCGCGCACCTGGGCGGCGTTGGTGTCGCCGCCGATCGCCTGGCCACCCTCCCCGAGGCCGAGATCGATCTCCTGCCAGCCGGCGGCGCCGGCGTTCATCAGGCGCACCCGGCCCTCGTTGACGTCCATCAGCCCCTCGGTGCCGCGGATCTGAAAGCCGCCGGCGGTGGCCCCCTCGCGCATCAGGTCGGACTGGATGAAGAGCTGCACGCCGCCGTCGAAGTGGACCAGCCCCAGGCAGGAGTCCTCGATCGCCGTGCCGCGCTCGTAGCGGTCGGTGAGGCGCTCGACGGCGCCCATCACCCACCGGGGGTCGGGATCGCCGAGGACGAAGCGCGAGCCGTCGATGGAGTGGGTCCCCCAGTTCGACAGCCCGTCGGCGACCTTGTTGGTCACCATCAGGGGCTCGCCCACGGCGCCCTGCCGCACCAAGCCGCGGGCCTTCTCCCAGCCCCTGGTGAAGCGCCGCTGGTGGCTGACCACGAGCTTCGTACCGCTGGCCTCGCAGGCCTCCACCATGCGGTCGGCGGCGCCGAGGCCGATGGCCATCGGCTTCTCGCAGATCACCGCCTTCACGCCGGCCTCGGCGGCGGCGATCGTCGGCCCCGGATGCAGCAGGTGCCAGGTGCAGACGCTGACGATGTCGGGTTTCGCCTCGGCGAGCATCTCCTCGACGCTCTCGAAGCCCCGCAGGTTCAGGTGGGGATAGACCTCCTCGATGTAGCGGTTCCGGGCCTCGGCCACGGGATCGGCCACGGCCACCACCTCGACTCCGTCGACGAGGGCATAGCCCTCCATGTGGGCCTGTCCGATGCCGCCGCAGCCGACGATGGCGGCTCTGTATTTCGCGGGCATGACGGGATAGTATAGACAGCGCCCATGGACCCTCTCCAGAGCCGCGACGGAATCGACCTGCCCGGGGGCCTCCGCATTCCCCTCTCCGAGCTGCGGTTCTCCTTCAGCCGCAGCCCCGGACCCGGGGGGCAGCACGTGAACAAGGTCAACACCCGCGTCGAGCTGCGCTTCGACCTGGCGGCCAGCCCCGGTCTCCCCGCCGAGTTGCGCCAGCGCGCCCTCGCCCGGCTCGCAGACCGCCTCAACCGCGCCGGCCAGCTCGTGGTCGCCTCCTCCCGGCACCGGTCCCAGACCCGCAACCGCCACGACTGCATCGAGCGCTTCCAGGCGCTCATGGCCGAAGCCCTGCGTCCTCCCGGCCCCCGGCGGCGGCGCACGCGGCCGGGCCGTGCGGCGATCGCCCGCCGCCGCGAAGCCAAGATCCGCCAGTCCCGGAAGAAGAGCCTGCGCCGGCGCCCCGATTCCGAGTGAACCGATTCGCTCCTTGAGGCGTCAGACCTGGGAGGGCTTGCCAATGTGCGGCTGCCCTCCCTATCGTTACCTTAACGTTCACGTCAAGGTTGGTCCCGGACAAATTCGGAGGGCGGAATGACCGCCAGCAGGTCCACGAGCACCATCGACGCCGCCGAGCTCTACTGGCGCGAGATCAAGGACAACGAGCCCCTCAGCCGCGAGCGCGAGGTCGAGCTGTTCACCCGTCTGCGCGCCGGGGACGAAAGCGCGCGGCAGCGGATCATCGAGGCCAATCTGCGCTTCGTGGTCAGCGTCGCCCGCGACTACAAGGACTACGGCCTCTCCCTGGGTGAGCTGATCTCCGAGGGCAACGTGGGCCTCCTGGAGGCGGTGAAGCGCTTCGACGAGACCCGCGGGTTCAAGTTCATAACCTACGCGGTGTGGTGGATCCGGCAGGCGATCCTCAAGGCCCTGGCCCTCCAGGGCCGCGTGGCGCGGCCCCCCATGAGCCAGATCAACGACCTGCAGAAGATCGAGCGCGAGGCCGGGCAGCTGGCCCAGAGCCTGGGCCGCTCGCCCACGAGCGCCGAGATCGCCGAGCGCGTCGACATCAGCCCCGAGCGCACCCGCAACGCCCTCGACGTGGGCCAGCACGACCTGTCCCTCGACGCGCCCGCCTACCCCGACGAGGCGGCGCCCCTGCTGTCGGGCTACGCGGCCCCCGAGGCCGGCGCCGACGACCGCTTCGAGAAGACGGAGATGCGCGACCGCCTGTCCTCGTGCCTGAGTCAGCTCGACGAGCGCGAAGGCGAGATCGTGCGCGCCTACTTCGGCCTCGGCGACGCCGAGCCCATGACCCTCGAGCAGATCGGCGACTGCCTGGGCGTCACCCGCGAGCGTGTGCGCCAACTGCGCAACCGCGCCCTGACGAAGCTGCGCGACAACTGCGGCGAGATGCTCGGCGAGTTCTCCCCCAACTGAGCGGCTCCGTGCCTCAGCTGCGGCCGCCCGGCCGCGGCGCCTGCCGCGACCACAGTTCCTCCAGCCGCTCGATCGGCTCCCGGAGGGTGTCGATCGCCTCCAGCCAGAACCGGGGCGACTCCAGGTCGGCGCCGATCGACTCGCGGGCCACGTTCTCGGCCGTGTCGGAGCCCGCGCGCCGCAGGAACTCCTCGTAGCGGGGCAGGAAGGCGGCGCCCTCCTGGCGGAAGCGGGCGAAGAGCCCGCGGCTGAGGAGGAAGCCGAAGGTGTAGGGGAAGTTGTAGAAGGTCAGGCTGGTGATGTAGAAGTGCAGCTTGGAGGCCCAGAACAGGGGATCCTCA
>JAJDTN010000310.1 GCA_022827165.1 Candidatus Latescibacterota bacterium
GGCCGCCTCGATGCGGGCGCCGCCGCCGCCGAGGGTGGCCCCCTCGATGTGGGCGCCGATGCGGGCGCCGAGGGTCAGGTCCCAGGCGCCGGGCTCCCGCTCTCCGCCGCCGAAGTCGCTGTCGATCTCCCCGGAGAACACCTCCAGCTCGACCTGGGCCCTGACCTCCGCGGGCAGCCGCAGGCCGATGTCGCCGCTCTTCGTCTCCAGCTTCAGGCGGCCGGCGGCGGCCAGGTCGCCTTCGAAGCCCAAGTCGCCGGTCAGGGACTCGGCGCTCCCCTTGCGCAGCGTGTCGACGCGGGCGTCGATGTCGCCGCTCACCGTGTCGATCTCGAACTCCCCGGCATCGAGACGGATCCAGATGGCGCCGCTCACCGACTTGGCCTCCACGCGCCCATCCGGGGAGCGCACCTCCAGGTCGCCGCTGACCGACGCCAGGTCGATCGCCTTCGAGCCGACATCGACGGCCACGTCGCCGCTGACCACGTCCACCTCCAGGTCGCCGGTGAGCCCGGAGGCGGAGACATCGGCGCTCACGCACTCCACCTCCACCTCGCTGGCACGCGGGACCTGGACCACCAGGCGCGCCCTTCCGTGGTCCCTGAATCCCTCGAATCGGGAGTCGTGGATCACCTCCACCTCGATCGTCCCCCCGCGGCGCTCGAAGCGCAGCTCCTTCACGCCCCTGCCCAGGTGGCCGGTGACGGCGACCTCGTTCTGGTCCCAGGCCTGCACCTCGACGCGGCCCGAGATGTTGCTCACCTCGACCTTGCCGCGGGGATCGGCGTCCAATCGCTTCTCCACCGACTCCGCCGCGGCCCCCGCCGCGGTCAGCGCCCCCAGGAGAAGGACCCGAAGGCCGGGGCCCGGGCGGGGGCCGCGGAAGGCCGCCCGGGCGCCGCCGAGAGTGCTCTGCATGTTCATCTCCTCTCCCCGGTATCGACTCCGGAGGCCGGCTGGCCGGACCGTCCCGCCTCGCCTCCCCCAAGGAGGCTAATACGGATGGGATCCGCCGCAAAGGGGTCCCGCCCGCGCCTCTCCCGGCCCTCCATTTCCTATACTTGCGCGCCCTCTTCCCGACCCCCGACGAAAGGAACCCTCCGTGAAAAGCCCCCGAGCGGTCGTGCGCAACTGGCGCGACAGCGAATGCTACCTCGGTCACGACAACGCCATCGTCTGGCCGATCCTGAACCCCGCCGGCGACGGCTCGCCCTTCCGGTGCCTGACCCACCTGAGCGGCCTCGCCGGCCACTCCCTGCAGGGGGGCAAGAGCACCAACTACCACGCCCACGCCGACTCCGAGCAGTACTACTACATCCTCTCCGGCCAGGCGGAGGTGCTCATCGGCACGGAGCGCCACGCCGTCAGCGAGGGATCGGTGGCCTACTTCCCTCCCGGGGTCTCGCACCAGCTCCTCGGCGAGACCAACCCCGACTGGATGCAGTACCTGATCATCACCTGCCCGGTGCCGGAGGGCCGGCGCGGCAGCGAGCCCCGGGTGCTGAACTGGCGCGACGCCCAGCCGAACATGGGCGTCCACGGCAACGCCGTGACCTGGCAGCTCCTGGAGCGGCTGGAGGCGGAGGAGCCGGTCACCGACCAGCCCTGCCTGCTCGCCTTCTGGTACCTGGCGCGCCAGGCCGTGGGCCGGGGCAAGGCCTCCGACTTCCACGTCCACAACGACAAGGAGCAGGTCTACTACGTGCTGGAGGGAGAGGGCACCGTGGTCACCGGCTTCGACGCCCACCCGGTGAGGGAGGGCGACACTGTCTACCTGCCCATCGGCGTGCCCCACGCCATCCTCAACGACCGTCACGACGGCTGGCTCTCGTACCTGGTGATCAGCTGATATGGCCTGGGACGTGCTGATCCGGGGGGGCCGCGTCGTCGACGGCAGCGGCAACCCCTGGTTCCGCGGCGACGTGGCCCTCGCCGGCGACCGCGTCGCCGCGGTGACCGCGCCGGGGGCCGTCCCGCCGGAGAGCGCCGGGGAGGTCGTCGACGCCGGGGAGGCGGTGGTCTGCCCGGGCTTCATCGACATCCAGTCCCACTCGATCTATCCGCTGATGGCGGACGGCCGCTGTCTCTCCAAGATCACCCAGGGCGTGACCACCGAGATCATGGGCGAGGCCACCACCCCGGCGCCGGTGACCGGCCGCAACGAGGGCGGCATCGGCACCGCCGTGTACGGCGGCCTGCTGGCCGACTGGGTGGAGCCGGCGAAGAAGTGGACGCGCTTCCGCCACTGGCTGGAGGCGATGGAGGCGGCGGGCACCTCGCCCAACGTCGGCTCCTACCTCGGCGGCGGCACCCTGCGCAGCTGCGCCAAGGGGATGGACATGACCGCCGCCACGCCGGAGGAGCGGCGGCTCATGGCGCGGGTGGCGGAGGAGGCGATGGAGGACGGCGCCTTCGGCCTCTCGTACGCGCTGATCTACCCGCCGGACTGCTACGCCGACACCGGCGAGATCGTCGAGGTCTGCGAGGTCGTGGCCCGCTGCAACGGCAGCTACATCACCCACCTGCGGTCGGAAGGGGCGGAGATCTTCAGCGCCCTCGACGAGGCCTTCGAGATCGGCGTCCGCGCCGGCGTGCCGGTGGAGATCTACCACCTCAAGGCGGCGGGCCGGAACCACTGGGACAAGATGCCCGAGGTCATCGGCCGCATCGACCGGGCCCGCGCCGGCGGGCTGGACGTGGCCGCCGACATGTACCCCTACGACGCCTCGGGCACCGGCCTGACCGCGGTGCTGCCGCCGTGGACGGCGGAGGGGGGGAAGCTCTTCGAGCGTCTGGAGGACCCGGCCGAGCGCGAGAGGATCCGGCGCGCCGTCATCGACCCCGACGGCGGCTGGGAGCCGATGGTCACCGAGCACGGCCCCGAGGGGGTGATGCCGATCGGCTTCCGCAAGCCGGAAAACCAGGTGTACGTGGGCCGGCGCCTCTCCGAGATCGCCGCCGAGCGCGGCGAGGACTGGTTCGACACCGTCTGCCACCTGCTGCTGTCGGAGCGCCAGCGCATCGGCACCATCTACTACTCCATGACCGAGGACAACCTGCGCCTGCAGCTCGTGCAGCCGTGGGTCAAGATCTCCACCGACGCCGGCGGCGTCGACCCGGCCTGGGCGCGGGACCTGGGGCCGGTGCACCCCCGCGGCTACGGCACCTATCCGCGCGTCCTCGGCCGCTTCGTCCGCGACCTGGGGGTCCTGCCCCTGGAGGACGCGGTCCGCAAGATGACCTCGGCCGTGGCCGACCGCCTGGGCCTGCGCCAGCGGGGCCTGCTGCGCGAGGGCCTGCTCGCCGACGTGGTGATCTTCGACCCCGAGACGGTCTCGGACCGCGCCACCTTCGAGGAGCCCCACCAGTTGTCGACGGGGGTGCGCGACGTGTGGGTCAACGGTCGGCGGGTACTGCGCGACGGCCGGCACACCGGGGCCACGCCGGGCCGCTTCGTGCGGCCCTGGAGCTGAGCCGCCAGGAGGGTTTCGCCATGAGGAAGGCAAGCATCGCGCGTCGCCGGGCGGCGGCCCTGCTCTGGCTCTGGGCGGCGGGCGCCGGCGCCGGCGAGGCCTTCGTCACCGTCGATCTGACCGACCTCTACCACGGCCGCTTCATCGGCGCCGACATGGGCGACGGCTACGGGATCGCCGAGGGGCAGCTGCCCGCGGCGGGCTCCCGCGTCGAGATCGGGGGCATCCCCTTCCACATCGGCACGCGGGAGGGCGGCGACCACCTGGACGTGGGGCTGGCCCGCTGGCCCGACGTGGAGGAGGACCCGGTGGGGTTCTACTCCCACTACAAACCGGACGGGTACGGCGATCCCGAGTGCCCGGTGGTGCGCATCCCGCGACAGAACTACTCGGGCCTCTACCTGCTCTGCCTGGCCGACACCGATCCCGCGAAGACCCCGGTGGTCTCCTTCCGGCTGGGGCTGCACGACGGCCACGGGATCCTCTACGACAGCGCCGTCACCGTGCCGAGGTGGGACGAGGCCGGCCACGAGCGGGTCCTGGCCCACCGGCCCCTGCGACTCACCGGGCCGGCGGGAGAGGCGGAGGGCCGCCTCTTCGTGGTGAAGGCGCCCCTGCGCTCGGGGGACATCCAGGACATCGCCGAGCCGGGGGACCACCTGGACCTGGAGCTGACCAAGGAACTCCACGTGGCGGTGCGCAATCCCGACCCGGCGCGGTTCCGCGTGCGCCCCCTGGGCCGCCGCAGCGCCGTGCGCGTGGTCGCCCTCACGCTGGCGGCGGCGCCCGTGCAGATGCGGGTCTCCTCGGCGGAGGTGGGGAACGTCTTCGTGGCGCAGCCGCCGGTCTTCTCCGCGGCCCTGCGGAACATCACCTCGCAGCCGCGGCGGGCCCTGGTCGAGGCGGTGGCCACCGACTACTACGGCGGCGAGACCCGTGCGCGGGAAAGCCTCGTCCTGGCGCCGCTGGCCGCCGACACCCTGCGTCTGGAGCTGCCCCGGGAGACGCTCGGCTGGTTCGAGGTCGTCTTCCGCCTCCTCGACGGCGGAGAGACCTCCGTCGAGCGCCGCACCACCTTCGCCCTGCTGCCCGAGGACCGCCGGCGGGCGACCGTCCGGGACTCGCCCTTCGGTATCTGGTGCTTCGGCAAGGGCCACCGCGGCACCACCGTCGACCGCGCCGGGCCGCTGATGTACAAGGCGGGGATCCGGCGCACCTTCGGCTTCGGGTACGAGGCGCTGAGGGAGCACGGCCTGACGAAGGGCCAGCACTCCAGCATCGTGGGCACCCACAAGGTCGGCGAGACGGACACCGAGGCCCTGCGCCGCACCTTCGAGGCGTGGCCGGAGACGCGCCAGGCCCTGGTCTTCCACGAGAGCAACATCGGGCCGCTGAAGACGCGGCCGGGGTTCCTGACGGGGGACGGACCGGCGGCCCTGGACTCGGCGGAGACGGCGGAGCTGGAGCGGCGCTGGGAGCACGCGGTGGCGGCGAGCGAGGCGGTGCGGCGCATCGACCCGGAGATGGAGCTGGTCTTCGGCAACATGGTGCAGCCCTCGATCGAGCAGTTCCTGGCGCGCGGGTATCCGCGTGAGCTCATCGACCGCCTGGGCGAGGAGTCCCCCGGCTTCATGCGCATGCCCGAGCGCCAGCCCGAGGTGGCCGGCTTCGGCAGCCTCTGGTGGATGAAGGAGATGGCCCGCCACTACGGCTACGGCGACGTGGGGCTGGCCGTCTCCTTCGAGTGGATGTATCACTCCACCAACCCCGGCAACCTCCACCCGCGCACCGCCGCCGCCTACAACGTCCGCGACTGCCTGCTGGCCCTGGCCTACGGCGTGCCCCACGTCAACCCGGCCCTCGCCTACGACGTGGGCAACGCCTACTACTTCTCCAACTGGGGCGCCTCCGGCCTCGCCCACCGCCCGCCCGAGCTGAACCCCAAGCCCGGGTACGTGACCTACGCCACCCTCACCGCCCAGCTCGACCAGGCGCGGTTCTCGCGCAAGCTGGACACGGGTTCCACCAGCCTCTTCGCCCTCGAGTTCACCCGTCCAGAGGGGGACCCGGTCTATGCCCTGTGGACGATCCGCGGCGAGAGGGAGGTCCGCCTTTCCGTGCGCGGCGCGGGGCCCGCCTTGGTGACTGACGGCATCGGCAACACTCCTGCGGCGGCGCCCGCGGACGGTGAGGTGACCGTCGACGACGGCGATCCACCGCGTGACGTCAGCGGCCGCGCGGCGGCCCTGGTGACGGACGGCATGGGCAACCGCTTTCCGGCGGCTCTCACGGACGGCGAGGTGTTCGTCCTCGTGGATGATTCACCGCGCTACCTCAGCGGCGTCGAGGTGACCGCCGTGAAGGCCGGGGCCTCTCGCTACACCGCGGCGCCCGGACCCCGGGCCGTTTTGCTTCACGACTTGAACGACCCCGGCGCCTGGCGGGTCAGCTCCCGCCGCGACACTTCCTTCGAGAACTACACCTGGGATGTGTTGCGCCGTCCGGGCCGGATGACCTGGAGCGCCGTGCGGGACTCCGAGCGCGGCTCGGTGACGCGCGTGGCCTTGGAAGGTCCGCAGGGCGGTCCGGACGTGACCGCCTGGTACAACTACTCCGAGCTGGACGAGCCCGTCCCGCTGCCGGGAGAGCCGCGCCAGATCGGCCTGTGGGTCCACGGCAACTCCAGCTGGAGCCGCATCGTCTTCGTCCTGGAGGACGCCGAGGGCGAGGAGTGGACCCACCTGGGGGCCGCCCTCCACGGCCGCGCCGACTGGAACACCAACGACACGGAGAGCACCTCCTTCGTCAACTTCGACGGCTGGCGCTACATGGGGATCGACCTGCCGGGGGAGTATCCCGTCGACCGCTACCAGTGGCCGCGCAAGTGCAACTGGCGATCCACCGGCGGCGACGGGCTGGTGGACCACCCGTTGCGCCTGAAGGGGTTCTACGTGCAGCTGCGGGAGAAGCTGGTCTACATCGACGAGATGGTGCCCGCCGTCAGCCGGCACCTGCTGCTCGACGACCTGATGTGCTCCTACTGATCTGCGAGCCGGGTCCGCCTGACGGGGGCAACAGCTCCCCTGCGCGGCCGGTCCGCCAGGCGCCTCGCAAGCGCCGGGGTCGTCGCTACTTCCCGTGGAAGCGGGAGTCGGTGAAGTTGAAGACCGCGGCTCCCGGCGCCTCGACCTCCAGGATCTCGGTGCCCGTCCAGCCGCTGTACTGCTTGCCCGGCAGGATTCCCAGCAGGGCGACCACGACGGACCGGGCCGGGATGTCCGCCTCTCCGCTGGCCCAGACCTCGCCCCCCTCGCCCGGAGTCCGCAGCCGCGCCTTGACGCCGCGGGCGTCCTGCTGGCCGAGGTTCATCATCAGCAGGCGCACCGTCGGGGGATCCCGCATGGTGCCCCAGTCGCCTCCGTCGTGGCCGGAGTGGAAGTACGGCAGGGCGAACTCCGACGAGCAGAAGATCGCCGGCCCTTCGTAGCGCTGGGTGAAAGCCCTCCCCAGATCGTGCAGCTCGGGCGTGAGGCCGCTGCCGTCGGTGGGCGTCTCCAGGAAGCGGCCGCAGATCCCGTCGAGTTGCTCGTCGGTCAGGGGGCAGTTGTTCTCCTTCAGCTTCCACCTGCCGAAGAACCCCACGCCCGGCGACTCGGGGGCGACGAAGCGGATCAGGCGGACCTGCTGTTCCAGTTCCTCCGCCGTCTGGGTCCAGCGCCAGTCGCCCTTGTCCGCGGCCTCCTTGCCCAGCCCCAGGGCCACCACGGACCTGTCGAGGAGGCCGACGAGACGCGCGGCCTGAAGCTGGAAGGGGATCATCCACGCGTCGTTCAGGTCGAAGTAGGTCTCCAGCAGGACGAGGTCGACCGTCTGCCGGTAGACCGCCGCCAGCTCCGGCGCCACCGGGCCCCGCATCTGCCAGACCGTGATCCCCAGCTCCGGCCTCTTCTCGTGCACGGCCTGCAGGATCGCCGCCGTGTGCCGGTCGATGCCGCCGTCGTAGTCCCAGCCGAACTCGTCGATGTTGATCACCGGGCGGGGGTTGTCCCCGAAGTCCATGTTGGCCAGCACGTCGGAAGCCTCGTCGACGTTCTTGCCCAGGAAGTTGTAGTGGACCACGCCCTCGGAGACGATTCCGCCCCTGGCCTTCCAGTGCCTCCAGTCGCCGCCCCGGGTGAAGGTCTGCGACGCGAGTTCCGGGTAGGCCCCGTAGAAGGCGATCACCTTCTCCAGGCCCATGACCTTCCCGGGGCTGGGGCTGGTGGCGGTCGAGGCGCTCTCGGCGGACACGGTCTCAACTCCCTGCAGCGTCAGGATCGACAGACAGATGCACCGCCACAGGGATGGCGGGCGCCGGCTCTTCTTCATGGGAGTCTCCGAAAAGGGATAGGGGACCGAGCGAGGTCCGAGACAAGAGGCCTGCGGACCTCGGGAGGGGCGGGTACCCGCATGGGCTGATGGGGAACCGGTCGAGGTCCGCGGCAAGAGGCCGTGCGGACCCGGGCCAAGATACCGCTTGGGCCGGGGCACCGGAACGAGAGCCGCGGCCAAGCGGGCGTGGACCCCGGGATGCGGCATGTACCGTACCTGGCTGATGCGGGGGGACCGGAACGCGGGTTTGGGCAGACGGTCGTACCGCACCGGGATGGGGTGGGTACCGTATGAGCTGATCGTGGGAGGTGCGGCGAGAGAGCTGTGCCGGCCAAAGCGGTGAGTCGACCGCCATGGCGTCGGGCGAAGCGCCGGAGCCCGGGCGGGCGCCGGCGGCCGGACGGCCTTACCGCTCCTCGCGGTAGACGACGTGCTTGCGCACCGTGGGATCGTACTTCTTGATCTCCAGGCGGCCCTGCTGGTTGCGGCGGTTCTTGGAGGTGTAGTAGCGGTGGTCGCTCTCGGTGCTCTTCAAGGCGATCTGGTTGCGGGGGCCGCTCTTGGCCATGGCATTGCTTCCGGTGGGAGGTTTGCTGTCCTGAGTCGACAGAAGATACGGGGGGGCCCCGGATCCCGCTACATCCCCACAGGCGGGGGCCCGTGAGCGGCCTGGCGCGCGGCGGCGTCCTGCACGCCCTTGCGGCGGTGCTCCTGTGGTCGACGGTGGCCTCCGCCTTCAAGCTCTCCCTGCGCGAGCTGTCGCCGCCCCAGCTCGTCTTCGCCAGCAGCCTCGTGTCGGCCGCCTTCCTCGGGACCGTCCTCGCCCTGCAGGGCCGCCTGCCGGAGCTGCTCACCCTCCCCCGCCGCCAGTGGCTGGGCTCCGCCGGCCTCGGGCTGCTCAACCCCTGCCTCTACTACCTGGTCCTGCTGGAGGCCTACCACCGGCTGCCGGCGCAGCAGGCCCAGGCCCTCAACTACACCTGGGCCCTGGTCCTCGCCTACCTGTCGGCCCTGCTGCTGCGCCAGCGCCTGCTGCGCACCGACGTGCTCGCCGGCTTCATCTGCTACGGCGGCGCCCTCGTCGTCGCCACCCGCGGCCACCTCCTCGAGCTGCGCTTCGACGACGGCCTCGGCGTCGCCCTGGCCCTCGGCAGCACCCTTATCTGGGGCCTCTACTGGGTCGGCATCACCCGCGATCCGGTGGATGCGGCGACGCGGCTGTTCCTCAACTTCCTCCTCGGACTGCCCTGGGCGGCCCTGGTCTGCGGCTTGGTGGCGGACTTCAACTTCGGCTGGAAGGGCTGGGCCGGCGCCGCCTACGTGGGCCTCTTCGAGATGGGCCTCACCTTCCTCCTCTGGCTCGCCGCCCTGCGCCGCGCCGGCAACGCCTCCCGCGTGGCCAACCTGATTTTCCTCTCCCCCTTCCTCTCCCTGGTCTTCCTGCACCACCTCGTGGGGGAGCGGATCGAGACGGCCACGCTGGTGGGTCTCGCCGTCATCGTCGGGGGTCTGCTGATCCAGCGGCGGGGGGCGGCGCGAGGGCGGTCCAGAGCGCAGGCGGGGGAGTGACGGCCGCCCCGCGCTGGCTTCAGTCCTCCGAGGTCTCCCTCTTCAGCCCGCCCCACGTAGTCGTCTCGACCGAGGTCCGTCGATCCGCAGGCACCAGCAGGGCGTCCGAGAAGCTCTCCGCGTAGGTCCCAGGATAGCTGTTGTCGCCCAGCCGGTAGAAGTGTTTCTGTCCTTGCCCCGGCTCGGCATCTACCACGATGACCACCAGGCCGATCGTCTCTCCTGCCCTCAGCCGGGACGGCGTACTGTGCTCCGGACCACGGAAATCCAGATCATCGAAGGGGGTGACCATAACCTCTATGGTCGTTCGAGTAGAGACTCCGGACTCCACCCGTCCGGCGACGGCCGTGCTGGAACCATCCTCGAGAACCCAGGGGTCGAAACCCAGTCTCGTCCAGGTCCTGGAGATATCATGAACCCAGAGGACGAAACCGTCGGGAACCGGAAACACCTCGTAGTACTGGGCAATGCGTTGATTGTAGTACAGGCCTGGGATACAGTCCCACTCTTCCGTTTCCATGGCGAGCTCGACTGTGTAATAGCAGTCGTCGTCATATTGCTCAAACATGGTGAACTGGCCATCGCCGTTGTCGCCATCCACTGCAAGTCCCACGTAGTCGGTGAATCTCTCAGGCCAGGTGTCTCCGGGAACGACGATGTACGGGTCGTCGTCCGCGATCTCGTAGGCGGCGAAGATCCGGCTCGGTCAGCGGACCACGCCAGACGCACCTCAAAGGTCAGTTCCGGAGCTCCCGGAGGAGGTATCACAAGAACCTCCCGGGCAGGCTGTGGATAGGGAAGGAGCGCAAGGTCCTGCTCCGTCACCGAAGGCGGGATGGACAGCCTGCGCCAGTCCTCGAGAGAGCCGTCAATCGACAGGCTCCCGGCATCGATCTCATACACCGGCACGGCTTCCTGGGCCTCGCCGGCCCAGTCCCAGGACACCAGTAGGAACACGGTCGTCAGCAACCGCACGCGAGCCTCGACACTGGTGCTGTCCATGCTGTCATCCTGACTCGGCAGGGTGATCTCCCGTGAACGGACGAAGTCCCCACTTCCAATCTACGATGTAGACCCGGAAGCACGAGTTGCAGACCTGCCGATCCAGCGGCACCCGGGCGCACGCATGGCGCCCGGCTCCGGCGGGGCTGTCCCTGTAGGAGTGGCAGGCTCTTTTCGTCTTGACAGAGATCGCGGTGACATCATAGGGATTCCAGCATGAGATCGGTTCACATTCGGGATGTCTCACCAGCCACCCTGGCGGCCCTGAGGCGCCTGGCCAAGAGCCACCGGCGGTCCCTTCAAGA
>JAJDTN010000067.1 GCA_022827165.1 Candidatus Latescibacterota bacterium
CTGGTGCTGCTCGACCGCGCCGATGAGGCGCGCTCGGCCTTCGCCCGCGCGCGTGAGCTGGACACCATGCCGTGGCGCGCCCCCGACAGCCACAACCGGGCCATCCGCGCGGCTGCCGCGGAGAGCGGCGCGGTGCTGGCCGACATGGACAGGGCTTTCGAGGAGGCGGCGCCCCCGGAGGGCGTGGGCTGGGGGCTGATGGTCGACCACGTGCATCCCTCCATCGCCGGGCAGATCCTGATGGCTCGCACCATCGTGGCCGCCATGGCCGAGGTCCCGGCTGCCGTTGTTCCCCCCGTGGACGGTCGACGACTCCAGGAGGACGACCAGTACCGGAGGACTCTGGGCGACCTTGCGGTGCTGCGGTGGCAGGTGGACCACAACATGGCGGAGCTGCTGGCCAGCCCTCCCCTGGACCGCTACAACGCCCACAGCGCCATCCGCTTCCGGCGCCTGGCCGGGCTGCAGTGGCGGCAGCTGACCCGGGCCGAGCAGCAGGGCGTCGTCGAGGGCGCCGGGCATGCGGTGGACGTTCCGCTGGTCCTGAAGGTGGCGGACCGGCTCTTCGCCGCCGAGGACATGTCCCGGGCCCAGGCGTACTACGCCGCATCCCGGCGCCAGGCCCCCTTCACGGCGGTGGGGGACCTGTGGGCGGCGGTCCGGTGGGCTCAGGCCATACGCCGCTCCGGCCGCGGCCTGACGCCGGTGGAGCAGGCCCGCCTGGAGGAGTGCCTCGGGCGCCTGCCCTTCGTCGTCCCGGAGCCGGAGCTCGATCCGTCCTTCATGACAGGGATCGAGGGGCAGTTGAGGGACCTGTTGAGAAGCCCCCGGCAGGCGGTGCACCGGCAGGGGCCCGTGGGGGGCCGCGGTTCTCTAGGGGCGCCAGAGCGTCGCGGCGAGGTAGCGCTCGCCGTCGGGCCGGTCGCAGAAGTAGTAGACCGTCACCACGGTGCCGTCCGGCCGCTGCACGGTACGGGGGTAGCCGATGTCGTGGCACCCGGCGTGGTCGCGCAGCACGATCGGTTCGCCCCACGTGGTCCCGTCGTCTTCGCTCAACCTGGCGTGCATCTGGTGGGGCGCGTCCCGGTACCCGTAGACCAGGCACAGGCGGCCGTCGTGCAGCCGGTCGAGGGTTGGGGGGTTGCCCCCGACTCCGGTGCTCTCCACGGGGCGGTTCATCAGCGCCCAGGTGACTCCGTCGTCTTCGGAAGAGTAGAGGTCGATCCAGTTGCCGGCGGGGCCGGCCTCCTCGGGGCCGCGGCAGCGCACGGCCGCCAGCAGGCGGGACGGCGAGGTGCGCAGGCCGGCGGGCATGATGCTGAAGCCCTCGGGCTCGGGTCCGATCCACCCGCGCAGAGGAAAGGTGCGCCCGCCGTCGCTGGTGCGGGCGCAGAGCACGCGCCCCTCCCGGCCGTTGGCCTTGGTGGCCGTGAGGAAGAGGGTGCAGGTGGAGGGACCGTCGACCATGTAGTCCGTACGCGCTTCCACGCCGGTGGGGCTGTACATGGGGAGCCGGAAGGGGCCTTGCCACGAGGCGCAGCGGTCCTCGGAGGTGTAGAAGAAGGAGACGGTGCCCGCATCCAGCCCCGTCTTGGCGCACATGAGAGCGAAGTCGGGATGGGAGAAGTCGATGCCGCCGGGAGGCTCGGCCAGCACGTCCCGGTCGCGGAGGGCCTCGCCGACGCGCAGGCCCGGGGTCATGTGCTCGTCGGCGGACAGGCCCCGGCCTCCGGGCGTCCGGCAGGGGGTCGGCTCCGCTGTCCAGGTGACGCCGCCGTCGAGGCTGCGCGCCTGCATGCCGGCGAAGGGCCGCGAGCGGTCCCGGGCGTGAAAGCCGCCGCCCATGTCGTGGTAGCCGAGGGTGAAGCCGACGACGATCTCGTCGCCCCAAGACCAGATGCCGTAGTTGGCGGGCCAGCCCGCGTAGCGGCCGGGCTCGCGGTAGATGACGACGTGGTGCATGCGCCAAGCCTAGGCGGACGGGCGTGAGCTGTCCATGCTGAGCGAATGGGTCCTGTGGATGCTGGCCGCGGTGGCCGGGGGTGCGGCCTGCCTGGCGGGACGGGCCGGGGCCCTGGGCGTCTCCCGCCCCATGGGCTGGGGGTCCTTCGGGCTGTTCTGCGCAGGCGCCTGCTTCTGGATGTTCAGCGACACCTACGCCTTCTACTACGCCGAGAAGGAGTCGGCCCTGCGCTTCGCCTACTGGGGCTCCTACCGCGAGCACCAGATGTGGGGGGAGATCATCGAGGCCTTCCGGCGGCGCCACCCGGAGATCAGCGTCAAGCGGGAGTACATCACGGACCGCTACAGCGAGAAGATCCAGCAGCTCCTGCTCGCCGACGAGGCGCCGGACGTCATGATGTTCCAGGACGAGCCGTTCCCGCGCTTCGTCTCCAGCGGCAAGTTCGAGGCCCTCGACGCGTACTGCCGGCAACCGGGTCTGGGGCTGGACCTGGAGAGCGACTTCTTCGAGACCTCGGTGGCCCACTTCCAGGTCGATGGCCGGACCCACGGGATCCCCGTCTTCGGCGGCAACTGCCTGATTCTCTACAACCGCGACGCCTTCCGCGAGGCCGGGTTGCCGGAGCCGCCGGACCGCTGGACCCTGGACGAGTTCCTCGCCACCTGCCGCCGCCTCACGGCGGACACCGACGGCGACGGCCGCATGGACCGCTACGCCTTCCTGGTCCCCTCCTGGGTCTACTGGATGCCCTTCCACTTCGCCCACGGCGGCAGGTACCTCGACCCGACCCGGCGCCACTGGCGCCTGTGGGGCCCCGAGGCCGAGGCCTCCTTCGCCTTCTGGCAGGACCTGCGTCACCGCTACCACGTGGCGCCCCACCGGGACGAGCTGGGGGAGACCGAGAGCGTGGCCTTCATGACGGGCCGGGTGGCGATGCAGGTGAACGGCCCGTGGGCGATGCCGCCCCTCAACGCCGCCGGGGTGAGCTACGACGTGGCCCACACGCCGTCCGGTCCGGGGGGGCGGGCCACCCGGGTGACGTGGGATGCCCTGGTCATGTTCAGCGGATCGCGGAAGAAGGACGAGGCCTGGAGGTTCATCCACTTCGTCCTCGGCCTGGAGGCCCAGGGGATCGTGGCCCGCTACCAGCGCTCGATTCCCGCCCTCAAGGCGGCGGGACCGGCCTTCATCGACGCCAACCCGCAGGTCCGCGCCGGGCGCTTCATCGAGGCCCTGGAGTACTCTCGCTTCCAGCCGATCACGCTGAACTGGGTCCTCATGTCCCGGGAGGTGTCGAGCGAGGTCGACCTGATGCTCGATGACCGGCAGACGCCGCGCCGGACCCTTCTGGACCTTGTGCGCAACGTGCACCTCGCCGACCGGTTCATCATGCCCGGGGTGAAGGGAGCGCAATGAACCTGCAGACCCGCGAGAGCATGACGGGCTACCTCTTTGCGATGCCCTGGATCATCGGCTTCTTCGGCCTGGCCCTGGGCCCCATGATCGTCTCCTTCCTCCTGGCCTTCATCCGCTGGGACGGCATCAGCACCGAGACGATCGCCTGGGTGGGACTGGGCAACTACGCCCGGGCCGCCGCCGATCCCGACGTGGCCGTCGCCCTGTGGAACACCGCCTTCTACAGCTTCATCAGCGTACCCATGGGTCTGGCCGTGGCCCTCCTTCTGGCCCTCCTCCTGAACCAGCCCCTGCGCGGCATCGCCCTCTTCCGCACCATCTTCTACATGCCGGCCCTGGTGGGGGGGGTGGCGACGATCATGATGTGGCTCTGGGTCTTCAACCCGGAGTACGGGCTGTTGAACTCGGTGCTCCTGCGGGCTTGGCACCTGCTCGCGGCCCTGGGCCTGGAGCAAGCGGCCGGGTGGCCCCTTCCCAAGTGGATCTTCAGCGACCTGTGGGCCAAGCCCGCCCTCATCCTCATGAGCCTGTGGGGCACCGGCGCCTCGATGCTGATCTTCCTCGCGGCCCTGCAGAACGTCCCGGAGTCCCTGTACGAAGCCGCCGAGCTGGACGGGGCCGGCAGCTGGCGGAAGTTCGCCTTCGTCACCGTGCCGCAGATCTCGCCGGCCCTGTTCTTCAACCTCGTCATGGGCATCATCGGCTCCTTCCAGGTCTTCACGCAGGCCTTCCTCATGACCGAGGGGGGGCCCAACAAGGCGACCCTGTTCTACGTGCTGTACCTGTACAACAAGGCCTTCGGCGACTTCGAGATCGGCTATGCGAGCGCCCTGTCGTGGATCCTCTTCGTCATCATCATGGCCTTTACCGCCCTCGTCTTCCGCTCGAGCCGGTTCTGGGTGTACTACGAAGGGGAGGGGCGATGAGATCGAGCCGGTACTACCGCATGCGGCGCGGGCTGCTCCGAGGCGCCCTGTACGCCGTGGCCATCGGCCTGTCGGTAGTCTTCCTCTTCCCCGTGGTGTGGGCCGTGGGCGCGTCCTTCAAGCCCCTCATCGAGGTCTACCGCTTTCCCCCCACATTTCTCCACTGGCCGCCGCAACTGGAAAACTACCCGCAGGCCCTCTCCAAGCTGCCTTTCCTGCGCTTCATCGCCAACACCCTGGTGATCACCCTGGCCGTCACCGCCGGTCAGCTGTTGGCCGGCTCCCTCGTGGGCTACGCCTTCGCCCGTCTGCGGTGGCGGGGCCGCGACGTGTGGTTCGCATTGCTCCTGGCCACCCTCATGCTCCCGGGGCAGGTCCTGCTGATCCCTCACTACCTGATCTACAAGAACCTCGGGTGGGTCAACACCTACAAGCCCCTCATCGTCCCCGCCTGGCTGGGGGGCAGCGCCTTCTTCGTCTTCCTCTTCCGCCAGTTCTTCAGGGGAATCCCCGGCGATCTGATCGATGCGGCGAGGATCGACGGCGCCAGCGAGCTGCGCATCTACGCGAACCTCTTCGTCCCCCTGGCCAGGCCCGTCATGCTCACGGTGGGCGTCTTGTGCTTCATCCAGCATTGGCAGGAGTTCATGATGCCCCTCATCTACCTGTCCGATTACGAGCGCTATCCCATCTCGCTGGGACTGCGCATGTATCAGCAGGTAGAGGGCGGCGCCTTCGTGCACTACCTGATGGCGGCCAGCGCCGTGGCCCTGGCGCCGCTGCTGGTCCTGTTCTTCCTGGCCCAGAGATTCATCGTCAGGAACCTGCTCTTCACCGGATTGAGAACCTGAAAAGGGAGGTCTGGTCCCATGGAACTTGTGAGCGAGCTCTGGAACGCAATGGCCTTCACCGGCAAGACGGTGGTCATCGTGCTGGCCCTGCTCTCCATCTACTCCTATGCCGTGATGATCGACCGCGCCCTGGCCCTGCGCTGGGCGCGCGAGAGGTCGGAGGCGCTGGCGGCGGACTTCGAGGCCGTCATCGACAGCAGTGTCGATGTCGACGAGCTGCGCAGCCGGGTGCAACAGGCCGGGGAGGCGGGTCACAACCCGCTGGCCACGGTGCTGGAGGGCGCCCTGAAGGAGTATGTCATGCTCAGGGGTGAAGAGGAGTCCGACCAGCTGGTGACGGAAGGCGTGGAGGTCGAGGTGGGCCGCGGACTGGACGTGGCCGTGGCCAACCTGCGGGTGCGCCTGCCCGGCATGGCCACGATCGTGGGGGTGGCACCGTTCCTCGGGCTCTTCGGAACGGTGACGGGATTGATCGCGGCCTTCAGGGGGATCGCCTCGGGCGGGGGCGGCGGACTGGCGGCGGTCTCCGCCGGCATCTCGGAGGCGCTGGTGACCACCGTCATCGGCCTCTTCGTGGCCATGCCGGCCCTGTGGGCCTACAACGTCTTCATGAACCGGGTGGACAACCTGGCCATCGGCCTGCACAACGCCGCCTCCCGCCTCTCGGGCCACTGCGTCCGCCGATTGCTCCGCGCCCGTCGGGCGGCCTGAAGGGAGGCCCTGGGCGATGGCCAAGAAGAGGGCTTTCGACAGCCTGACATTGCGGGCGAGGCCTCGCAAGAGCCCCATGCCCGACGTGACCCCCCTGGTGAACGTGGCGCTGGTCCTGCTCATCGTGTTCATGGTGGTCATGCCGATCATCCAGGAGGGCATTCGCGTCGACACACCGGAAGCGGTGAACCTGACCGAGATCAACGAGCAGGGCCAGGAGCACGTCGTCATCTCCTGCAAGAGTGACGGGAGCCTGTACCTGAACATGCGCGAAGTCCCCCTCGAAGGGCTGCGGGAGGAGCTGGCCCGGGTGTACCGGGGCAAGGAGCACCTTCCCGTCGTCATCAAGGGGGCCCGCAACCGGCCCTACAGCGATATCCTGCAGCTCATCGAGATCTGCCAGAACGCGGGCGCCTCGGGCGTCGAGCTGATAGCCAGGAAGAGGAAGGGGGGAAGCTGACATGTACACGACCCGAAGCACGCGTTCCGAGTCGTCGATCAACGTCACGCCCCTGGCGGACGTATCGCTTTCGCTCCTTCTCGGCTTCATGGTGATCACGCCGATCATCTTCCAGACGCTCTCGGCCACCCTCCCCCAGGGAGCGGGCACGGCTTCGGGCCAGGTCAAGCCGGATCCGATCGTGGAGTACACGGCGGACAGGCGCATCCTTCTGGACACGAAGGAAGTCACCATGGAGGAACTCCTGCGCAAGATCGACGTGCTCTTCCCCCCGGGATCCAAGGCCAGGCGCAAGGTGATGTTCACCGGCTCCGGCGACCTTCCGTACGAGGAGATCATCGTCTTCCTCGACCAGCTCCGGGAGCACGGGGTCGAGACGATCGGCATCCGCTGACAGGAGAGCCGGCCCATCGGTCCGGCGAGTTGCGGTCCCACACGTACGCCTGAGCCGGAAGCCGCGGTCCACCGCCCGGCAGGGTGCTCCTCTCCCCTGCCTGCCTATATTCTGCCTTCTCCATCCAGTCACCGACGGAGCCCGACCATGAGGCAGCTCCACCTGGCGGTTGCATTGCTGGCCGGTGCCCTGGCGGCCCAGGCCGACATCTTCTACGAGGAAGAGGTCGTTCACACCGGCGCAGGACCGGGCCAGAGCGGCGCCCGGCGAACCGTGTACCAGGTCTACATCCAGGGCCCGAAGCAGCGCGTCAGCGCCGACATCGAGACCTCGGAGCGGATGGCCAAGGTGCTGGTGAGCCAGGGGAAGAGCCTGCGGTCCACGACGATCCTGCGCCTGGACCAGGGCCGGATGTACGACATCGACCGCACCGCCTTGACCGTCCGTCAAGCGTCCCTGCCGGCCGCCAGGCCGGCGGCGGCGAGCCCAAGGGAGGATCCGAACCGGGAGATCTCCTTCCGCACGCGCGCCCTTCCCGACAGCATGGAGATCGCCGGCATCCTCTGCGGCCGGGTGGCGGTGGAGATGACGGCCCGCCACTTCCGGCCGGGCACGCGCGAGGTGAGGCGCACCAACCGCTACCTCTACCAGGCGTGGATGGCCGCGGGATTCCCCGGCTACGAGGAGATCACCTCCTTCCAGCGCCTGCAGAAGGCGCGCACCTCGCTGGCGCCCCTCGCCTTCGGGGGCGGGTTGGGCGAGGGCCTGGAAGATCCAGGGCGCCTGGAGCAGGAGCTGGAGGCGCTCGAGGGATTCCCGATGAGCTCCCGGCTGGATGTCTTCACCGCCGCCGGATCGGGCGCCGAGAAGCAGCTCCTGCGGCTCTCGCGCAAGGTCCTGCGGCTCTCGCAGGAAGCCCTTCCCGACTCGCTCTTCCGGCCCTCGGCGCAGCTGACCCGGCTGCGCTGAGGCGCGGCGGACCGCTCCGTGGCTCCACCTCTCCTGGGCGCGATCGGGGCGTTGGCCGCGGCGGCGGTGGCGCTGCTGGCGA
>JAJDTN010000101.1 GCA_022827165.1 Candidatus Latescibacterota bacterium
CTGGTGCGGCGGCAACGCGAGATCGGCCGCTGCGGCGGCGTCGTCGCCGAAGGCCGCGACATGAGCACGGTCGTCTTTCCCCATGCGGACCTGAAGGTGCGCATGGTCGCCGACCTGGAGGCCAGGGCCCGCCGGCGGCACCGGGAGTTCGTCGCCGCCGGCGTCGAGATCAGCCTGTCCCGCGTGCGCGCCGACATCCGCCGGCGCGACCGGGAGGACGCCGAGCGCGACTACGGCGTCGCCGAGGCCCCGGAGGATGCGGTGGAGGTGGACACCAGCGGCCTGACGGCCGACCAGGTGGTGCACCGCATCGTGGCGCTGGCGCGCGAGCGCGGCGCCTGAGAGAGTCCCGTTCCGCCGGCCCGCCACGAGGGCGAGCCGGTTCTTCAACCCGGGTTCCCGGCCCTGGCCGGAGCCCACAACCCCCCGGCGCCGGCCTGACGGGCGGCCCCGGAGGCGAGACGGAAGAAGTCCAATGACCGAAGAGACCGCCGCGCCCGTGTACGGGCAGGCCAGCATCGAGGAGCTCGACCGGCCGGAGTACGACGAGCAGGAGTTCGAGCAGCTCGCGCAGATGTACGACGACAGCTTCTCCGGCATCAAGGAAGGCGAGATCGTCAAGGGGAAGGTGGTGAACGTCAACCCCAACGAGGTCCTCGTCGACATCGGGTTCAAGTCCGAGGGGGCGATCCCGATCCGCGAGTTCGGCGACGATCCCTCGGCGATCGACATCGGCCAGGAGATCGACGTCTTCCTCGAGAACGTGGAGGACCTCGAGGGGTGCGTGGTGCTGTCCAAGCAGAAGGCCGACTTCATGCGCGTCTGGGACAGCATCAAGGACGCCCACGAGGGCGGCACGACGGTGCGCGGCCGGCTGATGCGCCGGATCAAGGGCGGCATCGTCGTCGACCTCCTCGGCGTCGAGGCGTTCCTGCCCGGGTCGCAGATCGACATCCGGCAGGTGAAGAACTTCGACCAGTACCTCGGCAACGAGTACGAGTTCAAGATCATCAAGCTCAACAAGGCGCGGCGGAACATCGTCGTGTCGCGGCGCTCCGTCCTCGAGGAGGAGCGCGAGAAGATGCGCCAGGAGCTGGTGGCCGAGCTGGAGGACGGCCAGGTCCGCGAGGGCGTGGTCAAGAACATCACCGACTTCGGCGCCTTCATCGACCTGGGCGGCCTCGACGGCCTGCTGCACATCACCGACATGTCCTGGGGGCGCGTCTCCCACCCGTCGGAGATGGTCTCCATCGGCGACCGCATCCGCGTCAAGGTCCTCAACTACGACCGCGAGCGGGAGCGCATCTCCCTGGGCCTCAAGCAGCTCACCCCCCATCCCTGGGACGACATCGGCGACCGCTTCCCGGAGGGCACCACCACCAAGGGCAAGGTGGTGAGCATCACCGACTACGGCGCCTTCGTCGAGCTCGAGGAGGGCATCGAGGGGCTGGTGCACATCTCCGAGATGTCCTGGACCCAGCACGTGCGCCATCCCTCCAAGCTGGTCACCATCGGCGACCGGGTGGAGGTGATGGTCCTCAAGCTCGACGTGGAGAACCAGAAGATCTCCCTGGGGATGAAGCAGACCGACCCCGATCCCTGGGAGACCCTGGACAACCGCTATCCGGGCGGCACCCGCCTGGAGGGCACGGTGAAGAGCCTGACCAACTTCGGCGCCTTCGTCGAGATCGAGGAGGGCATCGACGGCCTCGTGCACATCTCGGACATGTCCTGGACGCGCCGCATCCGCCAGGCCAGCGAGATGTTCAAGAAGGGCGATGTCATCCCCGTGGTGGTCACCGACATCGACAAGAAGCGGCGCCGCATTTCCCTGAGCCACAAGGTCGCTTTCGAGAATCCGTGGCCGGAGCTGGTCAGGATCTACGCCGTCGGCACCGAGTCGAAAGGGACGGTGTCGCGCATGCTCGAGCGCGGTGTCGTGGTGAGCCTGGAGAACGACGTGGACGGCTTCGTGCCCCTGTCGCAGCTCGCCATCGAGGGGCTCGAGACTCCCCGCCAGAGTTTCGAGGTCGGCCAGGAGCTGCCGCTGAAGGTGATCGAGTTCGACGAGGAGCAGAAGAAGATCGTCCTCAGCGTCCTCGAGTACCTGCGCGACAAGGATCAGAGCGAGGTCGACGAGTACACCGCCGCCCACCCGGTGCGGGAGGTCGAGGAGCCCGAGGAGCCCGAGGACGAGGACGAGGAGATGGAGAGCTGGGGCGCCGAGGGGGAGGGCGAGACGACGGCCTGAGCCCCGGCACTGCGGAATCGATGGAGCGCGGCCGGTCTTCGGGTCCGGCGGCGCTCTTTTCGTGTTCGGGGGGGTGGTTATCTTAGCGCCCATGGCCGAGTCCAAGCTGTCGCCGGCGATGGAGCAGTACATGCGCTTCAAGCGCGAGCACGACGACGCCATCCTGTTCTTCCGCATGGGCGACTTCTACGAGATGTTCTTCGACGACGCCCGCGAGGCGGCCCGTCTCCTCGGCCTGACCCTGACCTCGCGCAACCACGGCAAGACCTCCGGCGACGTTCCGTTGGCCGGCGTACCCCACCACGCCATGGAGGGGTACGTGGCCCGCCTCATCGGCATGGGGCGCAAGGTGGCGATCTGCGAGCAGGTGGAGGATCCGAAGAAGGCCAAGGGCCTGGTCAAGCGCGACGTGGTGGAGATCGTCTCCCCCGGGACGGCCCTCTCCGACAGCATGCTCGACGGCCAGCGCAACAACTTCATGGCCAGTCTCTGCGCCCGGGGGACGGCGGCGGGCATCGCCTGGGTCGACCTGTCCACCGGCGACTTCGCCGTGGAGGAGGTGGCCTACTCCGACCTGGACGACGAGGTCGAACGCTCGGCCCCGGCGGAGCTGGTGGTGGGCGAGGGCTTCGACGGGCAGCACCTCGAGCGCCTCAAGGGGGCCCTGCCCGGCGCCGCGGTCACCCGCATCGAGGACTGGCGCTTCGAGTACCACACCGCCCGCGAGGCGCTGCTGGAGCAGCTCGGGGTCCGCTCCCTGAAGGGGTACGACTGCGAGGACCTCGACCTGGGCCTGCGCGCCGCGGGGGCCGCCGTCGCCTACCTGCGCGAGAACCAGCGTTCCACCGTGGCCCACGTGCAGCGGCTGCGCCGGCGCCGCCGGGAGAGCTGCCTGCTCCTCGACGCCGCCGCGCAGCGCAACCTCGAGCTGGTGGCCAACCAGCACGACGGCGGCCGCGAGGGGTCCCTGCTCAACGTCATCGACCGCACGTGCACGCCCATGGGGGCCCGCCTGCTTCGGCAGTGGCTGCTCTCGCCCCTGCGCGACCCCGCCGCGATCGGCCGGCGCCACGACGCCGTGGGGGCCCTGGCCGCCGGCCGGCCGGAGCGCGCCCGCCTCCGCGAGCAGCTGGAGCGCGTCGGCGACGTGGAGCGCATGATGGCCCGCCTGTGCTGCCGCCGCGGCACGCCCCGCGACCTCTCGGGCCTGGCCGCCTCCCTCGAGGCCCTTCCGGACATCGCCGCCGTGGCCGGGGGCTTCGACGCCGCCTTGCTGAGGCGCCTGTGCGGTCCCGACCTGCCCGACCTGGGGCCCCTCGTCGCCCTCGTGCGCAGGGGCCTGGTCGACGACCCGCCCGCCGTCGTCGGCGACGGCGGCGTCATCCGCGAGGGCTACGACGCCGGCCTCGACGAGTTGCGCCGCGTCTCCTCCGGGGGGCGCGAGTGGATCGCGCGGCTGCAGGCGCAGGAGCGCCGGCGCACGGGGATCAACAGCCTCAAGATCGGCTTCAACCAGGTCTTCGGGTACTACATCGAGGTGAGCAAGGCGAATCTCGAGCGCGTGCCGGAGGACTACACGCGCAAGCAGACCCTGGCCAACGCCGAGCGCTTCGTCACCCCGGAGCTGAAGGAGCAGGAGGCCAGGGTCCTGCAGGCGGAGGAGCGCATCGGCGCCCTCGAGGCCGAGCTCTTCGCCGATCTGCGCGACCGGGCGGCGAGCTACTCCGCCGAGGTGCAGCAGGCCGGCGCCGCGGTGGCCGCCGTCGACGTCCTCGCCGGGCTGGCGGAGGCGGCCGTGGCCGGGGACTACGTGCGCCCCACCGTCGACGACGGCCACGTCATCGAGATCGAGGGTGGACGCCACGCCGTCGTCGAGGGCCGGCTGCCCCAGGGCCGCTTCGTGCCCAACGACGTGAGCCTGGACTGCGACGGCGAGCAGATCCTGCTGGTGACGGGGCCGAACATGGCCGGCAAGTCGACGATCATCCGGCAGGTGGGGCTCATCGTCGTCCTCGCCCAGATGGGCGCCTTCGTCCCCGCCCGCGGCGCCCGCATCGGGGTCGTGGACCGGGTCTTCACCCGCGTCGGCGCTTCGGATGACCTCGCCCGTGGCGAGAGCACCTTCATGGTCGAGATGAACGAGGCCTCCACGATCCTCAACAACGCCGGTCCCCGCAGCCTGATCCTGATGGACGAGCTCGGCCGCGGCACCAGCACCTACGACGGCCTCAGCCTCGCCTGGGCGGTCGTGGAGTACCTCCACGACAACGGCCTGGCGCGCCCGCGAACGCTCTTCGCCACCCACTACCACGAGCTCACCCAGCTGGAGGACCGCCTCGACCGGGTGCGCAACGTCAACGTCCAGGTGCGCGAGGAGGGCGACCGCGTCCACTTCCTGCACCGCCTCGCCCCCGGCCCCTGCGACCGCAGCTACGGCATCCACGTGGCGCGCATGGCGGGCATGCCCGCCGCCGTCCTGCTGCGCGCCGAGGAGATCCTGGCCGGCCTCGAGGAGGGTGACGGCGCTTCCGCCGGGAGCGGCCGGCGGGCCGTCGACACCTCGCAGATGGACCTCTTCGGCCAGGGCCCGCCGCCGGAGGCCTCGCGCCTGCTGCAGGAGTTGCGCGACCTCGACCTGGACCGCACCACCCCGATGGAGGCCCTGGAGCTTCTGAGCCGGTGGCGGCAGCAGGCCGACGCCGATACCGGGGAGCCGGCCTGACCGTGCCCGCCGCCGCCGGACCTGCGACGCCTTGAGCCGTCCCGGCGGCGGCGACGTCCTCTTCGGCCGGCGGCCCGTCCTCGCGGCGCTGCAGTCGGAGCGCCCGGTCCACCGCCTGCTGCTGGTGCGCGGCGGCCGCGGCGACGTGGTCGACGAGATCCGCGTCCGGGCGCGCCAGCTCGGCGTGCCCGTCGACGTGCGCGACCGCCCGGCTCTCGACCGGGCCGCCGGGGACGGGAATCACCAGGGAGTCGTGGCCCTGCTCGCGGCCCGCTCCTACGCCGACTTCGAGCAGGTCCTGTCCGGGACCCGGGAGTCCGGCTTCCTGGTCTTCCTCGACGGCATCCAGGACCCGCACAACCTCGGGGCCATCCTGCGCACCGCCCACGCCCTGGGGGCCGACGCCGCCGTCGTCCCCCGCCGGGGCAGCGCCGGCCTGACGCCCGCGGCCGCCAAGGCCGCCGCCGGGGCCGCCGAGCAGCTCCCCCTCTGCCGGGTGGCCAACCTGCGGCAGGCCCTCACCCGGGCCCGCGGGGCCGGCCTGTGGGTCACCGGTCTCGACGCCGCCGGCGACCGCTCCTTCGACTCCCTCGACTTCACCGGCCCCGGGGCCCTCGTCGTCGGCGCCGAGGGGCGCGGCCTGCGGCCCCTGGTCCGCCAGAGCTGCGACTTCGTCGCCCGCATCCCCATGGGCCGCGAGCAGGCCGGCTCGATGAACGCCTCCGTCGCCGCCGGCATCGCCCTCTACGAGGTCTTCCGCCAGCGCCGCGGCGCCAGCCCTTGAACGCCCGCGGCCGACTCCTCTCCCCGGTGATCGCCCTCTTCGCCGCCGGGGCCGCCGCCGCCGGGGAGCCCGACGAGGAGCTGGACCGCCTCCGGGAGCTGCTGCGGGCGGCGCCGGACAGCGGCTTCGCCT
>JAJDTN010000393.1 GCA_022827165.1 Candidatus Latescibacterota bacterium
AAGCCAGTTGCCCCCAGGCCAGGGCTCGAGCCGCCTCGACGGCGCCGTCGAGGAAGAGGGTGTCGCCAGTGGCCTCGTACGCCCGGAGGAAGGCCATGCCCACGGAAGGCGTGCCCGGGGGCTGGACCCAGATGGTGGTGGGCGAGGCGATGCCCTCGCCTTCGCGCCGGGTGAGATCGCTCTTGTAGAGCCAGAGATAGCCGCCGTCGGCGGCCACGTGGCCGCGGAAATACCGCGCCGCCTTGACCATGGTCTCCGCAGCGGCTCTCCGCAGGGCCTCGTCGGCTTGGAGCGCGCTGCCTGACAACAGCAGGACCAGAGAAGCGAACAGGTGCATCCCGTCAGCCTCCTCGTTCTTCGGTAGGGGCCGCCAGAGGCGGCCTGCGCCGGGTGGACTGGAAGGGGTGGCCGGCCAGGACCGGCGGCTGGCCAGCCGAGGTGTGCCGGCAGGTGGCGGCCGGGGACATGGAGACGCGCATGGCCTCTGGTGAGGCCGCCGTGGTGCCCCGGAGCTACGGCCGGCCCGCGGCCTTCAGGGCGCCGGCGAACTCGGCGCTGGTGGAGGTGTAGCCGACGACGTGCTCGAAGTTGCGCAGCATCACCTTGCGCAGCCACCCGCCCTCCTCGAGGGACTCGTCGACGGTGTCGGGATACTCCGCCGAGGACGTGCAGTCGCGCAGCATGATGACGCGGTAGTTGTGCTCCACCGCGCCGGCGCAGGTGAAGTAGAGGCAGGAGCGCTGCGAGAACCCCACGGCCACCAGGCTCTCTATGCCGTGGCAGCGCAGGTGGTAGTCGACGTGGGTCTCGTGGAAGCCCGACCACTCCCGCTTGGGGAAGTCGGGCTCGTGGGGCAGGGGCTCGATGGAGGGCGAGTAGTCCGGCTTCACCGGCTCGCGCGGCGGGGCCCCGCGGGGGCCGGCCTCCGCGTCTCCCCAGCGAGTGCCGTGGATCTCGCGCTTGATGCTGCCGGGCTCGTCGCACAGGGAGAAGTCGTTGTGGATGTAGATCACGTGCATCCCGGCGGCCCTCGCCGCCGCCAGGGCCGGGGCGATCCCCTCCTCCACGTACGGGTTCCCGGCGCCGCAGTCGCTGTCGACGATCATGAAGGCGGTGCGCTCCAGCTCCAGGTCCAGGGTGGCGTGGACGAGCCCGTCGTCCCGCGCCTCTCCCTTGTAGTAGCCGGCGCCGCGGTACCAGCGGACCGGCAGGGCCAGGGCGGTCACCGGAAGACCTCCTTGGGGGGCGAGTTCGGCGGCCAGTAGCCCTCGGCGTCCTCGTCCCACTCGCGGCCGCACATGCGCGAGATCACCTTCCACTCCGCCGCCGTCAGGTGGCCGTGGTTGTGGAACAGGAAGCGCCGCAGGCCGGCCGCCTCCGAGGCCTCGAGGATGCGCTTGAGGTCGCCCGCCGTCATCGGGTCGCCGCGGTGAGGCATGCGGCCCGTGTCGACCCAGGGCAGCACCTTCTCGGGCCGGCTCGCCGCGGCCAGGGCGCGCCGCGTCTCCTCGGCCACGGTCTCGTCGAAGAAGGCCTGGGGGAAACCGTGGTCCATGTCGGCCCTGGACTCGACCTCCGGCAGGTCGGTGCCGAACCAGGCGCGCACCACGGTGAAGCAGTCGGCCTCGGTCAGCCCCGGGTTCAGCTCCTTCACCTTCTCCACCCAGCGGGTGATGGTGCCGTAGAGGCCGTCGAAACCGCGCTGCCAGAAGTAGTGCTTCACCAGCATCAGGTCGAGGATCTCGTCCCAGGCGGCGTAGTCGATGCCGGTGATACCGGTGAACATGGCGGTGCGCAGGCCGTTGCCGAGAAGCAGCTCGCGCGGCAGCCGGTCGACCTCGGCGCGGAACGCCCGGCCCTCGGCGAGGCTCGCCTCGCGGCGCCAGCGCAGCCAGTGGAGGCCGTCCTCGCGCAGGTCGAAAAGGTTCACGGCCGAGAGCATGCCGTGGTGGCCGTAGTAGCGCACCCGCCGGGGGGTGAGCCGCGAGAACGCCTCCATCAGTTGACGGCGGCCGTTGTCCAGGCGGTCGGCGTCGTGGCCGGTGGCCTCCGCCCGGCGGCGGTCGGCGGCGGTGAGCCCGCGGAAGACGGCGCCGTACTCGTAGGGCAGCTCCGCCCAGCCGTCCATGACGCCGCCGTCGGCCTGGGGGAAGGCGCTGAACACGTCCTCCCACACGGCGGCGTGGGACAGGGCGCCGAAGGGATCGTGCCCGGGCGGTGCCGAGACGCTGTGGGTGCTCTGGCCGGGGCAGAACACGAGCACCGGCCAGCCCCGGCGCTTGACGTCGTCGAGCATGGCGTGGAGCTGCTTCTCCCGGGCCGCGTCGGGCTCCGCCGAAGCCGGCGCCAGCTCCAGGCCGCGCCGGCGGAAGGGCTCCGGGTCGGGGCGGAAGGCCGGCACCGTGAACCCGCCCTCGCCGTTGGCGAAGACCAGCCGCCCGAAGACGAGGCCGCGGATGCCGCCCGCGTCCCAGGCGTCGAGGATGCGCTCGTAGTCGTCGAGGACGTTCTCCAGGGGCTGTCCGATGCGGATCCAGGGTACCAGGGCCATGATCTACTCCCCTCCCGCCACGGCGGTGGAGTCCGCGCCGGCGGCCGAGTCCGCCATGGCGCCGTACCGCTCCAGCAGCGACAGGCGCTCCTGCTCCTCCTGCCGTCTCCGCTCCGCCAGCTCCAGGCGCTCCAGCTCCACGCGCTGCGAGGCGGTGAGGAGCTCCTCAAAACCGGTCCGGTGGCGCTCCTGTAGGTCCTCGTAGTCGTCGGGCGACGGCGGGCGGCCTGCCTTCTTGAGGGCGGCCACCTCCCCGCGCAGCTGCGTCAGCAGCTGCAGCCATTGCCGCCGCTGCTCCGGCGACAGGTAGAGGAGGTCCGCCAGCCCCATGGGCTCCAAGTGCTGTCCGGGATCGAGCCAGCGCTGCCGCTGGTAGCGGCGGGCCCGGTCGATGAGGGCCAGCTGGTCCGCGGTGAGCACCGAGTCCCGCCCCGCCCCGTAGGCGTCGATCGCCTGGCGGTAGCGCACCCGGCCCCCCCGGGGCGAGATGAGGCCCTCCGCGATCTGGAGGCGCAGCAGGTCGAGCTCCTCCTGCAGGCGCTGTCTCAGGTCCCGCAGAGACTGCCGCTGGGCGTCGCCGAGGTCGAGAGCCAGAACCAGGCGGCGGTGGAAGTCCTCCCGGAGGCTGTCGGTGCGGGCGGGGGAGGGCGGCTGTCCCGAGGCCGCGCCGGCGGCGAGGAAGCACAGCGTCAGCAGGCCGGTGAAGGGCCCCATGGGTGAGCGCGTCAGACCTCGATGGCCTGGTCCAGGGCCCGCATGTAACCGACGGTCCACGCCAGCCCCGCCGCCGAGTCGCCGGCGATGGAGGGGTAGTGCTCGGGGTAGACCTGGCCCTTGTAGCCGATCCGCTTGAGGGCCCGGAAGCAGCCGGCCATGTCGACCTCGCCGGTGCCGAAGGCGACCTCCAGGTAGCCGAGCCGCTCGAAGCGCTCGCGCAGCTCCGTCGGCACCGGGCCGGCCGGGCGGGTCTCCACGTCGCGGGCGTGGAACATGAAGATGCGGTCCCCGTAGTCGAGGATGTTGGCCACCAGGTCGTCGCCGGCCATCTGCGACTTGCCCTGGCAGAAGGTGACGCCGGTGTTGGCGCTGGGGGCCTGGTCGAGGAGCCGCGACATCGACTCGTAGTTCCACAGCAGGCGGTCGGGGACGTGGTAGTGATGGGTGGAGACCTTCACCCCCGCCGCCTCGGCGCGCTCGGCCAGGCCGCGGTAGTACTCGACCAGCCCCTGCCACAGGGCGGCGCGCTCGCTATCGTCGGAGAGGGGGTCGACGTTGAGGTAGAAGTGCACATAGGGCACGCCCGCGGTCCCCATCGACTCCAGCAGCCGGCCGATGGACTCCAGCTCGCGCTCGCGCACCTCGGCGTCGGCGAAGGCCTGCTGGGGCACCCGCGGCGGCGTCAGCGCCGCCAGGGTCACGCCTTCGGCGGCGTACTCTCCGGCCAGGCGGGCCAGGTCCCCGGCCGCCGGCGTACCCTCGCCGCCGGACGCGTCGGAGACGCTCAGCACGATGTGGCGCACCGCCGTGTCGCGGCAGAAGGCCCGGTTGCGCTCGTGGTCCCTGCCGAAGGGGGCGAAGATTCCGATATCGAGCATGTGCTGAAGGATAGTCACGGCCGAGGGGCGCCGCCGAGGGTTGGCCATAAAAAAAACCGGCGCGCCGCTGCGACGCGCCGGGATACCACTTGGGCGCCGGCGAACCGCCGGCGCCGCGCCA